>DATEIO010000985.1:0-3588 GCA_035278895.1 Thermoanaerobaculia bacterium | reverse complement strand
CCGCCCGTCCGGGCAATCCCAGACTGGCGCAGAGGGGCCGAAAAGGCCACGGCCTCAGGGGTGGCCGAAACCGCGCGTCCGGGGAGGCGCCGGCCCGCGCGGCGGGGTGGGGCGGCGTCGGGGTGGTCCTTACCGGCGGCGACCGGGATGCGACCTCGCCTTTCGAGTGCGATCGCAACGCGGCTCGTCCCACTTCCCTTTTGTGGTAGAACCCAAACGCCACGAAAAGGGAGGGAACCATGTCCGACCTCAAGGCCCCGGCCAACGCCACGGGGGTCCTCGTCGTCTGCCCCACCACGCACATCGACTGGGACTGGATCGACACGTTCATCGAGTACGTCACGATCGGGCCACAGCCGAACGGCAACTGGCTCGGGCCGACCGACCAGGTATTGGACGGAGTCGTCCAGCTCCTCGCGGACCCGGGCAAGGCGGATTTCCGCTTCTCGCTCGCCGAGATCGGCTACCTGCGGCGCTTCCTCGGCCACCAGCCCTCGGCGCTCGCGACGCTTCAGGCCGCCGGGATCGGGCGGTTTCTGCTCATGGGCGGCGGCATCACCTCGCCCGACAACCTCGTGTGCAACGGCGAGGTGTTCATCCGCAACTACCTCCTGGGGAGACAATGGCTGCGCAGCGCCGGCCTCCGGGGCAGCGTCGGACCGATCGCCTGGCTGCCGGACGACTTTGGCCACGATCCACAGCTCCCGGTAGTGCTGGCCGCCATGGGGCTTACCTACGTGGGGCTCTCCCGGGTGCCGGGCTCCCCGCAGGGCTCCCCCTGCGCCGCGCCGACCGACGGCTCCGCGAGCGTCGCTGCCCAACTGAACCAGAACGGCCTGGTCTTCCACTGGCAGGCGTCGGACGGCTCCAAAGCCCTCACCCACTACATGCCGAACACCTACGGCGTGCCCTTCTACGGCAACGACGGCTACGAGTCCTTCGGCACGTTCGTCCAGCAGTTCGACACCGGCTGGCCCGCCGTCGACGGGCGCTCGTGGCGGTTCGCCCCGGCCGGCGGCGACTTTGCGCTCGCGCTGTTCCCGAACGGAACGAGCTGGCTCGACTTGATCGGGGAGTACGACGCACAGGCGCCCGAAGTTCCGGCGACGCCCGGCACGTTCCTCGACTACATGGACAAGGCGTTGCAGGCGGCGGGCCTGCAGGAGATCACGCTCCAGGCGCAGAACTACTGGACCGGCCACTTCGCCAGCCGGCCGCGCCTCAAGATCCTGCACAACCGGGCAGCCCGGAACCTTCTGGCCGCCGAGGCGGCGAGCACCCTGCTGCGGGCCGCGAGCATCGAATCGGCCGCCACGCTCGACGCTCTCGACCGCGCCATCACCACCGCCTGGGAGGCGCTGGTGCCGAGCAGCCATCATGACTACGTGACCGGCACCTCGCCCGACCGGGTCTACTGGAACGAGCAGCTCCCGCTCCTGGAGCTCGCCGCGCGGCTGGCCGAAGACGCGCTGGAACAGGGAGTGGCGCGGATCGCCGGTGCGGTCCAGCCCAAGGCGAATTCGGGGGAGATTCCGGTGGTGGTCTTCAATCCTGTGGGCCTCGTTCGCCCCGTGGGAAACCTGGCAGAGCTGCCGGCGGCGGAGGCGCCGCAAGGCGTGACGGGCGTCCGCGTCGGCCAGCAGACCCTCCCGGTCCAGCGGCTGGCGGACGGCGGCCTTCTGCTGTCCGTCCCCAGCTCCCCCGGCGTGCCGGCCTATGGCTACGAGACCGTCTACCTGCAGACAGGGACCGAGTCTCCGGTGGCCCAACTGCCTGCCACCTCCGACGAGGTCACGCTCGAAAACCAGTTCCTGACCGCTACCCTCTCGCGCTCCGCCGCCTGGGCCATCACCTCGCTCCTGGACAACACCACCCAACAGCCGGTGCTGGCGTCCGGTGGATCGGCCAACGCGATCCGCATCTACACCGACACGGGTAACCTCTACCAGTTCGGCAACGAGCCGCTCGACTGCAGCGCCACCCCTCCGTTCGGCCAGTTCCAGGACCAGAACGTCACCTTTGAGAGCGGCCCCGGCGAGTGGCTCGAAAACGGACCGCTGCGCTTTCGTTTCCGGGCGGGCCTTCAAGCGCCGGACGGCTCCTCCTACGTCCTCGAATACAGCCTCGCCGCCGACGAGCCGATGCTGCGCATGCGCCTGACCGGCTCCGCCCCATCCGAGACCTCGGTGGTCACCGAATTCTCCCTCGTGCCGTCCGGAGATCCCCTGACTCTCACCTACGGCACCGCCAACCATTGGGACGACCACCAGCCTGTCCCCTACTGGAGCGGCCCCACCTTCCGCGCCACGCACGACTTCGTGCTGCCGACCGGCGGGGATGGAAGTCCGCTCGCGGCCGTCTACCACGGCGGCATTCCTGCCTGGTCGGTCGACACGAACGGCCACCTGCTCGGCGTGCTCCTCCGCAACGCCCCGGGCATGGACAGAGGCGCGGCCGGCACCGATCCGAACGTTCACCAGCAGGAGTACGCCCTCCGGATGCCGGGCCTTGGACGCGCCACCACCGGCCAACCCCTGGCCGAAGCGCTCGCCTACAACAATCCCCTGCGGGCGACCCTCGCCGCCAACAACCAGACCCAGGTCACCCTGCCGGTCCAGACCTCCCTGGCCGGGGTGGTCGGCGGAACCGCAATCCTCCGCGCCGCGCGCACCCAGGACGGGAGCTCCACGATCAATCCCTCCAGTCGGTGGCCGCAACCCGAGCAGGTGAGCTTCGTGCTGCGCGTCTATCTCGCCAGCGCAACCGCAGACTCCGCCACGCCGGTGACGATCACCCTCCCCTTCCTGAGCACCCCCTTCACCGCCGAGATGGTCACCGCCCTGGAAGAGCCGCTGGACGGCGTCCAGCCTACGGTGGAAGGCAACACGCTGTCCTTCACGCCCACCGGAGCCTTGAGCACCATACGGATCAACATCGACCGTCCGGCCACGACGCCGACGAATGGGAAGTGATGGAGGGCCCCAGCCCGGGAGGAGGCCGGGCGGGGGGGAGAGCCCCGGCTCCTTGCGGCGCGATCTTCTCCTCGATAAATACTTCAAAAGCTATGAGGGATGCTTATCCGACACGAATCGTTGGATAAGCATCCTGGTTGATTTGTCGTAAGCTACTCGGGGAAAAACAGTTAGGGATGATTCTCTAGGAAGGCTTATTCGCGACTTTGCCCGCTGTAAGCACTCCTGCTCTCGTTAGCCGTTGAGGTATTTACACAAGTCAATGGAAGAAGCCGAAAACAGCCCTCGGACTTGGAATGCTTATCGCCTCAGCTCCGCGTGTTGACGCGGATGATGAACAGACGTAGGATACAGCTAAGTCGAAGAGAATCAGTGAGGTACTTCGCTCGCAGCTCAACTCGTCCACGGGAATGGTGTTGATCAGAATGGCGGTAAGGCAGCCGGCGGGGTGAGGGGCGGATAATATGACGAAGCTGTTGGCCGTCAACCGTCCCCCTAAATATGTCCAGATGAATAGAGGAACGGGCACCCTAAATCGACGGCTTGCGAAGCGCATAGCACCCCATTCGAGAGTGATCGGCCGACAAAGGAGTAGCTTTGAGCGAGAAACCCATGA
>DATEIO010000984.1:0-6819 GCA_035278895.1 Thermoanaerobaculia bacterium | reverse complement strand
CCTCGTGTGGGACGAGAGCCTGGAAAACCCCGCGACCGCCTTCCTCGCGGCGCAGCTCCTCCCCCCGCACTTCCCGACGGCGCTCGGCGTCTTCCGGAACGTTGCGATGCCGACCTACGAGCAGCGGGTGGTCGATCAGATCCAGTACGAGACCGACCGCATGGGCGTGGGCAAGCTCGAAGACCTCCTGAAGTCGGGCGACACCTGGACCGTCAACGAGGCCGTGCCCGCCGAGAACTGATCTCCTGAGAAGAGGCCGGTCCTTTCCGGGGCCGGCCTCCCTCCGATCCCTCCGTGCTCTCTCCCCACTACACCGGCCAACTGGCGGCCCTGGGCGCCGCCACCTGCTGGGCCTTCTCGGCCCTGTCCTTCGAGACCGCGGGGAAGCGGATCGGCGCGCTGACGCTCAACCTCATCCGCTTGGTCATCGCCTTCTTCTTTCTTTCTCTCGCCGCGTGGATCGCCCGCGGCGTGCCCCTGCCGGTCGATGCCTCGCCTCACGCCTGGCTCTGGCTCACGGTCTCCGGTCTCGTGGGCTTCGTGTTCGGCGACCTCTGCCTCTTCCGCTCCTTTCTTCTCATCGGGGCGCGGCTTTCCATGTTGATGATGTCGCTCGCGCCGGTGCTCACGGCCGTGATCGGCTGGCTGGTGCTGGGGGAGACGCTCACGGGGCAGGATCTCCTGGGGATGACTCTCACGGTCACCGGCATCGGCTGGGCCGTTCTGGAGCGCCGGAAACCGTCCGAAGGATCGTCCCATCCGCACCACCGGCCTCCGCTCGCCGGGATCGCCTTGGGGTTCGGCGGCGCTCTGGGGCAGGCGGGCGGGCTCGTGCTCTCGAAGCTCGGAATGGGAAGCTATCCCGCGTTTTCGGCCACCCAGATCCGGGTGATCGCCGGCATGGCCGGGTACGTGATCCTCTACTTCGCCCTCCGCTGGTGGCCCCGGGTGTGGCCCGCCCTGCGCAACCGGCAAGCCCTGGGCTTCGCCTCGATCGGCGCCTTCTTCGGCCCCTTCCTCGGCGTCTCCCTCTCGCTGGTCGCCGTACGCGATACCGTGGCCGGAGTCGCCGCGAGCATCATGGCGCTGACGCCGGTGCTCATCATCCCCCTGACCGTTCTCCTGCGCCGCGAGCGGGTCGGCGTCGGCGGCGTGCTCGGGGCGCTCGTGGCGGTCGCGGGCGTTGCGGTCCTATTCCTTCAGTAGCTCACCACGGAGGTCGGCCGTCCCCAATACCGGGTCTTCTTGACCCGGGTCTCGCCGAATTGCCGGGCCGCGAGCTCCGGCGCCGGGTCAAGGACGTCGAGCATCGCCTGCTCCTCCCCGGGAGTTGCCACGTAGAGCTCGGTTGTCTCCAGGAGGAAGGGGAGATAGAGCTGGGAGAGGTCGTCCGCGCGGGAGCCGGGAATGAGCGCCACGAAGCCGTCGTGCTCTCCGATCCAGCTCCGGATGGCCGCAGCCTTTTCCCGTCCCCGGGCGAGGGCAGGGGAGTCGGCCGGGCGGCCCAGCCGCTCCGGGAGAGGGCTTCCTTCGGGAGTTACGAGGAGCCAGGTGTCCGCGAGACCTAGGAGGCGGACACGGTAGACGGTGTAGTCGGGAGCGATGGAGCCCAGAACGGAAATCCGGAGGAGAGGCAGATACGGGTCGAGGAGCGAGCGCGGGACGAACTTGACCCGTTTGCGAAGAGCATTGCCCAGCCGGGTGAGGGTGCGGTACCGGCCGCCGCCCTCCTCCGGATTTTCGTAGAGGAAGAGGGCGCCGCGATCCGCCGCAAAAGTGGCCGGATCGAGCCGTGGGACCTGGCCTTGTGCCCCGGCTCTCCAGATCTGGGCTGGATGGCTCGCGGTGATCCAGGAGAGCAGGGGGTCCGTGCGCACGTTCGCCGCGGATGCGTCGATTCCTGGATTTCCCGAAGCGGAGACGGTGAGCGGCGCGCAGGCGTAGACCGGCGGAAAAGGCGAGAGGCCCACGCAGTTGGGAAGGTTGCCCGGAAGCGGCAGGGGGAGGGCGGCGCCGGTCACCAGCAGAGCGGCGGCGGCCCCGAAGGCAGCGCGGCTCCGGAGACGTCCCAAGGCCTCGGCGATGAAGAGACCGCCGAGCCAGAGGGGGTAGACCAGGAACCGCTTCGCGTTGAAGTCGTAGAGGAAGACGAAGAAGACGATCAGGGCCGAAAACAGCGCGAGAAGGAACAGAGAGGAGCCGTCCCGGACTGCCCGCCTCGCCGCGAGAGCCAGACCCCCAACGAGGAGCAGGCACCCCGGCCAACCCAGAAGGGACAGCAGGCTCCAGACGTAGAAGGGGACCGAGCCGGTGTGGAACGTCAGCAGGTCCCACTGCCGGTCCGCGATGTCCCCGGCCGCGCCCCGGGTGATCAGCGGCTTCGCGAGGCTCCAGAGCGCGGGAAGGGCGAGGAACGAGGCGAAGCCCGCCCACAGCCACGGAGAGCGGAGGTCCCCCCGCCGCCGGGCCATCACGGCAAGACCGGCTGCCGGCCCCCACAGCAGCGCCGCCGGCTGGGTGAGGACCGAAAGCCCCGCGAGAACGCCGCTCGCGAGATACCGCCGCCCTCCCGGCACGAACGAGCGGGCGGCGAGGAAGAGGAGACAGGAGGCGGGGACGTCCGCCATCACCTGCAAGGAGAGGCTTCCCAGCGAGTAACCCGTCAGCAGCGCCAGAGCCGCCGCAAAGGCCGCCCGCCGCGGAGCGAACTGTGCCGCGAGGTCGTAGAACGCGAGGACCGTCCCCGAAAAAAGGATCTGGAGGAGGACCGGCAGCCAAGGCAGGGCCGAGAGGCGCTCCAGGAACGCGATCGCCAGCGGCAGCAGGGGAGCCCGCCCCGAGTAGCGGACGTCGCTCCCCGCGAGAAACAGCCCGTTCCCGATCCAGTCCCACGAATCCCCATCCATGAAGGGATAGTCGAGATTCAGGTCCCCCGAGACGAGGCGGGCCGCGAGGAGGACGGGCGTCACCAGGCCGAGCGACGCCAGAAGCCAGAAGAAGGCGTCGCGGCGTCGAATCCCGGAGATTTTTGCCGCGCCGTTCAGGATCCCCCCGGCGCCCCGGGTATGCCTTCGTCCAGCTTCGCCAGCCCCTCTCCGAACCAGGAGGGCTCCATCGGCCCCATGTGGCCGCGGTTGGGGACTTCGATGTAGGTGACGTGCGCGAAGCCGTCCTTCCGGTAGGCCGCCGCGGTGTCCTGGGTCTGGAGATTGTTGATGTCCGTGTCGCCGGTCAGGAAGACATAGCGGTTGCGCTCCCGGGTGAGCTTCCAGGCCGCGCGCGGCGGCTTGGGATAGAGCGGCACGTAGTGCGCGCCCGGCCGGTCCCGCATGGGGAGAGGGCGGAAGTAGTCGCAGCCGAAGAGGTAGAATCCCCCTTCGAAAACTTCCGGATAGACCACCGCGAGCACGCTCGAGATCCGGCCGCCGCCGGAGTAGCCGCCCACGTAGATCCGCCGTTCATCCAGGTTGTAGAGCTTCTTCATGTTGTGGGCGGCGTCGAGCGCCAGGCTGTAGCGGTACCAGCGCGGCCGCCCGTTGCCGGACTGGTTCGGGCTGACCCAGAGAAGGCGCCGCTGGGCCATCAGCTCCTCGATCGCGGCGGAAGGCGTCCGGCCGCTCTCGGTGGGGCTCACCCACACGAAGAGCCCCCAGCGCTCCTCCGGCTTGTAGGAGTCCGGCACGTAGACCGAGAAGGATTCCTTCCCGAGGTCGTACCGCGCCCCTTGCGGATCGTTTTCCGCGATCTCTTTCTCCGGAACGCCCGTGCGCGCGAGCACGTCCTCCCGGACGGAGAGGGGGCTCCGTTCCGGAAACGTCAGGGTGAGCCGGCCGCGCTGGTGAGCCGTAGCTGCGGCGGCTGGAAAATCTCGGAGAGGGGGCGGCGTCTGGGTCCGGGCCGGGCTGGAAGTCAGGGGGAGCAGGGCGAGAGTGGCCAGGAAAAGGAAACCTCGATGCATCATGGAAGGAATGATAGCCTTCCGTGCAACTCGCAACGACTACCGACGTAAAAGAAGGAGAATCCGAAAAGGAAGGAGCCAGTCCGATGCAGAAAATCTCCTTGAAGTTCCTCGGCGTCTCCCTGCTGCTGCTCCTCGCCGCGTCCATCTTCCCTGCGGTGGCCCTGGGGCAAACGGGGAAGATCCACCACTACGTCCAGAGCGAAGCGGGCGGCTCCCAGAAAGTGGACCTCTGGGTGTATTTCGACAAGGACCGGACCGAGCAATTCCAATTGCCCCAGGGGAGCCGGAGGGCGATCCTGACCGTGCAGACTCCGGACCGGCTCGATGTCTGGGAAGTCGATCCCGAGAGGAAGACGTTGTTCGCGCGGATCGAGCCGACCGGGGCGGAGCAGGCCCGCATCGAAGTCTTTCCCGTCGGCCGCCCGGCCGAGACCATCGCGCGTCCGCCCGTCCCCTGGACGCTCTATTTTTCCTTCCCCGCGCTTTCCCCCGTCTTCCAGAAGGCCGGCTCCGGGCAGAGCTTCGAGGTGAGCCTCGCGACGCCGATCTTCGCGCCCGGCCAGGCGCCGATCCGCTTCGACGGTCCCATCACCGTCTCCCCGGCAGGAGAGGAGGAGCGGGGCGGTGTGCGCGCCCGGAAGCTCCGGATGGCGCGGGGCCAGGAGGAGGTGGGCTTCGCCTGGATCGGGCCGGAGGGCGATTTGCGGGAGGCAGAGCTCACGGTTCCGAATGAGGAAGGGGAAGGAGAGCCGCGGAAGGTCGTGCTCCGCCGGGAAGGCGTCGAGGCGTCCGACCGCGCCGCCTGGGAGAAGCTCCGCACGGCGAAGCTCGGCTCCGCTCCCGAGGAAGGGCCGGTCGAGGCGAAGACCGTGGCCCCGCACCCGTGCAAAGTCCCCGGTCTGGACGAGGAGGTCCGGTGCGCCACCTACGCCGTCTGGGAAGACCGCAAAGGGAAGAAGGGACGCAAGATCGGGCTGAACATCGTCGTCATCCCTGCCGTGAGCAAGGACAAGGCCGCCGATCCCATCTTCTTCTTCGGTGGCGGCCCGGGCGAGGGAGTGGCCAGCGAATCCGCGCCCGGGTTCCCCAAGGACCACTCCTGGCGGCAGAAGCGGGACGTCGTGCTGATCGACCAGCGGGGCGCCGGCCGCTCGAACCGGCTCCAGTGCGCCTTCTACGGCGAGCCCGTGGACTACCGGAAGGCCGCCGGAGCCGTCTTCCCGGTGGACGCAGTCAAGAAATGCCGCGAGCGGCTGGAGAAGGTCGCCGACCTGCGTTTCTACACCACGGCGCTCGCCGCCGACGACTTCGACGAGGTCCGGTCCTGGCTCGGCTACGGCAAGGTCAACCTGTGGGGCGGCTCGTACGGCACGCAGATGGCTCAGGTCTACCTGCGCCGGCACCCGGAGACGGTGCGCAGCGTCGTGCTCGTGGCCGTGGCGCCGGTCAACAAATTCATCCCCCTCCCGCACGCCTACGCCGGCAAGCGGGCGGTCGAGGCGCTCCTCGCCGAGTGCAAGGCCGACGCGGCCTGCAACGCCGCCTTCCCCAACGTCCGGAGCGAGCTCGACGCCGTGCTCGAGCGGGCCGAGAAGGGGATTTCGGTGACGGTGACCGACACGCGGACCGGCGAGCGGGTCGAGGTACGGCCGGACCGGGGGCTCCTCGCCGAGGGAATCCGTTTCCTGATGTATGGCCGGGGCGGCGGCTCGCTTCCGCTCCAGATCCACCGCGCCTACCAGGGAGACCTGACGCCCTTGGTCCAGATGTCGATCGAGCAGCGGCTGGGGATCAACGAGGCGCTCGCCATGGGCCTGAACTTCTCCGTGACCTGCGCCGAGGACCTGCCGTACATCACCGACGAGATGACGAAGCGCGAAACCGCCGGGACTCTCCTCAGGGACTACCGCGTCGCCGCGCAGAAGGCGGTCTGCGAGAATTGGCCCCGGGGCGCGGTCCCGGCGGATGTGCACGAGCTGGTCCGCTCGGACGTGCCCGTCCTCCTCATCTCCGGCGAATGGGACCCGGTGACGCCGCCCGAGTTCGCCGAGAGCGTGGCGAAGACCCTTCCCAACAGCCTGCACCTGGTCGTGCCCAAAGGCTCCCACGGCGGAGCCGGAAGGTGTACGCAGGACCTGATCCAGGAGTTCTACGACCGGGCTTCGGTCCAGGGGCTCAATGCGTCGTGCCTCAAGGAGTACCCGAAGCCCGTCTTCATGCTGAAGTAGCTACTCCCCCTCCGTCACCCGCCCGAGGAGGATCCGCCCGGCCCGCTCCAATGCGATCGGGCCGGCGGCCTCCAGCAGGATGGCGAGCGCCTCGGGGCTGCGCACGAAGCGCTCCAGCACGTTCACCCCGAACACCCAGTCCTCGTCAAAAAGGTCGAGCCATCCCGCGGACTCGCCGTGGCGCAGGACGGGAAAACCGCCGTTCCAGCGCTCGCCGCCCAGCCGGTAGAAGGGGTCCCGCCCCAGAAACGGGCGGATGGCCGCAGCCAGCAGGGCGGTTCCCCGTTCGCGGAACTGGGCGGCCGGCGCGTCTCCCCACTCGGGCCGCTCCCCGAGCCTCCAGAGGCCGAAGGCCTCTTTCCCGTCCGCGGTCGGGAAGGGCAGCACCCCCCAGGGACCGGCGACGTCCGCCTCGCCGGCCGAAGACGGCTCGTCTTCCTCCCCGAAGCGGCGCAGAAACTCGTCCGAGAAGGCGTTGAGGAAAACAGGGGTGCTACGATCTTCGCGATCACGCATGGGATTCGCCTCCTGTGCGCGGTTGGGCCCGGGGGAGTGACGGCTCCTTCCGGGCCATTTTGCTTTGGGAGCCGGCAACGCCGGCCGCGACGACTTATGCCCGACTTGCGCCAT
>DATEIO010000983.1:0-2116 GCA_035278895.1 Thermoanaerobaculia bacterium | reverse complement strand
CGCGCCTCGCGCCGGCCGGACGGCGTCGGACTTCGCCGGCACGGTGGGCTACTTCGTCAACCCGGTGGTTTTGCGTGGAGACCTGAGCGGAGACCCTACGTTCGCGGAGCTTCTGGGTCGCACCAAGACGAGGGTGCTCGCGGCCTTCGAGCACGGGGACATCCCCCTGCCGTTCCTGGTCGAGCAGCTCCAGGTCGAGCGCGACCCCGGCCGCACGCCCCTCTTCCAGGTCTCGTTCGTGATGCAGAAGGAGACGCGCAGCGTCGAAGGGCTCACCGCCTTCGCCCTCGGCGAGGAGGGGGTCTTGGTGGGGCCGGAGGACTTTCGGCTGGAGACGCTTTCCCTGCCCCGGCCGCCGGCTCCTTTCGAGCTGATGCTCCATGCGGTGGAGCGCCAGGGCGGGTTGAGCCTAGCGCTGCAGTTCAACACCGACCTGTTCGACGCCGCGACCGCGGTGCGCCTGCTGGACCGCTTCGCCCTGCTGCTCCGGTCGGTCGTGGAGAGCCCGGAGCTCGCGCTCTCGGCGCTGCCGCTCCTCTCCGCGGCGGAACGTCACCAGCTCCTTCACGCCTGGAACGACACCGCGGAGGCCGGCCCGGAGGCGACGCTCTACGATCTGTTCGCGGCGCAGGCCGAGCGGACGCCCGAGGCGGAGGCGGTGGTGTTCGACGAGGAGCGGCTGACCTACCGCGAGCTGGCGGCCCGGGCAGAGGCCCTGGCGCACCATCTGGTGGGGCTCGGGGTGGGGCCCGAGGTGGTGGTGGGAGTGGCGGCGGAGCGCTCGGTCGAGCTGGTCGCCGGCCTGCTCGGCGTGCTCGGCGCCGGCGGCGCCTGGCTGCCGCTGGAGCCGGACCTTCCCCGGCAGCGCCTGGCGATGATCCTGGAGGATGCGGCGCCGGCCGTCGTCCTCACCCGCCGTTCCTACGCGGAGACGCTGCCGCTCGACGCCGTCCCCGGCCTGCGTCTCGCCTGGCTCGACGACGTCTCCAGCCTGCCGGCCGGCGCGGCGCAACGGCTCCCGCGGGCGGCGGCCGACAACGCCGCCTACGTCCTCTACACCTCGGGCTCGACCGGCCGGCCGAAGGGGGTGGTCAACAGCCACCGCGGCATCGTCAACCGGCTGCTGTGGATGCAGGAGGCCTGCGGCCTGGACGCGGGCGACCGGTTCCTGCAGAAGACCCCGTTCGGCTTCGACGTCTCGGTCCCCGAATTCTTCGCCCCCCTGATCCTCGGAGCGCGGCTGGTTGTGGCGCGGCCGGACGGGCACCGCGACAGCGCCTATCTGGCCCGGCTGGTCGAGCAGGAGGGGGTCACGACGATCCACTTCGTGCCCTCGATGCTCCCCTTCTTCCTGGCAGAAGACGGGGTGGCGGCGCGCTGCCGCTCGCTGCGCCGGGTGCTGGTCAGCGGCGAGGCCCTGCCCTGGGAGGTGGAGCAACGCTGCCTCGCGACGCTGCCGGTGCCGCTCTACAACCTGTACGGTCCCACCGAGGCCGCGGTCGAGGTGACGGCCTGGGAGTGCCGGCCGGCGGAGCGCCCGCGGCCGGTGCCGATCGGCCGGCCGGTCCGCAACACGCAGATTCGCGTCGTGGGCCGGCGGATGGAGCTGGTGCCGCCGGGGGCGGTGGGGGAGCTGGCGATCGGCGGCGTGCAGGTGGCGCGCGGCTATCGTGGGCGTCCGGACCTGACGGCGGAGCGGTTCGTCCCCGATCCATTTGGACCTCCAGGGGCCCGCCTGTACCGGACCGGCGACCTCTGCCGCTACCTCCCCGGGGGGGAGATCGAATACCTCGGCCGGCTCGACGACCAGGTGAAGATCCGCGGCTTTCGGATCGAGCCGCGCGAGATCGAGATCGCCCTGGCGGCCCAGCCGCAGGTCCGCGAGGCCGCGGTCGTGGTGCGCCAGGACGGCGCGGGGGAACGGTCGCTCCTCGCCTGCGTGGTGCCGGCGGTGGCGGATGCCGGTGCCGCCACGGCGGCCGAGCTGCGTGCCGCCCTGGCCGCCCGCCTGCCACCCTACATGGTGCCGGCCTTCGCCTTCGGCCGGTCGCTCGACCGCCTGCCGAACGGCAAGCTCGACCGCCGGTCGCTCGCCCGCTGGAGCCCCGTGGCCGAG
>DATEIO010000982.1:0-2692 GCA_035278895.1 Thermoanaerobaculia bacterium | reverse complement strand
TGCAAGAACGCGCGCGTCGAGTTCTTCGGGTACCAGCTCTCCTTCAGCCAGTGCGGCGACGGCCACTCCCGGACCTGCACCCGGCTGTACTACTAGTCCCCTGTCAATCGGCTCGTGGGGCGGCTCACTCGCCCCACGGGGCGGTGCTCTCGCCTCGCGGGGCGGCTCACTCGCCTTACGAGGCGGCGCTCTCGCCTCGCAGGGCGGCGCTCTTGCCTCGCGAGGCGGCGCTCCCGCCTCGCAGGGCGGCGCTCTCGCCTCGTGGGGCGGCTCTCCCGCCTCGTGGGGCGGCTCTCCCGCCTCATGGGGCGGCGCTCTCGCCCCACAGGGCGGCGCTCTCGCCTCGTGGGGCGGCTCTCCCGCCTCGCAGGGCGGCGCTCTCGCCTCGGGGGGCGGTGCTCCGGGATTCTTATCGGAAGGACGGCGGATCGCTCGCCGGGGTCCGCCAATGGGCCTTGATGTAGCTCCGCAGCACCGCCGTGGCTCCGAGATCGAGCGTTCCCTTCTTGATCTCCGCCTCCAGGTCGCTCCACACGGTGCGCATCTGGTCACGGGCGTACTCGCCGCTTCCCTCCTCATCGTCCGGCAGGGAGAGCTCCTGGATGGCGCGGCGGCAGACGGCGACCGCTTCCGACGTCTGTCCTCTCCGGAGATGGAAGCCCAACAGGTAGACGAGGTCCAGGTAGAAGTCCTTGATCAGCCCGTGCTCGAGATCCCCGGCAATTACCTCCTGGAAGAGGCGCTCGGCCTTCTGCGGCCTCCCGAGGTGCTCCAGAAGGCGGGCCGCGGTGAAGCGCCCTCTGAGTTGCATGACCGGCTCACGGAACTGCTCGTGCAACTCCTTTAAGTCCTTGAACCTTAGAAGGGCCTCTCGTGGCGAGCTCAAAGTTATAAGGCAGTTAGTTCTAACGATCTCTGCGAACCAGAGAAGGCGGGGGTTATTGTCCGGAATCAGAGAAAAGGCTTTGTCGACTACCTCGAGACTCTCAGTCGGATTTAAATCTACCAAAATATAGGCGAGTTGAACGAGCGTCCTGCTAACGAGGAAAGCTTCCCTTTCTGCCTCAAAGAGTCCGATTGCCCGGCGCAGAATCCTTGCCGCTTCTTCGGTGTTGCCGAGGTCATCTTCGAGGGCTCCCTCCACGCATAACACCCTTCCTTCAGCGACTCCATCCTTGGATCCCCTTTCGGCATACCCAACTCCCTTCCTCAATGCGTCGCGGGCTGCGGGCCATTTCGCCTGCCGCCTCCGGGCGTTTGCGAGCTCGGCACAGCACTCGGCACAGAGGTCATTCTTGAATTCGGCGGAATGCTCAGGGGAAGGGAGAAGCCCTGCGACAAGCAGGGCCAGATAGAAGATCTCCTCGCTCTCTGCCGGAGTGTCCGCCGCGGTCCCCTCTTCGAGGAGCACTCTGAGGAAGGTCAAGGTATGGAGCGAGCGCGTGAGACGGACCTTGTCCCGCCGGGCCTTGATGCTCAGAGGGCGGATCTCGGCCCAGGTGACCTGGGCTTCCAGCCACTTCTCCGAGCCGGCCTCCTCGGCTTCGAACAGCTCAAGGAGATATCTCAGGGGCTCTGAAGCGGCGATCGGACCCCGGGCCTTCCGTTCGCCCATCGCACGGGCCGCCAGAAGGCGGCAGCGGCGACAGCCCATCAGGTGAACCGTCATCCGCTGGACCTCGTACTCCGCAGCCTCTCCGGCGAAGGCCCTGCGGAACCGGTCAAGGGATTCGTGGTTCTCTTCGAACATTTCAGCCGCCCTTCCCCGACAGCGGAACAGAATCATAAGTTATCGAACCCTGAAATCCAGTGTTCCTCAGTATAGCCAAAAAGAGCGGAGCCGCAATTGCTGCGGCTCCGGCCTGAAAAGCTACCCGAGAGGGTCCGCGCCGCCGCCTGCGTCCGTCTCCGTCGCAGGAGGCGGGGGCGGGTTGAGACCCCAGGGGTCCGCGCCGCTGCCGTGTTTTGTGGCGTTCGGTGAGGCCGAGAACGACGCGATGAGATAAGACACGAGCAGCACCAGGCGAAGCATGGCGTTTCCCTTTCAGGGACAAAAGACCGCGCTCACGAGCGTCATTGCCGTGAAGAGGGCGTCCCTATGGGCGGAGTGTCCGCTCCTCGCGGCCGGAGGACAAGCGCAGGCAACCGAAGGAGAAAGGAGGCAAGGCTTTGAGGATGAATGCTTTCGAGATCCCGACCCTGGAGACGGAACGCTTGCGGCTGCGGCCGTTTCGCGAGGGCGACCTCGACGACTACACCGCGCTCAACTCAGACCCCGAGGTCCTGCGCTACCTGGGCTGCGGGCAGGAGCCGTGGGACCGGGGCCGCTCCTGGCGGCACATGGCCTTCCTGCTGGGCCACTGGGGGCTCGCGGGCCTGGGCGTGTGGGTGGTCGAGCACAAGGAGACCGGCGCGTTTCTCGGGACGACCGGTTTCGCCGAGCCGGCGGGCTGGCCCGGCCTGGAGCTCGCCTGGGCCCTGGCCCGCCGTTTCTGGGGGCACGGTTACGCCACCGAGGGAGCCCGCGCCGCCCTGGCCTACGCCTTCGAGGTCTGCCGGAGGGAGAGGCTCATCAGCCTCATCCATCCGGACAACCGCGCCTCGATCCGCGTCGCCGAGCGGCTCGGCGAGAGGCTGGAAGGCCGTATCCATCACCTCGGACGGGAGATGCTGTGCTATGGCATCGACCGGG
>DATEIO010000981.1:0-5659 GCA_035278895.1 Thermoanaerobaculia bacterium | reverse complement strand
AGCGGAGAAACGACCCGGCTCACCTCCTCCACCGTTTGGAGCAACGCATGAGCGGCGGGCTGCAGCAGAGGAGGAATCCCGGGGACAGGGCCGCGCAACCAGACTTCGGGCGGATTCGGATCGCTCATGACGAGACGGATTCTACCCTCGGAGACGCCTACATCATCGGGGTGTCCCGTCTGAGCTCGGCCCGTGGCAGGAAACGGTCCCGGTCGTAGGGCGGCGTCTCATGCTCGGGAACAGGATCTTCCGGCCAGTCCTTCTGCCACATCTGCCTTGTCTCTTCGTCGGCGAAATACTTCAGATATAAGTCGGTATGCTCCTCGCTCCCCGACCCGACCATGTCGATGTGATAGGCAAAATCCGGATTGTCCGGCATCAGAACGGCCGGCTCATGCAGGATCTCACCCCATAACTCCTCATAGAGCTGACGATCGCTCAGATGGTTGGTGTTATGAAGGAAGGCTCCGAGCAAGGCGAGCGCATGGATGACGTCCTGCAGACTGGCACTGACCTGGGAGTCGTCCAATTCATCCGGCGGCTGCAGAGCCAAGCCACCCTCCGATAGGATTTCGAACAAGGCTCTGGGCTCTATCTGCTCGTAAGCAGCGACATACTCCAAGAAGGTGGCTTCCAGATCATCCGGGTCATCTTCTGACATACGGTCTCCATAGGCTCATTCGCTTTCACGCGATTGGGGCACGTCTTTTCTGGACTATACCTGAATCCAACGCGAAGCGTTTCGCCTACCCTAGACCGGCTCAAGCCTTATACGACAACGGATCTTCACAGTAGAAACGATATTCTCCCTCTATTGAGGATTTCTAATAAAAAATTGCCTGACTTGTCTTTGTCAGGCCGCTTCTACCCTCACCCGCCGGACGCGCAGTAGACATCCATCGGCGTGACGGACTCGATCACCACCGGCTTGTTGGGAGGCAGAACGAACTCGCTCTCGCCGCGGTGGCTCACCGCTCCCCAATCGTAGGTATACCCCAGAGCGGTCCAGGGATAACTCTTGCGCGGCTCGCCGGGCTTATAGGTGTCTTGCCAGTTCGAGCACATCCACTTCAGATGGTCCTCGGAGACGGTGACAAACTGTTCCGAGAGCTGGTCCTCGAGGGCGGCGCTCCACGGGCAGGAGGAGGACGTGTCCGCCGGGCCCGCGGTGAGATTCACCTGGCACTCGGCGTCGTTGACCTCCGGGTCCGGGCAGGGCCGGAAGAATAGATGTGGATCGACCCACATCTGGACGAAGACATCGTTCGAGGCTGTTGGAGGCAGGCCGAGCCGCTGGGCGATCCGGAGCCTCAGTGCGTCCCCATGAAGGCCCGTCTTCTGGCAGAACTGCCGGGCGAAGGGGACGGGGGTCAGCCACGCCGGAACCGGGATCGTCGTCTCGTAGGGCGGCTTCCCCTTGAAGAACTGGGACTGGGCCCATGTCACCATCAGGACCTTCTGCCCGCTCTCGTCCCAAACGAGCCCCGGCGTGAACGTCGCAATGGGCACCAGACTCTTCGAGATGTGTTCCGGCGCCGGATACTTCGCCGCCTCGACCGCCTGCTCGTAAAGCTTCCAGAGGTCCTCGGGGTCCGCCGGCTTCGGCCGGACGCTGGCGCAGCCTGAGGCAAGCAGGAGAACGGCGAGCAGCGGTAAGAAGAAGGTGGAGCGGAACGCGAACGGCGGACGACGGTCCCACGGCATGAGGTTTCCTCCCGCAGCGGACAACGAGCTGAATCGCTGGTTTCGACTCTTAGACTGCGCGAATTGTCCTGGGGCGTCAAGCCGGTTGGGTGCCGGTCCCGAGGCTCTGCACGATCCGAGGAGAGCTCGAGAGCCGGAGCGGCCCTCGAGCTCTCCGGCAGAAACTACGGAGTGCAGACCGGGGTCTGGTAGTAGTTGTTGCCCCAGATGAAGGCCGACTGGCCCGCGGCGGCAGTGCCAAGGTAGCAGTTCGCACCGTCGAAGACCGGTTGGACCGATTGCAACGTCCAGTTGTTGTAGGCGGGATGCGGGCAGGGGCCGTTCGGATACCAGAGGGGCTGGTAATACCAGCTATTCTGATAGATGAACGGTTTCACGCCCGGCCAGGTGAACAGATAGCAGTTGGCTCCATCGAACGTGCCGGCGTAGGGGCACGGGTTGGAGCAGTTCACACAGGCCCGGGTGAGATAGTAGTTCCCGTTCCAGATAAAGGGATTCGGGCCGAAGTGGCCGAAGTAGCAGTTGGCCCCGTCATAAGTGGCGGTGTAGGCGATGTTGTTCCAGTTGTCGTAGCCCTGATGCGGGCAGAGGCCGTTCGGGTGCCAGACCGGCTTGTAATAGAGGCCGCCCTGCCAGATGAACGGATCGTTGCCGGGGACCGACCACATGTAGCAGTTGGCGCCGTCGAAAACGCCTCCTGTGGGGCACGGATTGAGACAGCTCGGATTCACCACCGAGTTGGGGGGCAGCAAGCTCTGGCCGATGTCGTTGATCACCTTGTCGATGGATACACCGCGGTTCGGGCAGTTCGCGCAATGGTGCAGCGCGACCACGAGGTGGTCGGAGTAGGCGATGACCGGAGACCCCGACGAACCGCCTTGGGTATCGGCAAAGTAGCCCACGTCGTTGCCGCTGCCGGTGCAGGCCGGCTCGTTGAGGCTGAAGATCTCGCAGAAGCCGGACTGGTCTTGCGCGTGGGTGGATTGAACCGCGATTCTCTTCCCCCAGGCTTGCGGATGTTGAGGGATGTAGACCCGCTCGTTGACCGCGGGACCGGTCTTGCGCATCTGGAGGAAGCCGAAAGTGCTCGTCGGGTTGACCGGCAGGCTCACCAGCGTGTAGTCGAGACCCGCGTTCGTTTTGATGAAGGTCGCCGACGTGGCCACGACTGTCCCCGGACAGCCAAACCAGGATGCGCAGCTCGTGGAACAGGTGGCCCCTTCGGCCATGATCTCGTAATCGGTGTTGGCGGCGTCCGATGCCGAGCCGATGCAGTGGTTGTTGGTGAGGACGTGGCCGGCGTTGCCCACGAGCCATCCCGTACAGGCGCTCGTACCGTTGATCAGCAGGCGGAGCACCGCCCGCGACCGGTTGTAGATCTGCGGCTCCGATGTTTGATAGCAGCGCGCCCATTGCGAATCATCGGCTCCACAGAGCGTTTCGGTGTCCTCCTCCGCCTTGGGAAACCCGGCGGCGAACCGATCGATTACCACGGCTCCTTCTTCGATCGGAACGGTCGAGAAGAGCTCGAGGACCGCCACGGATCCAGGGATGTGGACGCCCCAGAAACCGAGCGATTCCTTCGGCACCTCTTTGCCGTTGCCCGTGTAGGTGAGACTGCGCTCGTTCTTGGGAGAGCGGACCACCAGATAGGCGCCTTCCGGCAGTCGGAAGCTGAAAAAGTGGGGCGCGATGTAGCTCGCTTCGGGGTTGCTCAGCTCCAGCGTCCAGACCGGAGCTTCCGTCCAATTGGCTGTTTCCTTGCCGATTTCGGGCGACCGGAATGACTTCTCCACCTCACGCCCGACGACGAGAGCCCGGCCTTCGAGCCCCTCTTTCTGGGCCGCAACCGGGAGAGCCGTGACCCAGAGCGCCACAGCCGCCAGAAGGGCTTTGAAAATGCGATCTCGACTGTTCATGACTCGGTCCTTTCACGCAGGAGAGAGTTCAAATACTGAAACAACCATTCCACACATGACGGTGTCGGCCGGGTCGAAAAGCGAGCCGGGTCGGAGAAGAAGCTCAGCCGCGCTTCTCCTCCACTCCCATCTCTTCGAGCGCTCCGGCAGGGCTTCCCGTCAATCTCGGCCATGGCTGTCCCCTCCTCCGGGAGATCCCGGGGGATGCAGGAAGGACGTCCTGTAGGTCACTGGAGGGAAAAGAGAGCTAAAATAGAGTCTGCCGATTCAACAGTGCGCTACAGGAGGGATCTCGCGATGAAGGCTCGCCGCAGGTGGTTCCCGGTCCTCGGATTGCTGGTTGTGCTGGGCGCCTCCGGAGGCGCAACAGGCCGGCTCCAGGCGCAAGGCACGGGGCCTGCCGCTCCGGTGACGAGCGACGTCTCGTCGGACGCGACGGGCGACCCCGAGCCCCAGGCCACTACGGCGACTCCACCGGAGCAGACCTCTGGAGACGCCGAAACGAAAAAAACCTCTCTGGAGCCTCTCGTCACGAATCGGGCCACCCCTTACCTGGTGAACGGGGGCTTGGCCGTGCTCGCTCTCCTGACCGTGGTATTTACGATCTCCTTCTTCCGGGAGATCTCGCAGGACCGTCCCGCCGGGATCGGGATCGAAACGTCCTGGGGCGGTTTCGGGGGAGGCCTGGGCGGCTGGAAGATTTCTCCCTCGCTCGTCTATCTCCTCGCGAGCCTGGTCTTCGGCAGCCTGCTGTGCATGGCGGTCGTGGGGTTGACGAAAAAGGATAGTACGGAGGAGAGCGCTCCCGCGAAGGGAGAGAACAAGCCGGCGGAGAATCAACAGGCCAAGGACGGGAAATAGCATGGCGATCCGGATCCGCCAGAGCCCCGAGCCGCTGAGCCCCGCGTCGTTCGACCTCACCCCCCGGGGCGACTGCCTGATCATCTCCTCGGATGCTTCCCGCCTCCTGGTCGAGGAGCTGCGGCGCTATTGCCGCCAGGAGATCTCCGGCCGCTCGTTCCTCATCTCGGGCCATCGGGGGGCCGGCAAGACGACGCTGGTGTCCAGCGCCTTTCTGGAAGTCTGGAAAGAAACCCAGCGCAGCGGATCGCCGATGCGCCCGCTGTTCGTACCCCTCCACGGTCCGAGCCTCTTCCCCGACCTCCAGCGCAAGGCCCAGAAGGAGCCCGACGAAAGCCCGGAAGAGCCCGATCCGGACGGCTCCGCCTCCTCCCAGGCTCCGGCCTCCGCTTCCCCTCCGTCCGGCGAGAACAAGAAACCGGAGGCGTCGGCGGCCGAGACCAAGCCCGCCAAGCCCGCAGAGGAAAAGCCTGCGAAGCCCAAGGAGGAGAAGCCGCCGGAAGAGGATCCGGCGGCCCGGCAGGCTCTGATCCAGACCATCCTCTGCCTTCACAGGGCGGTGACGCGGGAGTTCTCGCGGGCCTTTAGAGAGCGGACCCGAAGGCCGGAGCTCGCGGCACAGCTCGAGGTGGAGCTTTACGAATGTCCAGGTCCGGTCCGCCTGCGCGAATTCTGGCGGCGGGCGGAGGTGCTCGAAAGCGGAGTCCTCTTCCGGAACGACAGCGACGTGATTCCCTTCGGCCAGGGCATGCAGGAGCTGGCAGCCCTCTCGGGGACCTGTGAGGTCTTCCGCCGCATCTCCGGAACCTACAAGCGTGAGGAGAAGCTCAAGGACGAAGCGCGCCGGAAGATCGAGGCCGAGATGGGGGTGGATACCAAGGGCCAGAATCTGTTCGGCCCGGTCCTGGCCCTGCTGACCGGCGGCCTGGTTGGAACCGGCCTGCTGGCCGGAGGCCTGACTTCCGGCGCCACCGCCGCCTTCGCGGGCATCGCCAGCGCGCTGGGCGCCTCGGCCGTTTTCAAATCCTCCAGTGTGCGCTCGCTGGACCGTTCGATGTCCCGAGAGATGACCTTCCTCTACGACCTTTCCGTGGCGACCCTGGACCGGGCTCTGCCGATCCTGATCGAACGGCTCCTGGCCGCCGGCCTCGCTCCCGTCTTCGTCGTGGACGAGC
>DATEIO010000980.1:0-3799 GCA_035278895.1 Thermoanaerobaculia bacterium | reverse complement strand
CATCCCGGTTTGGCCGACCCGCACGGCGTTCTGAACGGTGTGGCACGGCAGGGGTCGAGCTTCACACTCGATTTCTTGTATCCCGTCCGGCCGCAACTCGCGTGGGATCTGCGCCTCGGCGTTCTGCGCTTCGACGGTCGCGGCGCCAATCCGGACACCGACGTCTGGAACCTCGGAGTTAACGCCAAGTTCACGATCAACCCGGCGGCGCCGGTACGCTTCTTTCTGATGGGTGGTCCTGACCTGTACCACTTCGATCCCGGTGACTTCGAAGGCGGCGCTAACCTCGGCGTGGGTCTTGGAGTCCCGGCCGGCACCCGCTTCACCCTGGAGGCGACGTACAACTACCACTGGACGTTGACCGCCTCGCCGGACCTGGAGTTCAGCCAGATTGAATTGGGATTGCTGGTCTCGTTCTAGAACGGACGGTATCGCATGTCCAAGGGGCAGGTCCCGCCGAGGATCTGCCCTTTTCGCACCTCCCTGATGGGGAGGCGAAGAAGTACCCCTTCACCTACGGAACTTCCGGCGTGCGGACCGGCTCCTGGCAGGGCCATCCCAGGACAGCCTCCGGCCTGGGTGACTGTCAAGGGATCTGGCTCGCCGGCAAAATTTTTTGCCTCCCTCCCCTTCTCCTCCGAAGTGATTCTCGTGCAATAACTTACGTGAAGACTACCCTTGTAGACGATCTCAGAGTTGTCCAAATCTTTTGACACATTTCAGGTGACGCGCTTCTTCCGGAATGCCCAGAAGATCCGTACTTGCCTGCACTTCCGGGAAGATGACCAAGAGACACCAGACTGGCACAGATCTTGACCCTCGGGCTCCCCCGACATGGCCAGAGCCATCCGGTTCATCCCAGAAGGCGGTGCTGTCGTCGAGGTCACCGGGCGGACCCTCCTGTCATTGGCCACGAGGATGCCCCCAGCAGCAGGGAGTTTTAGCCAGAGCTAGGGACCGGAGTTTAGCCAGCTATGGGACCACCCTTTGTGGTAGGCCAGCGCTCTTGCGAGAAGCAGGAGGTGCACGTGTCCTACCGGGAGGTCCACATGGTGGAAGTCAAGGAAGTGGTACGTCTCTGGTCGCAGGGCGAGTCGCTGCGGTCGATCTCGCGCCTGACAGGTCTGGACCGTAAGACAGTCCGTCGTTACGTTAAGGCGGCTCAGGAGGCGGGCTGTCAGGTGGGCGGGGCGGTGCAGGAGTGCGCCCTCGGCGAGGTGATCGGACGGGTGCGTGCGCAGAGTCCTGGGGTTCGAGGTCGTTGCTGGGAGCTCTGCGCCGAGCATCGGGAGTTGTTGGCCGGTTGGTTGGGCCAGCAGGTGCCTCTGAGCAAAGTCCAGGAGCTGCTCGCTCGTCAAACGGGCGTGGTGGTGCCGTATCGGACCTTGCACCGCTACGCTTGCCGGGAGCTTGGCTTCGGCGGCCGTCGATCGACGGTGCGGGTAGCCGAGGGCCAGCCGGGTGAAGAGCTGCAGTTGGATTTTGGGGCTGTGGGCTGGCTGCGCGAGGACGGTCGGCGGAGGCGAGTCTGGGCTCTGGTGTTTACGGCGGTCGTGAGCCGGCACCTGTTCGTGTGGTTGACCTACCGCCAGAGCGTGGCCGATGTGGTGGCGGGTTGCGAGGCGGCGTGGCAGTTTTTCGGCGGGGTCTTCCGGGTCCTGATTCCCGACAATCTGAAGGCGATCGTGACGACAGCCGATCGGGTTGCACCGCGTCTGAATGCGGCCTTTGTGGAGTACGCCCAAGCCCGTGGTTTCGTGATCGATCCGACGCGAGTCCGCCATCCTCAAGACAAAGGTCGGGTGGAGCGCTCGGTGCGGTACGTCCAGACCTCGCTGTTTGCGGGGGAGACGTTCGGCCTGCTGGCCGAGGCGCAGGGGGCGGCCGAGCGCTGGTGCCGGGTCACCGCAGGCGAGCGGATTCACGGCACCACGCGGCAGCGTCCGGCCGAGCATTTTGCCCGCGACGAGCAGCCGCTGTTGCTGCCGGCTCCCGAGGTCGCCTACGAGGTGGCGCCGTGGAGCGAGGTGCGAGTTCAGCGCGATCATCACCTGACGGTGGGTAAGGCGTTGTACTCCGTGCCGAGCGCCTACCTCGGGGAGCGCGTCCAGGTGCGCAACGGCCGAGACCTGGTGCGGATCTACCATCGGGGCCAGTTGATCAAGGTGCATCCTCGCGTGGGGCCCGGCCAGCGCAGCACCGATCCGGCGGACTACCCGCCTGGAGTGCGCGAGTTAGCTTGCCGCGATCAGCAGACATTGCTCGCGCAAGCCAGGCAGGCGGGGTCTGCCATCGGGGTCTACGCCGAGCGCCTGCTGGCTGCACCGCAGCCGTGGACGCGCATGCGCCACGTCTACCGCCTTCTGGGTCTGGTGCGCCGCTACTCGGCCTCGCCTGTCGAGCAGGCGTGCGCCCGCGCGCTGGAGGCCGATGTCGTCGATGTGACGCGAGTGGGCCGCATGGTCGAGCAGGCGGTCGAGCACAGCCCCTTACCGACACGGCCGCAGGCCGGAGCGAGCCCGCCGAAGCCGCTACGATTTCTGCGCCAGCCCGGCGAATATCGGCTCGCCCGCGGAGGGGACCATGAGTGAGCTCCTCTCGCCGGAATTGCGAGCTGTGCTGCGCCGGCTCAAGCTCTCCCCGATGAGCGAAACCTTGCCCGAGCGCTTGCGTCTGGCTCGCGAGCGGGCCCTGCCCTATCAGGATTTCCTCGAGCTCGTGCTGGCCGAAGAGTGCGAGCGCCGAAACCAACTCGCAGTGAGTCAGCGAGCGTCGAAGGCGCACCTGGATCCCGCTCTGACGTTGGAAAGCTGGGACGACAGTGCCAAGGTCACGCTGGATCGCCAGCTGCTGGCCGAGTTGGCTTGCGCACGCTTTCTTGAGGCCCACCACAATGTCTTGATCCTCGGCCCAGTCGGAGTGGGCAAGACCCACTTGGCTTCGGGGCTGGGACATATCGCCTGTCGCCGTGGCCATAGCGTCCTTTTCACGCGCACCGAAGGCATTCTCAAGCAGCTACGCGCTGGCCGGCTCGACCACAGCTTCGAACGCGAGATGCGCCGTTTCTTGGCTGTCGACCTTCTGATCCTCGACGACTTCGGGCTCGACACGCTCGACCCGACGGAAAGCCGCGATGTCTACGAGGTGCTGGTCGAACGTCACCAGCGCCACTCCACCATCGTCACCTCCAACCGAGCGCCCGAGGAGTGGCTTTCCACGATGTCAGACCCGCTTCGCGCGCAAAGCGCCATCGATCGGCTGACCAATGCAGCTTACGAGCTCGTCCTTGACGGCGAGTCCTATCGTCGGCGCCAGAAGCCGGGTCTGAAGAAGCAACAGCCGTGAGAAAACAGTCTTCGCCCCAGGTGTCGGGCCTCCGGTGGGCTTCCCCCACCCCCCGGCCTCGCCCACCTCCGGCCCGACACCTGGGCGGCCAACAAGCAGCATCTCTAGCCCAGCAAGAAGAGGAAGCACATCATCGAGCAACTGTGAGAACATCAACCTGGGTGGTCCCATCCTCGTGGCTAAACCCCGGTCCCATCCTTGTGGCTAGTGACACGAAGACTCTGTGGCGCGATCCAAGGTTCGAAGCGCCGCCAGAAATTTCTATGAGCCTCATAAAAATTCCAATAAACAGCATGGATTCCCCGGAACTAGCTGACTTATTGACATGATACCGTATTTCATGCATCATGTCCCAGTTTTACCACCTCCGCCAAGATGAACAGGAGATTCCGTATGAACCCTGGCTTTTGGGAGATGGATCGAGCGCCTGACGCACGATGCGGAGGCGCTCCAG
>DATEIO010000979.1:0-5018 GCA_035278895.1 Thermoanaerobaculia bacterium | reverse complement strand
GCTGTCGAAGAAGTCCATTGCCCGAGAGCTGGACCTGGACATCAAGACGGTGCGGAAGTGGTGTCGGCAGTCTTGGGTTCCCCAGAGACGCCGCAGCCGGGGGCGGATGCTGGCGTCGTGGGAGGAGTTCTTGCGAGGCCGTGCCCCGGAGGTCGGCTTCAACGGTGCGGTGTTGCACCGGGAGCTGGTCGAGAAGGGCTGCCTGTGCTCGTACTCGGCGGTGGTCAAGCACGTGAAGCCCTGGCGAGAGGCATGGCGGGGTGGGGAGGTGCCGACGCTGCGCTTTGAGACAGGTCCCGGCGAGCAGGCGCAGGTGGATTGGGGCTCGACGTGGGTGTATCTGGGCGAGGAGCCGGTGCGGGTGCACCTGTTTGTGATGGTTCTGGGATTCAGTCGGCGCCTGTTCGTCCAGGCCTATCTGAGCGAAGGATTGGGTCCTCTGCTCGACGGTCACAGCGCGGCCTTCGCCCACTTCGGCGGGCGCACGCGCACGATCCTTTACGACAACCCGCGCACGATCGTCAGCGAAAAGGACGAGGCCACCGGCCGGGTGGTGTGGAACGCCACGTTCAAGGACCGGATGGACTTTTACGGGTTGGAGATCCGGTTATGCCGCTACTACCGGGCGCAGACGAAGGGCAAAGTCGAGAGCGGGGTCAAGTACGTCAAGCGCAACGCCTTGGCGGGCCGGCGGTTCCACGATCTCGAGGAGCTGAACCGGTGGCTTTTGCAGTGGTGCCTGACCGTGGCCGATGAGCGGGTGCACGGGACGACTCATGAGAGGCCGTCGCAGCGCTTCTTGCGCGAGACGCTGATCGGGGTGGATCTGCGGTCGCCTTCGCCGCGGGAGCGGGTGGAGAGCCGGGTCGTGCCTCGCGACGGCTACGTGGTGGTGGAGACGAATCGCTACCCGGTGCCCCTGGACTGGGTGGGCCAGCGGGTGCAGGTCCGGATCCAGCGGGAGGCGATCTGGATTCATGGGGAGCCGGTCGAGCCGGTGGAGCACGCTCGTCTTGGCGGCAAATATCAGGTGGCCCGGTGGCACGGGGCCCCTCGGCAGGTGCCTCCGCGGCGGTCGGCCCAGCCGGCCGGGGGTCCGCCGCGCTTCGATCCGGTCTTTCTGGGTGAATTGGGGGAGGTCGAGACTCGGGCTCTGCATCGCTACGAGCGGCTGCTGGAGGAGGTGGCGTCATGAGCGGGGGCAGCGTGCAGGTCGAACGGCTGCAGGCGCACATGGCCAGACTGAAGCTGGTCCGTACGGCGGCCGAGCTGCCCTTGCTGCTTCAGGAGGCGAGCAAGCGAGAGCTCTCCTACTGTGACCTTTTGGAGGAGGTCTTCAGCCGCGAGCTGGCCTCCAAGCAGGAGCGTCACACGGCGATGAAGACGGCGATGGCGCGCTTTCCCTTCCAAAAGAGCCTGGACAGCTTCGACTTCAAGTTTCAGCCGTCCATCGACCCGAAGGTGATCCGTGAGCTGGCAACGGGCCGTTTCCTGGCCGACGCGGACAATGTGCTGCTGCTTGGCCCTCCGGGAGTGGGCAAGACTCATCTGGCCGTGGGGCTGGGGCTGAAAGCGTGCGCTCTGGGCTACCGCACCGCCTTCACCACGGCGGCCGGCTTGATCGCCACCCTGACGCGAGCCCACCAGGAGAGCCGTCTGGACGAAAAGCTCAAGCAACTCGTCCAACCCAAGCTTCTGATCATCGATGAGATCGGCTACCTGCCGCTGGACCGGCTGGGGGCCAACCTGTTTTTTCAGCTGGTGTCGCGGCGCTACGAGCGGGGGTCGATCCTGATCACGTCCAACCAGAGCCTGGCCGGCTGGGGTCAGGTCTTCGGCGACCAGGTGATCGCCACCGCGGTCCTCGACCGGCTGCTGCACCACTCGACGATCATCAACATCAAAGGTAACCGTTCGGCCAACCACAGGGGGGCCTGCCGTCCCCAGATTTCCGGGCCGGCCGGCGCGGCGACAGGTCGCAGCTCAGGCCGCCGCGGAGGCCGGGGTGTCCAGGGCGGCTTTCCAGGCTTTCGGTGTGAGCAGCCGCAGGGCGGCGGCGTCTTCCGCAGAGCAAGAGGGGAGACGCTCGATCACATCCCGGAGATAGACGTAGGGATCGACCTTGAGGGCGGCACAACTGGCGATGAGACTGTAGACGATGGCCGCTCGACGGCCGCCTTCATCGCTGCCGGCGAACATCCAGTTCTTCCGTCCGACCGCCACGCGCCGCAGGGCGCGCTCCGCCCGGTTATTGTCCAGCTCGAGCAGCCCATCTTCCAGGTAACGCGTCAGCCCCACCCATTGAGCGCGGGCGTAGTGGATCGCTTCGCCGATCGGACTCTTCGGGAGAACCTTCTGCGCCTCGTCGTCGAGCCAGGCCTTGAAGGCGTCCAGCAACGGTTTCCCCTCCACAATCCGTAGGTCGCGGCGCTCCGCTTCACCGAGGTCGCGACCTCGTTTTTCGATCGCGTACAGCTCTCGAATGTAAGCTAAAGAAATTTGAGCACGCGCAGCGGCGCTCTTCATCGCATCGAAGAACTTGCGGCGCGCATGAGCCCAACACGCGACCTCGATCACCTCTCCGCCCGCGTACACCGCATCGTAGCCTGCGTACGCGTCGGCTTGGAGATAGCCCTTGTACCCTTGGAGGAAGCGCAACGGGCCGTCGCGGCTGCGATCCGGCGTGTAGTCGAAGACGATGTGCTCGTGGGAACCATCGCCAACATACACCCACAGCCGCCCGGTCTTCGTCGACTCCCGAGTCTTGTCGAGCACCGGCACCGTTGTATCGTCCGTGTGGATCTTGCGCGAGGCCAACACCTCGGTTTTCATCACCTCCACCAGCGGCTCCAGCAATCTCGCGCTGGCCGCCACCCAGTCGCACAGCGTCGAGCGACTAAGCTCGACACCCTGGCGCTGGAAGATCCCCTCCAGGCGATTCAATGGCAGGTGATCGTTGTATTTGCTGGTCAGGACATGAGCCAACAGCCCCGGCCCAGGCAACCCCTTGTCGATCGGTTGAACCGGCAGCGAACCGCTCACCACGTTGCCTTGACACTGCGCACAGGCGTACTTGATCCGCGCATGCACGCGCACGAAAAGGCTGGCCGGTACGTACTCGAGCTGCTCACTGACCTCTTCGCCGATGCGCTTCAACTCGGCCGAGCATTCCCGGCACACCCGCTCCCAAGGGGCGGGATGGTACTCCGTTCTGTGGCGGGGCAGATGCTCGGGCAGGCGGCGACGACCGTGAGCGTTGCGCGGCGCGGGCTCTTTCTCGCTGGCGGGCGGCACAGGCGGTTGGGCGGCCGCTTCGGCGGGGTGGGCGGCCAGCCAAGCTCCCAAGTCGAGAGCCAACTGGCCGGGATCCAGCTTTTCCGAGCTCCGACCGAAAATCCGGCGCCTCAAAGCCTCCAACTGGGAGGACAACTGGCCGATTCGACGATCCTTTTCCTGAAGCGCCGACAGAAGCTCTACGACCAACTGGCGCAGAGCTTGGGGATCGGTGGGAAGCTCGGGCTCCGGATTCATTCTGGAGCCCGAGTATAAATCATCGACTTGAGAGACGGAATTCTTTTCAGCCGCGACCCCGGACGAGCCGCATCCGCTGTCGCGCGCCGGCCAGGTCGATGCCCTCCAGAAGAAGCACCAGCTCCGCGGCGCTGATCTCCACACCACCGGGACCGCTCGGTAGACGGAAGGTCCCCTTCTCCAGCCGCTTGTACCAGAGGCAGTAGCCTGTACGGTCCCAGTACAGGATCTTCAATCGATCTCCCTGGCGGTTACGGAAGACAAACAAGTGCCCTGACAGCGGGTCTTGCCGAAGCAACTCCTCGGTACAGGCCGCCAAGCTGTCGAAGGAGCGCCGCAGGTCCACCGGCATCGAAGCCACGAACACCCGCACGGAAGGCGGAGGCATCAGCACGGCCGCTCCTCCAAAACCGAAAGCAACCGACGCAAGGACTCCGCCTCGAACCGCGGCCCCAGCCGCACGGACCAACCCCGAGGAAGAACGATTTCGAAACCCCCGCCGGCCCCGGACACCTCGGCGGCCCCCGCCGACCAGCGCACCTCGCTCCAACTCAACGCTTCCGGACTCCTTTCACGGCGGCCCCCGACGCCCCCCGCATCAGCAGCCCGGACCGAAGACCGAAGACCCTCCCGCCTGACCAACTCGGCCTTCCAGTGACTGAACGAACCCGCCGACAGCCCGTGAGCCCGGCAAAACTCCTGCTGCGTCTGGCCACTCCGGCGCCAAGCCTCGATGCGCGCTCGCCACTGAAGCTCCCAGACCGACTGAACCGGATTAACTTTCCGCTTCTGCGCCATGGATCACCTCCTGGCGCGCATTCTCGAAAATCCAACCCGGGGAGGGAAGATGGGGTTCGCCGTACGCTTACCAAACTATCGTCTCTTTCCTCCGAAGACACAGCTCTGTCGCGGTCAGCGGCCCGTGTTGCCATCGAGGTGGGGAGGCTGGCGGATCGGATTGAGCACGAGTTGGCTGCGGGACAGAGGGACGTACAGTGAGCCGGAATTACCAACGCCGCTGGAAAGAAGGCTTCCGAGAGACCTTCCTAGTGGTCTTCACCCGCAAGGGAGATGCCTTGGCCCTCCGTAGGCTTGCCCTGCTTCTCTCCGAGCTGTACGTGAACGCCGCTCCCCGCTGGTGGCCGTACCCCAAGGAGGGAGAGCTGTATGCCCTCTTGGGAGCCGCTATTCGGGACCTCAGGCACCTGCGGGACGTACTGGCCTGGGTGGATGAGGGAGGAGACTTCACGATGGAGGGAGCCGCCCTTGCCCACTTCGCGGGCCGGTGCGGCGGCGAGCTGGAGAGGGTCGCTGCTTCAATCGAGGATGCCATGGCGAACCCCAAGGGCAACTTGGAGCGGGAGCGGGCTATCTCGGACGCCGCCGTCTTCATGCGCCCTCGGGAGGGCAACGCAGTAGGACTGATCCCGTCTTCAGCGTGAACCGCTACGCCTGAAGTCTTACCCCAAAGGGCAGCTTAACCGCTG
>DATEIO010000978.1:0-11069 GCA_035278895.1 Thermoanaerobaculia bacterium | reverse complement strand
TTGTTGGTCTCGTCGAGCTCGGTGACCGTGCCCACGAGCCCGCCCTGGTCGTCGGCGACCACCCACAGCGGGCGCGCCAAGGTCGTCGCGGGGACCGTCACCGAAACGTCGGCGAATCCGCCCGGAGTGAGCGCGCCGGGCGTCGTGGCGGTGGCGATCTGCGTCCCTACCGTCGCGGGATCGCGGTCGTAGAAGGCGACGGAGACGCCCGCGGCCGCCGCCGAGCCGCCACCGTTGCCGATGCGTGCGGTGAGGATCAGCGAACCGGCGCTCTCCTCCTTCCGTACGAACGACGCCGTGAGGTCGGGCAGCGCGCAACCGTTCGTGCACGACCGCGCGGTGTTGTTGTTTTCGTTGGTCTCGGGGACCGTCGCGCCGCTGTCCACGAGCACGTGGACCGGGCTGCCCGCGAACTGCACGCTGCCGCTCACCGCTGCGGAGGCCGTCGTGGTCTGGCCCGCGCCGAGGCTCGCGACCGGCGCCGTACCCAAGAGGCCATCCACGGCCGGGTCGAATACGCCGTTGCCGTTGCGGTCCTCGAAGAACGTCACGTCGAACGCCCCGGCGGCCCCGGCGCCGCTGTTCGCCACCTGGGCGGAGACCGTCCCTCCCGCAGCGAGCGTCTGGCCGTTCACGGTGAGGCCTGACACGTCGACGGAGGTGGGGGAGAGATCGGCTCTCTCGGCGACCACGATCGTGATTTCGTCCTGAGCGCTGCGGACGCAGCTCGTGGCCCGGACGCGGAAGACGTATGTGCCCTTCTGCGAGAGGGTGACGTTCGTCGTCGCCGCGGTCGGAGAGGCGAGGGTCGCCGACGGGCCGCTCACCTGGGTCCACAGGAAAGCCGGCGGGGTGAGGGGCGGGAGACCGGCGTCCGTGACCGAGGCGGCCAGGGTCACCGAGCTCACCGGCTCGAGGAGGGCCTGGTCCGGGCCCGCGTTGACGACGAGCGGCTCGATGGGCACCCCTTCGTAGAGCTGGAAGAAGAGCTGCCCGGTGTTGTCGGAGTAGAAGCCGGGCAGGTCGACGATGGTCATCGTGATTGAGGATGCCGTGGCCTCGAAGCGCCAGACCACCAGCGGGGCCGTGGACGTGAACGGCGCAATGCCCGTGGTCAAGAGGTTCGTCGGGTTGCCGAAGCCGGAGGTGAAGGTCGACGGATCCACCCCGCTGCCGATCACGCCGTTCCCGTATCCCCAGCTCCCCCACAGGTACAGCGAATAGGTTCGCCCGACGGTCAGGCCGGAGACGGTGACCGGCGCCGGGTTCGGGCCGCTGTGCGAGGGCACGATGCCAGCGGCCACGTAATTGCCCGAGGGAGGCAGGAAGGCGGCCACGTGGACAACCGCCACATCCTGCGCGGCCAGCACGGAGTCCGAGCCGACGAGGCGGAGGGTGTAATCGCCGAGGGCGGGGAACCTCGCGTTGGTCGTCGCCGCGTTCGGCGGCGTGAACGTGACCGTGCCTGGTCCGGCGAGGGACGACCACGTGCTCGTCAGCGTTGCGCCCGCGGGTACGCCGTCGTCCGTGACGGAGCCCTGCAGGGTGAGGACCGCGGTCCCGTCGCAGCGCAGCGCGGCGTTGCGGTCGGGGCCGGCGTTGACGACCGGCGGCTGGTTCACGTCCGGGCATTTGCCGAAGGGGCCTGTAACGACGATGGCCCGGATCTCGTCGGCCGACAGCGCGCGGCCGAAGATCGCTATCTCGTCGAGGCTGCCCGTGAAGCTGACCGCCGGTCCGCCATCGGGCGTGCCCGCCGGCCGGGAGCCGAGGTTGACGGGCAGCGACGTCTGGATCGCGAACGATCCGAGGAACGCGGACCCGACGGTGAACCCGTTGACGTAGACCTGCGCCCGCCCCGTCGCCGCATCGTAGGTGAGCGCGACGTGCGTCCACTCGCCGACCTTGAGGACACCCGGCGGGCTTATCACGAAGTGGTCGCCGCCGTTGACGTCGCGCACGTTCGCGTACAGGGTGCCAGGGCTCAGGTTCACGCCCGGACGGAAGCTGTGCCACAGGTGAACGCCGACGCGCCGCCCGGCGACCGCATACTCCACGAACGGCTCGAAGCGCGACAGAGTGCCCAGCTTGACCCAACCCTCGATGGTGAGGCTCGAGACGTTGAGCCGCGAAGAGGCCTCGGCGACGACGGCGTCGTCCACGCCGTCGAAGACGAACGCCTGGCCGATCACGCCGGGCGCAAATCCGACGCCGCCCTGTGCGGAAGCCGGCGGGCCGCCGCCCAGGTCGTCGGTGTCGCTCTCGGCTGGCCACCAGCCGACCGGAGCCGTGGCAATGGCAACGCACGCGGTCGGAGCGATCGTGATGACGGTGTCATCCACCGCCGTCCGCTCGCCGTCGGTGGCGGCGAGGCGCAGCAGGTAGGTGCCGGGGAGGCTGAAGGTGGCCTGCGTCGCCGGTGGTCCGGCGGCGGCGATGCGTAGCGTCAGGGACGTCTCGTCGGGATCGAGGCGGACGAACGTGGGATCGACCCAGAAGTCCATGACCTCGCCCGCCGCGAAGTGTCTCGTGAACGAGAAGGGCGTCTGGTCGGTGCCGATGACGTTGCGGACGAGAAGCGTGCTGGCGCTAGCGCCGACGTTGATCCTGATTTGCGAGGACGTGGATGGGGACATGCCCTGGAACATGCCCTGGACGAAGTAGTCGCCCGCCGCGGGCGCGGTCCAGCGGACGACGCCGATCTCCGAGCTCCCGGGCTTGATGACGAGCCCCAAGGCGGGCACGAGCTCACCGCCCGCGATGGTTGCAATGTCTCCCGTCGGATTCGCTGCGATGTACGGGTAATAGCCGGGAGCGGGCGTCGACTGCGGATCGGCGCGGAACCAGCCCGGCAGGCCGTTCGTCGTACCCGGGATGGTGAGCGTCTTGAAGACCCCGGCGTCGATGTAGCCGTAGGTCCAGGGGCTTGCCGGATTGACGGTCGACAGATCGGCCGCCGGATTGTAGGTCGGAGCGGTGAACGACACCGTTCCGGGTCCGAGCAGCTTGGTCCAGAACGACGAGAGCTTGCCGGACGGGAGCCCATCATCCGTCGCCGTGCCCGGCAGGGTGACCGGCCCCGGCGTCGAAATCGTCTGATCCGGCCCCGCATTGACCACCGGCGGCTGGTTGGCAACGAGCGTCACCTTCGTGAGGTCGCTCGCCGAGAGGGCGGAGTCGCTCGCCGTCAACCGGAGCGTGTACTCACCGGGCTGGCTGAAAGTCGCCGCGCTCGTGAGCTGCGCCGGCTGCGCGAACGAGACGGAGCCGGGACCCGAGACCTTGTCCCAGGAGGTCGTGAGCTGCCCGCTCGGCAACCCATCGTCCGTCGCCGTGCCGTGTAACGTCGCCGTGCCGGCGGTGGACGCGATGTTGAGAATGCCGGCGGGCGCGAAGGTGACGTGCTCCCATTGGGCGATCTGGCCGGCGATCTTCGACATCTCGAACCGCACGCCGTTCCAGCGCACCCACCAGAGAATGCCGGGGCTCTCCTGAGTGATCAGGAGGTCGCCGATCATCCCCGCGAAGCTCTCGGCGGGAATGCTCCAAAGCGAATTCCCGGGCTGGTCGACACCGAAGAAGTTCTGACCGGCCGGGATGATCTCGATGTCCTCGGGCGGGATGCCCAGCTCGAAGAAGGCGACGTTGCCCTGCGGATCGACGGTGTAGAGCCGGCTCTGCTGCTCGGCACCGATCAGGATCTTCCCGGCCCACGGCCCATAGCGCAGCGGGTCGTTCGGGACGGTGATGACACCCTCCAGGTGCGTACCGATGGAGGCGAGCCGCGTGGCCGCGCCGTTCGCCTTGACGCGCCACACACCGCCGGTCGTGGTCACGACGATGAGGTCGCCGCCGAACACGCCGGTGCGATCCAAGTAGAGGCTCCCCCGCATCAGCCCCGTCTCGCCGGGCAGCGTGATCCACGGACGGTCGACGACGGTCCCGTCGGGAGAGACACGGAGGATCTGGCCCGGCGTACCGGTTCCGGAGAAGAGTGTCCCCGCGGCGAAGCCGCCGCGGTTCACCCCGCTGCCTTCATCCGGCACCACCGCGACCTTCAGCTCGTCCGTCAGGCCGACGACGTTGCCGAACCGCTGCCGGGAGCCGTCAGCGCCGACCAGCTCGAAGTTGTAGGGCTGGCCGCTGGGGTAGTTCACCGACAGCACGATCCGGTTCGTCGGCTGGTGGTAGTCGATCCCGGTCGGAGTCGAGAAGCCGGCCTGGACGCGGACGAGTTGGATGACCGGCGGCAGCTGGGTCGATCCGCTCGACAGGACGACGGTCTGGTCAGGGCCGGCGTCGACGACAGGCGGCTCGTTGGCGACACGCACGTTGACGGTCAGGGTGTCGGCGACCGGGAGCATGCCGTCCGTCGCGGTCAGGGTGAGGACATAGGTGCCGGGAACGGAGAATGTTGCCGTCGTGGCTGCGGAGTCGGGGCTCGCGAAGGCGACGGAACCCGGTCCGTTCGACGACCAGCGCACGGTGAGGACGCTCCCCGCGGGCAGGCCGTCGTCCGACGCGGTCCCGGCGAGCGAAGCGCTGCCGGGCAGGCGGATCTCCTGGTCCGGACCGGCATTGACGGCCGGCGGCGCGTTCGACGTGAACCGCCATGCCGTCGATCCGCGGGCCGCTCCATGATCGTCGCGGCTGACAATGCGCCAGGAGTAACGCTCGCCAGGCACGAGGCCGCCGGGGATCAGGCTCGTAGCCGTGTCGCTGCTCACCAGGGGCAGCGTGCCGATTGCATCCGAGAGGACCCAGACCTCGTCCGTGGCCGGAGCCGTGCTCGAGGCTCCGCCGAGGACCACCATCCGGTTCGCCGAAGCGGAGAATGCGCTCGTGGCCTGCGCCTGGCCGGCGGGGCCGGCGTTCGGGCTCAAGAGGATCCATTCCGGCGCCCCCGCGCCCGCGGCCCCGGTGAGCATCCAGACGTCGCGGAATACGAAGCGGTTGGCGGGATTGGCGGACGCGGTACGGCCGCCGTAGACGACGAGACGTTCGGACACGGGATCATAGGCGGCGGCGTGCCCCCACCGCGCCGGAGGTGCCGTTCCCGCGGGCGTCAAGCGCGACCACTGTGCGCTGCCGCCGCGACCATTCGCATGGCTCAACACCCAGGTGTCGGCGAGCGCCTGCGATCCCGAGCGCCCTCCGAACACTACGAGCACGTTCCTCTCGGGGTCGTAGCTCGCGGTCATGCCGAACCGCACGGGGCCGGCTCCGCTGGTTGGCAACGCCTGCCAAGCGGGTTGCCCGTTGAGGCTCAGCAACCAGACGTCTCCGAGCGGCGAGCCGGCGTTGGACCCGCCGAACACGATCAGCTGCCGGGTCTCCGGGTCGATCGCGGCGGCGTGATCCATGCGCGGACCGGGCCCAGCCCCCGCGAGCCGCGACCAGACGGGCGTGCCACCCAGGCCGTTGGCGTTCGACAGGATCCAGGTTTGATCCGAGGCCTCCGTGCAATCGCCGCTGCAGCCGCCGGTGACGAAGAGGCGGTTCGTGGCCGCGTCGTAGACCGAAGCGGCGTGGCCGAGCCCCACGGGGCCGTCCGTGGTGGAAATCGGCGTCCACTGCGACGGCCCACCGAGGGCGCTCGCGTTGTCGAGAACCCAGAGCGCTTCGTCGGTGCTGCCCGTGCCGCCGAAGAGGATCAGGCGGTCGCTGGCCTCGTCGTAGCCGGCGACCGGCGCCGTCCACGGCCCCGGGCCCGGGCTCGCCGGACAGGTCCGCGCCCAGCTCTGGCCCGACGTGGCGAACGACGCGCCGAGCCGGACGTCGTGCGTGAGGACGTCGCCCGGGTCCGGGTCCACCGCCGACCAGGTCAGGGTGGGGGGGAGGGCAATGCCGTTCGCGCGATCCGCGGGCGTGCGGTTGGACAGCGGGCCTGGAGGCGTGTTCGCGGCGTCGTCGTTCCGGATCGTGAGCGTCGCTTCCGTGCGCGCGAGCGTCGCCTCGCTCACGTTGTCGACGCGGATACGGACCGTCTCGTCCGCTTCCGGGGCCAGCTCTCCCGCGATCGGCACGAGGATCTCGGCCGTGGTCTCGCCCGGCGCGAAGGTGACCGTGCCGAAAGCCGTGCGGTAGTCGCACCCGGCGACGGCCGTGCCGTCCTCCGTCATGTAGTCGACGGTGACCGGCTGGGACCAGGCGTAGGAGAGCGTGAGGGGAACGACGGCGGCCGTGGTGCCCTCGTGCCCCTCGGGCGCGGCCGCGTCCTCGACGGTGAGGACGGGCGGAGGCTGGGCATGGACGGTTACCCGGACGTCGTCGCTGACGGCGAACTGCCCGTCGTCCGCGTTGAGGCGGAGGACGTACTCTCCCTCGCCGGGCAGTGTGGCCGTGGTCTCGACCGCGTGGACGTCGCCGAAGGTGACGGCGGCGCCGGCAGGGCTTTCGACGCTCCAGGTGGTCGTGAGCGTCGAGCCCGCGGGCCGGCCGTCGTCGGTCGCGGAGCCGGCGAGGGTGACCGTGTCCTCCGGCAGCGTGATCTCCCGGTCCGGCCCGGCGTCCACCTGGGGTGCCTCGTTCGCGATCGACACCACGACCACGGCGTCGTCGCTCGCCGTGAGCTGGCCGTCGTTGGCGGTCAGGCGCAGCGTGTAGGTGCCCGCCGCGCTGAAGCTGGCGGTAGTCTCGGCCGTGCCCGGCGAGCTGAATGTGACGGTGCCGGGCCCGCTGAGCTTCGACCAGCTCACCGAAAGCGTCCCGTTCGGCCGGCCGTCGTCGGTCGCGGTCCCTTGCAGGGTCGCGAAACCCGGGAAGTCGATGGCCTGATCCGGTCCCGCGTCCACGGTGGGCGGAAGGTTCGCGAGAGAGAGGACGCCCTCCGTCAGCTCGAAGAAAGAAGGCGGCGCGGCCTGGTTGGCCTCGCAGTACGCCTGGGCCGCGCTCGCCTGGGCCCGCACGCTGGCGAGCGCCGACTGGTTCCGGCTCCTGGGCACGGTGACCGTGGCGCACGCCGTGCCCGAGGTGCCGTCGGGGAGCGTGGACGTGGTGAGGATCAGGTAGACCCGGCCGTCGGCGTCTCCCTTGCGCTCCGAGCGGAGATAGAGGGCCGTCCCATCGATCCGCGCATCGCCCGGCACGTTGCCGTCGCCCGTCTGGTCCTCGTCCGGCTCGTCGGCCCACACGGCGACACGCGTGGTGACCCGTCCCTCGCACGGTGCGGTGACGCTCACGCCCAGGCCGACGTCGACCAGCGGATGATCGGGCGGCCACAGTTGCGTCTTGACCAGGGAGACGAGCGGCGCGTGGCCTTGGGTGAGATCCTCGGCGCAGGTCCCGTCCTCTTTGCCCAGGCCCGCAGGTCCGGCCGCCGGTGCCACGAACGAGGCCGCGGCCTCGCGCCGTGCCCTGGCGCGAGCGGGCGGCGCGCCCTTCGCGGTCGGGGCGGCCGTTGCCGGAGCCATTCCTCCCGGAAGCGCAGCCGTGCGCAGGTCCGCAGCGGCGACGCCGTGCCAGGCGTCCGAGGCCGCCTGGATCTGCGCCAGCGCGAACGGGTCCGCGGCCAAGGAGAACAAAAGGACGTGTGCGGTGAAACGACGGAGCCGTGACTTCCTGGTAGTCATGTGCACACCTCAGCCCGTGCTTGCGCGAGACGGGACGTTGGTTGGTCCGGTGGACTCTCCCTTCGGAAAAGATCTAACGGGCGGAATTCGTGAATTGGAGCCCGGAAATCCTTGGAATCTGGCTTGATTCTTGCTATTCCCTATGAATAGAGATATTCTGAAGATATAAAAGCTCCTGTCCGGCTCTCCGCTCGAGGAGGCAAGTCGATGAAGAAACACAAGGTCAAGAAGCTCCAGCTCTCTCGGGAGACGCTGCGAGAGCTCGAGAGCGCAGACGCCCAGAAGGTGGGTGGGGGAATTTCTCTCGAGGCCGGCTCCTGCATGTCGGGTGGCTGTACGAGCTGTGTCTGGACTCGAGATGACTGCTGAGCAGAAGGCCGCGCCGCCAATCGGCCGATTGCGCCCGTTAGCTTCCTAGAGAAGAGAGCGAGCGCCGCGGTCGCTCGCCAGGAGACTGAGGGGATGCTCAAGAGAAGGCCTTCCACCCACTTCGTGACTCCGCATTCCTCGGCCCAGCACTGGCCGCGGTGTACCACCCTGCCCTCTGTCTTCACGGCGTTCGTCCGCGGCCTGCAGGGAGAGCGGACTCCGGATGCAGACCTTTTCCACGACGCCTGGCACGGCCTGCGGGCCGCGTTGGTCAGCGAGATGAAAAAGCGCGGGCTGTGGCAGAGCTCCCCCTGCTATCTGGGAGTCTACGGCTGGGAGAGCTGGGAATCCGGGGCTCCGCAGGGCTCGGGCTCCCGCGAGTCGGGCGCCCTCGGAGAGCTGGTCGCCGACGGCTATGCGTTCATCTTCGTCGACCGGCTGCAGAGCTTGAAGCGGCATCTTGAGGAAAAGCCCGACATCGACGGCCTCGTCCTCTTGAACGTCCGGCACTTCCTGCATGAGCGCCAGAGAGAGCACGACCCGCTCGGCTTCCGGATCTTCGAGCTGCTGCAGGCCGCAGTCGAGGAGGCCCTCGCCTCCGGGGCTCTCCACCTCCTGGCCGGCGACCGGAAGATCCGCAACGACACCCTCCTGGGCTTCCATCCCGCGGCCGAGTTGCCGCCGGCTCCGGCCGACCTGGAGCCGATCGTCCTCCGCTGGAACGATGAGCTGATGCCGGCCCTGATCACGGCGCGGACCCGGCAGCAGGCCGCGGTCGTAAGGCGGTTGCAGGAGCGCCTCCTGGAGCTGCCCCGGCACGGCATTGAGGCCTTCCGTTTCAAAGACCTCCTGGATCCCTTCAAGAGAGACGTGCGGGGGCGTTGGGCGGCGATCCTTGGAGAGAGGGAGCCGGGGGCCCTCGCCTCTTCCCCGGAGGCCGTTCCGGCCATCGCACCGGTTCTGCCCGAAAGCACCGTCGAATCCCAACAGAGCTTTGAGCATCTGACGCGTCACGTCTCGGCTTCCATCGATCGCATAGAAGCGGATTCACGGACCCGGACCCAACTCCTGACGCTCTGGCACTACCTGTGGCGTCAGCACGGAGAGGAGGAACAGGAGGCCGTGCGTCCACCTTCCTACCGCCAACTCGGCGAGCGCCTGAACATCCCGCGAGAGCGCCTCCCCGGGCTCTTCACCCTCCTGCGGCAGCTCGTGCGGCACTAGATCCGGTAACGAGGCGAAGTTTCTAACCGGTGTCCGGCGTGCTCAATATTTCCTGGAGTTGATCCAGGAAACCCGCTTGCCCCTTCAGGATCTTCTGCCTGGCGGTCTCCAGCGAAAACCAGGCTGCCCGGTCCACTTCAGGGAACTCCTGAATGCGTCCTGATTTCGGAGGCCATTCCAGCGGGAAGGTAACACTTTTGAGAAGGTCCGGGTCGAAATCTCCCCGGACGGCCCAGGCATGGACGATTTTCCCACTGGGTTGCTTCAGCGGGCGTAGAGGGATGGCTTCCCCTTGAACCGGAGATCCAATCTCCTCCTCGAATTCGCGCTTTGCGGCCTCCAAGGGGTCCTCGCCCTCATCGAGCTCCCCCTTCGGAATGGACCAGGCTCCCTCATCCTTCTTGCTCCAGAAAGGGCCGCCGGGATGAACGAGAAGGACTTCCAGAGAGCCCGGCGTTTCGCGAAACAACAGCAGGCCTGCGCTTTTCTTTGCCATGGGCTGATCGCTCCAGGGGCTCCAACGGCAAGCCGTAGAGTCATCCTCTCTCGAAATGCCAGCGCTGTGCCATCCGAGACGCGAGTCGCGAGGAGGACGGCAACGTCATCGCGCCGCCGCCCTCCTCGATCTCCGCGGCGAGATCGAGCGCTGATCGATCAGGATGCCTTGCTGGCCAGGACGTCGACCTTCTGGACCGGCGCGTCGTTGACCTCGACCCACTCGCCCTCGGCGTTTTGATAACGGTAGTACGCCGTGCCGCCGCTCTCCCAGCTCTGGAGGACCATCCGGAGGAAGAAGTTGGGCAGGATGACCGGCCCGGGGCCCTGCCTCCGTCGATCCGGCCAGTGTACCGGCGGCATGCCCGTGGCCTCGACCAGGAGGCTCGGGTTGCCCAGGATCAGGATCGGGAGGTACGTGCCGTCGACCCGCGTATGGACGTCCACCGGCGGGTTGACGGCCTGGGTGATCTCTCCAGCCCCGTGCATCGTCCTGTGAGCGGTGTTGACCGCCAGGCTCAGGTGGAGCGTGGGCGCACCCGGCTCACCGGTTCCGACCTGGTACTTCACGAGAAACAGACCTGTCTCCTTCGAGGACATCTGGCACCTCTCTTAAAAGTGAGCGTTGATGGTCTTGCCGCGACGCAAGAGCCAAAAAGCAACGCGCGTGCCAGTCGGAAAAACCTATCAATCAGGCGAAATCGGTGACGGATGTATCCGATCGGATATACCCAGGCCCGATTCGGCCGATCCGATCGGATACGGGGATTGTCCCAACATCGGTTGCCCCTGGCGGGCTATCAAGGCAGGTCTGATCTGTAGGGCCGCTCCGGGTTCCGCCGACTCGGGCCGTTCTGACCCGGGCCTCGGCGGGACCCGAGTCAGAACGGTTTTTGAGGCAGCGGGGGATCAGCAGACGTCGAACCGGTCGAGGCTCATGACCTTGACCCAGGCGGCGACGAAGTCGTCGACGAGCTTGCGCTGCGCGTCGTCGCTGGCGTAGACCTCGGCGATGGCGCGGAGCTGGGAGTTGGTGCCGAAGACGAGGTCGACCGCGGTGGCCGTCCACTTCACCTCGCCGGCGGCCAGGTCGCGTCCTTCATAGACGTGCTCCTCCGCGGACGCCTCCCACTCCGTGCCCGGCTCCAGCAGCTTCACGAAGAAGTCGTTGGTCAGCACGCCCGGGCGGTCGGTGAAAACGCCGTGGCGGCTACGGCCGGTGTTGGCGCCGAGCGCCCGCATGCCGGCAACCAGGACGGTCATCTCCGGGGCCGAGAGGGTGAGCATGTTGGCCCGGTCGAGCAGCCGGTGCGGCGGCGACAGGGGGTCGCCGGGGCGATAGTAGTTGCGGAACCCGTCGCCCTTCGGCTCCAGGACCGCGAACGAGTCGGCGTCGGTCTGCTCCTGCGA
>DATEIO010000977.1:0-12589 GCA_035278895.1 Thermoanaerobaculia bacterium | reverse complement strand
ATCTCGCAGATCCGGATCGGATGCATCCTCTGGGCTCGTCCGAAGACGCCAAGGGCGACATCGTTGAGCCGCTGGCTCGGGGTGAACAGGAACCGGCCCTGGACGGTCCGGCAGGTGACGTGGACGAGGCGGATACCTTCTGGTATGTATCGAAGTGGTCTCATGCCCCTCTAAAGACGGAAATCCGCGTTTCAATCGCTCACCTCCTTTCCCAAGCCAACTCTCTGCGCCAGTCAGCCTGACCCTCAAAAGGATCTCTTGGTGTCAGAATAGGCACCCTACCATCGCGATTCTGACCCCTAGGACCTCTAGCGTTGCCGGTGCCAGCCATATTCTGCAAAGTCGCCAAACTCGAAATCGGTCGACTGACGAAACACCTGGCACCTCGTTCCCAGCGAATCACCTGGCACCTCGGGAGTCTCGCTTTTCAGGCCCCCTGGCACCTCTCCTTGAGGAAGTCCCGCGGAGCGCCGCCTCCGGCCTCTGCGCCACTTGCAAGGAGACCTCATGAAACGAACTCTGCAACTCCTGGCCCTCGCGCTCACCCTGGCTCTCACCGGACAGGCGGCCACGGCATTTCCCATCATCCAACGGACCTATTGTGGCGATCCTTGCTCTGTCCAGGGAGCAGAGAGCCCCTGCACCTGCTACCCTTCCGGTGGAGTCGCGTACCGCACGATCTGTGTCTGCATCAATGGAACGTGGGTCGGCTGAGCCTGATCGAGAAGCTCCTTTCCGGGCCGGCTTTCCCGCCGGCCCGCTTCCGCCCAGGACGGAACTGTGCGCCCTCCTTTCTAGGGACAGGTCGCGAAAGCTCCCGTATCCGTGATTGCCGGCGAGATCCGGTTCAATGGATTGGTGTATTCCGTCATTCGTCCCGTCTCGGTGTCGGTCACCCGGATCGTGTACTCGACGTTCGTGGTCGCCGCGGCGAAGACCCAGTAGCGCTGGTTGACCCCGCAACCGTCCAGAACCTTGATCAGCACCTCCCAGTTTTCGGGATGGAAGAACCAGAGCAGGCCCGAGTCATCCGATCCGAAGGGCACGACCTTGGCGGAGCCGGTGTTGCCGTCGAAATCCCGCCATTCGGCCTCGACGCGGAACCGTCCCCCGTTGAGGCACAGGGTTTCGAGGCCGGGCTCGCAGTCGCTCGGTCCCGGAGTGAAGCTCGTGGAAAGCGCCAGACCCGCATAGGCCGATTTAGCCTGAATTCCCACGTACCAGGTCCCGGCCTGTGGCTGGGAGACGTCGATCCGCTCCTCGTTTGCGGAATTCGAAGAGACGCCGTCGAACTGGGAGTCGGTGGGGAGCGCTCCCCGGCGAACGAAGAGATCGGCGTTGCCGCTCCCTCCGTGAAGTTGGAAGCTCAAGTCGCGGGTCCCTTCGGGCACGTCGAAGCCGTAGTAGCGAACGTTGCCGGTCACGCTGTCCGCGAGGTTGCTGACCGAAGCTCCGAGGGCGAGGGGCGTCGCAGTGGCAAATCGCTGGGCGAGGACATCCACCCCTTCCGCTTCGGAAGCTCCTGGCCAATAGCCTTCCCAGGCGACCAGGAAGCTCCCTTCGGGTCCGGCGGCGACGGCCGGGTGCCTTTGCGTCCGCGAGTTGAACGGATCGGCGCGGAAGGGCGCACCGATCGGAGTTCCGGCGGCGCTGATGAGCCGGGCATGGACCTGGGGAGGATCGCCGACGTCGTCCCAGGCCACGAGAAAACCGTCGCCGTCCGAGGCGACGGCGAAGGTCGAATCGATCCCCACCGGCTGCACGCTGACGCGGAAACGGGGGGTCCGCGGGTTGCCAGCCCCGTTGTACAGCTGGGCAAAGACGCCCCGGTTCGCTCCATCCTCCGCGGTCCAGACCAGGAGGGCGTCCCCGGCGCGATTGGCCGCCAGGGCCACGTCCCTCGGCGAGCCCAGATCCGACACGTCGAAAACAGCTCCATTCGGGATGCCGTTCCCATTGAAACGGCTCGCGAAGAGCTCGTAGGGAACGTTGAGCAGGGGCTCGCCATCCGCCCAGGCCGCCAGCAGACCGTCCGGTCTCCAGATTGCCGAGCCCGCTCCCTTCGCGAATTGGAAGGGATCGGTCAGGGCGGCTCCCGCCGGCGTGTACGTCCGCCCCCAGAGCTGAACGACCGGGGAGAGCGTGCCGATGTAACCGTTCGTCCAGGCCAGGAGAAAACGCTCATTGGCGGGGTTGAAGGAAACGGCGTCGACCCCACGCGAGGCCGCGGAGTTATCGCCTTCCACCAGAAACGAGCTTCCCAGGGGACCGGTCCGGAAATCGAAACGGCGGGCCAGGACCTGAAGCTGGTCGGTGGGGAACGATCCCGGCTCCAGGCCCCAGGAGGCGACGAAGAGGTTGGAGAGAGGGCTCACTGCGACCTTGGGTGCTTGAGCATTCGGACCGCCGTCGCAGATCGAAACGCCGCTGATCTCGGACTCAAAACCCAGAAACTGCCCGCCGGGCTGCAGGCGCTGTCCCCGGATCACCCGGCAGGCCGGCGGCACGTCGAAGGTTTCCCAGACAGCAACCGTGTTGCCCTGAAAGCCGGTGCTGGCCGCGGGGAAGGTCTGGTCTCCCTGGGTCGTGCTGTTGAGACGCATCCCGGGTCCGACGGGCAGAGGCTGAGCCCGGGCGGCTTCCGGCGCCAGAGAGAGGAACGCGGCCACGAGGAGGACGAATCGGATCTTCATGGGCTGATCTCCCTGGTTACGGGCAGGTGGCAAACGCGCTGGTGTCTTGGATCGGCTGGAACGCGGTGCCCTGGGGGTTGCGGTAGATCCGGCGGATTCCCGTCCGGGTATCCGTCACAGTGAGCTCTACGTTCACGTCCGTCAATCCGGAAGCGAAGACCCAATACCGGCCATTCACTCCGCAACCATCCAGGACCTTCAGGATGACCTCCACGTTGGCGGCGTCGAAGAACCAGAAATATCCCGTGTCGATGGTCAGAGGGATGGCCTGTCCACTGCCACTTCCGCCTCCCGGAATCCGCCAGGTGGCGGACACCTCGAAACGGTTGTTGTTGAGGCAGAGGGCGGCCGCGGAGGGGACGCAGGGCTCGACCACTGCTCCCGTCGAGAACCGGCGATAGTGGATCTCCCCCGCCGATCCGGAGAGGAAGGCGACCGCTCCGGAACCGTTGTCGGCCAGGGCGACGCTGAGCGCCGAGACCTGACGGTCCGAGACCTCGACGGGGGCGGACCGTGCCGTGCCCGCGGAGGAGTAGGCCCGGAGGTAGGCCTGGCCTTCGATGCCGAAGGCGACGACGAAGTCGCCGTTGCGGTCCACCGCGAGGGAGGGAGAAACGAAGGCCTGCGCATTCGCAGGAGTCACGCCATGGCTCACCTCGATCTCCGGCGTGAGCGCGGAGCCGGAAGAGCCATAGATCCGGGCGAGCACGGAAAGAATGGGTGTCGATTCGGAGCTGTCGAAAACCTTTCGCACCCAGACGACCACGAGGCTGCCATCATCGCGCAGGGCGATCACCGGATCGAAGGTGGTTACGGTCCCGGTATTGGCATAGAAATCAAAGGAAATGGCCGGCAAGACCGTCCCGTCGGCGGCGAAGCGATGGATCTGCAAGGGGCACGGGCTCGCCGTGTCGCAAAAGCCCGAGGAGCCGTCCGCGATGACGACGGCGGTGCTGCCAAAGGAATTCACGGCGACCGCGAGCGGAAGCTCCGAGATCAGGCCGTCCAGATTGATTCCCCCGGGAAGAGAGGGGTCGAAGCGGCGCATTTTCGTCCCCCTCATAATGTTGAGCCCGGGACAATCGTTGCTTTCGTAGGCGACGGCATAGGCTTCGTCGGACGAGATGCCCACGGCGCCTCGCCTTCCCCCGCCGCCGTTGGCGTTGACCTGGTCGCCTCCGCTGGGCACGCCCTGAAGATAGACCTGGCTCCTCACCTTGCCGTAGGAGGGAGGCGTGCAGGCCGGAACGTTCTCGAAATCTCCGAGGTGATAGACGAGGACGGCCTTGCCGGAGCCGTTGCCCGCCAGCGAAGGATCGGTCTCATTGAGAGGACCGTCCGCGGCGATGCTCTCCCCCGTCGAGGCGTCGGCCGCGTCGAAGCTGCGGCGGTAGATCCCGTGGTCCACTCCGCTGCCGAAGACCTCGTCGACGATCCGCTCCCAGACGACCAGGACGTTTCCCTCGTCGCTCACCGAGATGCGCGGATCTTCCTGGGCCGACGTGGCATTGGGAATGGAAGGGCTCTGGGAGACGAACACCTCGGAGGTCGTAAACGTCTGAGCTTCAGAAGCCGGGACGAACAGGGCGGACATCAAGAGACCTAGAACTGCAATACGGCGCATCTCCTCCTCCTCTGCTTGAGTTGCCTTCTTCCAACTCAAGGGACGGACGCCATCCGATTTTTCCTTCAGGTACGAAGGGCAAAGCCGGCGGAAAGCGGACGTAACCGTCTCCCCGCCAAGGCGAACGGCGATCTCAGGAATGCGCGACGGCGATTGCTAAAGCCGGACGATCACTCCCCTGGCCCTCCCAAACACACCCAAGGCAATGTACCGGCCCTGGACAGTCCGGCAGGTGACGTGGACAAGGCCGATTCCTTCTGGCAAGTGGCAAAGTGGTTCATGCCCCTCTAAAGACGGAAATCTTGAAATCGTCCGGCTGACGAAGCACCTGGCACCTCGCAGTCGCAGCCAGTGTAGAATCGCCGCGCAGGGAACCGCTAGCGATCTCCCGAAAGGAAAGGCGGATGAGACAGTCGATCGTTCACGTCGCTCTGGTTGTGAGGGATTACGATGAGGCGATTGCGTTCTACACGCAGAAGCTGTGCTTCAGGCTCGTCGAGGATACATTTCAGCCGGAGCAGAACAAGCGGTGGGTGGTCGTCGCTCCTCCGGGATCCATGGGCACGACGTTGCTGCTCGCTCGGGCCTCCCAACCGGAGCAGGAGCTGTTTATCGGCAATCAAGCGGGCGGGCGGGTGTTCCTCTTTCTTTCGACCGATGACTTCTGGCGCGACTACCATCGAATGGTAAACGACGGAATCCGATTCGTTCGGCCACCGAGCGAGCAACCCTACGGCCGGGTCGCTGTGTTCGAAGATCTTTATGGGAATCTTTGGGATCTCGTTCAGTACGCCGAGGGGACCTTGCGGTGAAACACTCGGAACGGCACAGGAGCGAGTGAGTGGCTGACTTGAAGACCAGGCTCTCCGAAATTCTGGATCGCCTGGTGGGGACTCGCGGCGTCGCGGGCCTCGCGGTTGTCGCACGGCCGGGCCTGCAACCCGAGACGGTCTGGGTTCCATCGTCAAGCCTCGCGGAGCCCGCATTCCTCGCCTACAGCATCACGAAAACGTTCACCGCCGTGTTGTTGCTTCTGCTGCAGGAGGAAGGGCGCCTCACCCTCGACAATCCCTTGGCACGCTGGTTTCCCCGAATCGTTGAATCGGAGCGAATCTCCCTTCGACAGCTCCTCAACCACACCGCCGGGATTCCGGACTATGGCCCGCTTCGCTCGTATCACGAAGCGGTGCGCACCTCCCCTCAGACGCCCTGGTCCTTCGAGCGGTTCGCCGCAGAGACGTTCGACAAGGGGCTGCGCTTTCCACCGGGGACCGGTTGGGAGTACTCGAATCCTGCTTACATGCTGCTCAAGCGGATCGCGGAGGAAGTCTCTGGAACCAACTATGCAGCGCTCGTCACCGAGCGAATCGCACGGCCGCTCGGGCTGAGCCGCACCTTTGTACCGGAATCCCTGGAGGGGCTCGCCTCGTTGGCGGCAGCTCCCTCTCTCGCCTTGTCTCCCGACGGCTCGCCCCGGGACGTCCGCGCCTATTACCACCCCGGCTGGGTGTCTCACGGCGTGGTGGCATCAACCCCGTCGGAGATCGTTCGCTTTCTCGACGCCTTGTTCCGTGGTGGTCTCATATCGCACCAGTCTCTCGACGAAATGACAGCGCTCGTGCCGGTCTCCGAGAGCTCTGCAACGGATTCACAAGAGGCAGAGCCCGAACGTTCCTGGAGCAGACCGAGCTACGGTCTTGGGCTCATGGGCGACCCGGCATCGCCCTGGGGTGTGGTGTGGGGACACAACGGCGGCGGGCCAGGCTACAGCGCCAGCGCCTTCCACGCGCCGGAGCTCGGTCGCGTGTCGGTCTGTGCGATGACGGGGATTGAGGATTTCCAAGCCGAGCAACTCGTTTTCGCGGTCTTTGATGACCACGCCCTCGACGCGACGGGCAGCGGCGCGTAGCCCCGGCGCCCCTCCCGGTTCTCGGCGAGGGGCGTGCCCTATACTTCCAGCCCATGTCAGAGAACGCTTCTTTGGAGAGGACCGGCCTCCTCACGCCCTTGAGGATCCGGAGCGTGACGCTCCGCAATCGGGTGGTCATGTCCCCCATGTGCCAGTACAGCGCCGAGGAAGGCCTGAGTAACGACTGGCATCTCGTCCATCTCGGGAGCCGGGCCGTGGGTGGGACGGCCCTGATCCTGGTCGAGGCCACGGCCGTCACCAAGGACGGCCGGATCTCCCCAGCCGACCTGGGGATCTGGAGCGACACGCATGTCGAGCCTCTGGCCCGCATCGCGCGGTTCGTCGAAGCCCAGGGAACCGTGGCCGGCATTCAACTGGCCCACGCCGGGCGCAAAGCCAGCACCGCGCCGCCCTGGAAAGGCGGGCGTCCCCTCACGCTCGAGGAGGGCGGCTGGAGCGTGGTGGCCCCCAGCCCGATTCCCTTCCGGGAGGGCGGTCCGGTCCCCATCCCGCTGGACGAGCCTGGTATTGACGAGGTCGTCGATGCCTTCGAGACCGCCACCCGGCGCGCCTTGGCGGCGGGCTTCCGTGTGATCGAGATCCACGCCGCTCACGGCTACCTGCTGCATCAGTTCCTGTCCCCCTTGAGCAACCATCGGGAGGACCGCTACGGCGGCAGCCTGGAGAACCGGATGCGCCTGACGCTGCGCGTAGTGGAGCGCGTGCGCGGAGCCATGCCCGGGGAGCTGCCACTCTTCGTCAGGATCTCGGCCACGGACTGGGCGGAGGGAGGCTGGGACGTCGATCAGTCGGTCGAGCTCGCGAAGCGGCTCCGGGAGGCCGGATCTGACCTGATCGACGTCTCCTCGGGCGGCACGCTGCCGAGGGTGAGCATCCCCACCGGCCCGGGTTATCAGGTGCCCTTTGCCCGGCGCATCCGCCAGGAGGCCGGCATCCTGACGGGGGCCGTCGGCCTGATCACGGAGCCGGGGCAAGCGGCCGAGATCCTCGGGAACGGCGACGCCGACGTAGTGATCCTCGCCCGGGAGCTGCTGCGGAACCCTTACTGGGTGTTCCGGGCCCAGCGCGAGATGGGCGAGCCTCCGGCCCTGCCGGTCCAGTACGAACGGGCCCGGGACTGAGGTCTCGTCTCGAAAAGATCCACAGCACGCTCCTGGCGCGCATCCTGATGCGGACGGCACCTTTGAGGGAGGATGGTCCGTCTTCTTCCCGAAAGGAGCTTCTCCCATGAATCGATTCCCCAGGCCCCGGTGGCGCGCCGCCTTCGGGCTCTTCGCAGGTTTGAGCCTCGCCGTCTCCGGAGCCGCTCTGGCGGGTGAGCCCACCGTCGGATCGCGGGACAACACCACGGCCGATCCGTCCGTGCCGCGGCCGTCCACGACGCCGTGCACCATAGAGCTCTTCTCGCACGTGATCTTCGCGGATTTCTCCCCGAAGCCATTCACCTACACTCCTCCCGCGGCCTGCCCAGGACCGTGGGCCAAGGTCGTCCTGGAAGCGGACTTTTCCGTCACCGCGGGCCGGCAGTTCGACCGCACTGCGCAGATCGCGATCGGTCACGTGAACGTCTACTACGGCACGACCCCGGAGCCGTCCCAGGCAGTCAGCCCGACGTGGCACGTAGAGCGCGACCTGACCGACTACAGCCCGTTGTTCGAGACCGCAAAGCCCGGCGACGCGAACCTCGGAAACCTGGTCAATGCCACATATACGGGGATTATCGAGGGGAGCGCCCGGCTCCTGTTCTACCCCACCTCCGGCAGCGAGCCCGCCCCGTGGACGGCCGACGCGGTCCTTCCCCTGTCCGACGCTCCGGGCGGCGCCACGCTCCTCGACACCTCTGCGAACGTCCTCGCGCCAACATTCACCCTGCCTACCAACGTCGAAGGCGCCTATCTGGATGTGATCGCGCAAAGCCAGTCCTCCGACGAGTTCTGGTTCACGTGCGTGCCGGACGACCTCGCGGACGTGCTGTTCAGCTGCCCCGGAACCTCTTTCCGCGAGTCGGAGATCACGATCGACGGCCAGCCCGCGGGCGTCGCTCCCGTCTTCCCCTGGCTGTTTACGGGAGCGATCGATCCCCTGCTCTGGCGGCCGATCCCGAGCGTCCAGACGCTCAACTTCGTTCCCTACCGCGTCGATCTCACGCCGTTCGCGGGCGTGCTGAGCGACGGGCAGCCGCATCAGGTCGGCGTGCGCGTATTCAATGCCAACCACTACTTCCTCGTCGCGGCCTCGCTCCTGCTCGATCTCGATCCGGGGGCAAGCCAGGTGATGGGCGCCGTCACCCGCAACACGCTCGCCGCCCTACCCGTCGTCTCGATCCAGGAGAACCTTTCGACCGCTGCCGACGGCACCGTCACCGGCACGGTGGCCACCGAATCCCGGCGAAGCTTCACGATCGCGGGCTACGTGGACACGTCGCACGGGCGGGTCGAGACCACGGTGCGGCAGAACGTGAGCTTCTCGAACGATCAGGAATTCGTCGTCGCCGAAACGGAGTTCGTGCAGAACATCGCGCAGAAGACGGCCATCACGTCCGGTACGGAGACCAAGGGGAACCATGGCGTGGTCCACCGGGAGCAGCATTTCTCCTGGCCGCTCGACCTGGACATCTCGCTGGTCCTCAACGACGACGGCTCGCTCGCCCAGACTACGTCTTCCGATCAGACCTATGAAAGCCGGCAGGTCCAGGGCGCTCCGGGAAGCCCACACCAGAGCACGGTCGTAAACAACGTCAAGACCGTCGACACGCTGCTGTTCAGCCCCGCGGGAGCGGTCACAGGTTTCGCGGACCGCACCAGCTCGCAGACGTATCGCTCGCGGACGAGCGACGGCGATTGCTACAGCCGGACGATCACCTCGGCTGATGGGATTCTGACGAGCGTCACCGACGGGCAGGGCTGCGGGAACGGCGGGCACTGAGCGAGAGAGTCGAGGGGGGGCGAGCCTCTGGCGGGCTCGCCCTGGTCCGCGAGCACACCTTATCGGCATTCACAATCATCCTTGGATTTATTGTACGCGCCGGAAGACAAACCAGCCAGCGGTTCTATCAACGGCCAGTGTTTATCACGCCAGAAATCGCTCGCAAAATCCGGATGCCAATGAGGATAACTTTGCCAGTTCTTAGCGCTGCTCGAAATAGGGTGAGATTCGATTCGCAGAAAACCTTTAATTTTAAGAAAGCGATACGTAGGTCTGTCCACTCCGTATCTCGCCGTGCTAATCTTACCGAGTCTCTGCGCAAGACCGATCCCTGCAGCACTGGCAGCCCCCGATACAAGAACCTCCGTCCAGTCCACACAATTTATATTGAAATCATTGAAGGCCATCTGAACGCCAAAGTCTACCAGCGCTCCAATTGCACCTGCCACACACCATGGACACTCCCCTGTCGGATCCGTGTAGCTCACCGGATCTCCTAGAACATAGGTGTACAGATTCGGTCCCCCCGCAAACCCAATCGGATCTTCGCTGATAAACCGGCCAAAGCTCGGGTTGTAGTACCGTGCCCGGTAGTAGTACAACCCCGTCCCATCGTTCTCGCGTCCCGTATACTGGAAAGTATTGCTGCTCGCATCACCGCTCGCAACGGTGGCGCCGTAGGGATCGTATCGATACTGCGTGCGCGCAACGCCCGCGTCATCGGCCAGAGTCAGAATGCTGCCCAGACCGTCCGTCAGGAAATTCCGCGCCCCCGAGGCGTCGGTTCTCCGGAAGATCTCGTCGAACCCGAAGCTGCTGAGGATCGTCGCCTTCACAGAAGCGCCAGTGAGCTCCTGGGTGATGTTCGGTCCGTCGTAGAGGAAGCTCGTCGTCGAGCCTGACCGCGTGGCGCTGCTGCGGCTCCCGAAGGCGTCGTAGGCGAAGCTAGCGGTCGCAGCTCCTGTGATCGTCCTCAGCCGGTTCCGTGAATCCCAGCTATAAGTCCGACTGCCATCGCTCGTGAGATTGCCGTTGGCATCGTAGGTCAGTGCCGCCCCACTCCAGGCGGTCAGCCGGTTCGCGGCGTCGTACGTGGCGCTGGCCACGGCGGCGGGCATGGTGCGCCGAGCGAGGCTCCCGCTCTCCTGGATGCGCTGGCCGGCTACGTCGTACTGGTACGCGAGATCACCGATCGTTACACCGGCCCGGGTGTAGACGATCCCCGCGAGTTGGCCCGCGGTGTCGTAGGTGTAGGTCGCGGAGATCCCGCTCGGCAGAGTCAGCGTTGTCCGGCGGCCCGCAGCATCGTAGGCGAAGCCGATCTGGTCGGTACCTTTCGTAATGCTGGTGAGCCGGTCGGCATCGTCGTATGTGTAGGTGACATCGGCTTGGCCGGGAATGCTGAGCCTCGTTCGTCTCCCGTTGGCATCATAGGCATAGCCGACGCTCCCTCGCGGACTGGTCTCGGACACGAGGCGGTCCAGTGCATCGTAGCCGCGCGTGATTGTGCCATCCTGAGTGTCGGCAGCCTGCGTCAGGCGATTTCCCGCATCCCACGTATAGGTCACGGTCGCATCCGGCAGGGTCAGCGTCTGCGTTCGCCCGAACTCGGCGGTTTTCAGACGATTGAGCGCATCGTAAGCGAAGGTGCTGATCTTGCCATTGCGTTCGGTGACCTGAGTCAGGTTGTCCATCCCGTCGTAGACGTAGCTGTCTGTCTTGAGCAATGGATCGGTTTTGGTTATCAAACGGTCCTTCGCGTCATAGGCGAACTTCGTCACGCCACCCTTGGCGTCTGTGATCTGCGTCAGGTTGCTGTTCGCGTCGTAGATGAAGGTCGTGAAGGCACCAAGCGGATCGGTGACTTTCGTGACTCGATTGAGGCGGTCGTAATCGTAACGATAGCGATTCCCCAGCGGATCGAGGAGAGCCAGGAGGCGTCCTACGGAATCCGTGAACATCGTCACCTTACGCTCGAGGGGATCCGTGGTCGAGACCAAGTCTCCCCCATCGTAGGCGAACTGGGTGATGCTCATCGTCGCATCGGTCGCAGTCGCCATCTGTCCGGTCGCGGTATAGGAGAACCGGGCGATGTTGCCGAGGGGATCTTCGAGCTCCGTGAGGCGGCCCAGCGAGTCGTAGCGGAGCTCCAGGACATTCTGGAGAGGGTCGGTGATTGACGTGAGCTGGTTGTAGACCAGATCGTAGGTGAACGCCACCGTGACCGCGTTGGACGTGCCGGCGAGCCGTGTCACGCTTGTCATGTTGCCGCGGGAATCGTACGAAAACGTCGTACGCCGGCCGAGCGCATCGGTGGCGGACGTCTTCAGGTTCGTTGCGGCGTCTCGCTCGTAGGTCGTCGTCTGCTGCTCGGGCCTGCCGAAAGCAAGCGTCTCGCTGATCACGTATCCCCGTGTGTTGAAGATGAGCCTCCGCACGTTGCCACGGGGATCGGTGATGTCCGTCTGCGTTACGCGGCCGGTGCCGTCCAATGTATAGGCGAACTGATAGAAGCTCCCGTCGGCGAGCGTCTGCCGCGTCACGCGGCCGTTGGCGTCGTACACATTGGTGAGCATCACCACGCCGTTCGGCTTTTTCACAGTGGTCATGCGGTGCGACGTGTCATAGCCGTATTCCTCAACGCCACTCTCCGGATTGGTGACCTTCCACAAGCGGCCTGAGGCGTCATACTGATAGGTGACCACACGGCCGCTGTTGTCGCGGGCTTCGGCCACCCGGTCGGACGCGTCGTAGGTGAGCTCGATCCAACGCCCGTCGGGCGAGGTCACCCGGGTCAGGTTGCCGTTCGAGTCGCGGTCCAACGTGATCTCGTTGCCCCAGCGGTCCCGGTATTCGAGCAGGGCCGCCTTTCTCGCGTTCGTGCAATTCGGACAGTCCGCGAAGTACATCTCGACGCCGTTCTTCATCCGCAGACGCCACCGTCCCGAAACGTACGAGATCACCGCGCCGTAAAACTCCGTCGGCGAGCTCGTGTGCTCGTACACGGCACTGGCGAAGCCCGACCCCGGCGAGGTCCTCTGGAAACGGACACGCCCGCCGTCCGGGAGGACCAGATCCTGGTAGGTATACGGCGCGAGGTCGCCGATCGTGAAGATGTCGTAGATGTGATTCGTGCCAAGGCCGAATGCACGCGACATCGTGTCCCGAGGCCGGTACGTTCTCGTCAACGAGATCGGAAGGGTGCCCGGCAGCGCGAGATCGGTCCGCGTATACAGGAAAAGCCCCGTGGAGCAGTCGACGGGATCTCCGCCGAATCCGTTCTTGCAATCTCCCGGGGGAGGACCTTCCGCAGGCGCATTGCCGGGCGACGACACCATGGCGCCCGTAAGCTCGTAGATTCCCACGCCGGGATCGGGCACGACCTGCCGCCCGTCCTCGCTCACCTTGCCCTGCCCG
>DATEIO010000976.1:0-10000 GCA_035278895.1 Thermoanaerobaculia bacterium | reverse complement strand
CGCCGGCTCCCAGCGCCGAGACCACCGCGCCGGCCGCGAACACCATGGCGCAGGCGGGTCCGGCGCGGTACCGGGTCGAATTCACCCCCTTGTGGACCAAAGCCAATTTTCCGGTGGAATATCCCGACACCTCGTTGATTCACAAGCCGCACTTCTCCGGCCTGATCGGCACCGCGCACAACGCCGGCTACCACCTCTTCATGGACGGCCAGATGCCCACCCCGGGCCTGGAGCGGCTGTCGGAAATGGGCAAGCACGATCCCCTGAACGAGGAGATCAATGCCGCCATCGCCTCCGGCAACGCGCTGGCGCTCACCGAGTCCGATCCGCTCAAGGATTTCTCTCAGACCGTCACCACGGAAGTGGCCGTGGACGACGCGCACCCCATGGTCTCCCTGGCCGCCATGATCGCGCCCAGCCCGGACTGGTTCGCCGCGGTCTCCGACGTCAACCTGATGGAGAACGGCACCTGGGCCGCGAGCAAGACCGTCGACGCCTACGCGTGGGATTCGGGCGGCGACGAAGGCGTGACCTACCTCGCCGACGACAAGGACAACGATCCCAAGAAACCCACGAGCATGAGCAAGGACCAGCACTTCGCGAAAGACGGCCAGCCCATGCCCGTCGCCCGCATCACCTTTACCCGGCTGTAAAAAACGCCGCCCACCCGAGCCCTCACCACCCCAGCCCTCCTCTCCCAGCCTCCCGTCCATCCCCCGGGAGAGGAGGGAGAGGGCTGGATTGAGAGGGTGGGGCGCCCTCTCCCGGCGGCGGGCGGGAGACTGGGAGAGGGTCGGGGTGAGGGTTTCGGGGAGGGGGGGCCGTCAGACCACCCCTCCCGACGCCACCGACCGCTCGAGCGCTTTCGGGCTCGCGAGGAACGCCTCGCCCATCTGCCGGCCCGCGGGGTCCGGGAAGATCTCCTCCGCGCCGGCTTCCACGCCGTGGAGAATCGCTTCCGCCGCCTCCGCGGGCGAGGTCTTCTCGAACGGCAGCTCGCGCGCCATGTCCGTATCGATGGCCCCGGATACACACCGAAGACCTCTGTGCCCTGCGCCTTCAGGCCCTGGCGCGTAGCCTGCGTGAGCGAGTGCACCGCCGCTTTGGACGCACTGTAGGACGCGAGCACCGGAAACGCCGCGAACGAGGCCACGGACGCAAGGTTCACCACGGCGCTGCCGCGGGAGAGCAGCGCGTCCACCAGAGCACAGCGAGGCTCGAAGACACCTATGAGGGGCCGTAGCTCCCTTCGCTGAAGCCGGAATTACCGCTTCAGCTTGGCTCCCCGCCCGACCTCCACGGTCGCGTCCAGGAGACCAGTTTCCTGAAGGGAGTTGGCGGTGATGAGACGACGGGCGATCGTCCTCAACTCCGACGAGGAGAGATCCTTGACGCGCTGGCGGACTGCCTGGGGGATTGGGCCAAAGCGGTCTCGAAGCATCCCCAGGAGCATCTTCTGTACCTCCCGGTGCTCCTGCTGCAGGAGCTTCTGTGTCTCCCGCTCGGCCTCCCGGCGCCCCTGTTGCCGCATCTTCTGCTCCCACTCTTTGAAGGTCTCGTCAAGCATTGTGGCACCTCCCAGACTGATCTTCCCTGCGGGAATTGTAGCGCCAAAAGGATATTTCCGGAACCGGCTGTCGAGCCAGATGTCGATGATCCTCCTCAGTCCATCGTCGGCCGGAACTAGGACGTTGAGCTCCTTGACCAGCGACGCCGCCTTTCTGGCCTCCGCGGTCTCCAGCCGGAGCAGCGCCGCCACCAGGTTGTCCCGAAGGTCGGGCCGGTCCAAGGGGAGCTTGCCTGCATCCAGCAGCCGATAACGAAGTTGGGGGAGATCGCGCTTCAGCTCTCGCGGCACCGGCGTGAAGAGGCTCCCGAGGTCCGAGGACGCGCGCCAGCGCCGCTTCCCGTGATAGAGGACTACCGGGAGCACCGGCGGAAGTAGCCCTCCGGGCTCCAGCTTCTTCTCCCGGATAAGCTCCTGGAGGAGGAGTCCCACATAGGTAAGCAGTCGCACCGCCATGAAGCGGTCCGGGGTGGACTGGAGCTCCAGGAGAAGGTAGACCCAAAACCAGTGCTCCTCCTCTCCATTCTTCCAGCGGAGCCTCCAGATGACATCGTCATGGCGCTCGCGCAGGTCGTCGGTGATCACGCTCCCGCCGGTCTTCTCCAGGGTGGAAAAGTCGAACCGGTGCACCCAGGCCTCGGGGAGGAAGCCCCGGAGAAGCTCCTCGATGAGGAGGGGCTGGGAGAAGAGGAGCTTGTAGCCGTGGTCGTGCTCGGAGGTTCCGTCTTTGCGTCTCCAAGGAGTGCCTCCAAGGCCAGGTTGGGAGCGGGTCACGGAGACAATCTATCGCGAAGACGATACTGCGGGCAAGTAGTCTCCGGGTATACTTTCGCTGGATGGCTGGCGATGCGGAAGCCGTCAAGTCCCCCTTGACGAAAGCGAAAGGTCGTGGAAAAGCTCAAACCCATAACTCCTGGTGAGCTGCTGCTCGAGGAGTTCCTTCTTCCGATGAGGCTCTCTCAGGACTGGCTTGCTCGGGAGGCCGGCCTCCCCCGTCAGTGGATCAGCGAAATCGTCTCCGGCCAACGCGCCATCGACGCCGAGACAGACCTGCGTCTGTGCCGATTCTTTGGCCTATCCAACGGCTATTGGCTGCAGGCTCAGGAGATCTACGACAAAGAGATGGCGACGCGCACTGCATCTCTCCAGCGTCGTGGCAGTGAGCTCCCGATCGCGCGGGCGGCAACGGGTCGGCCTCTACCGTCGTTGACCAGCGTAGACATCCAGCGCATCTTGGATGAAGAGGAGTAGGGAGGCCCGGAGGATCAACCCGACAGCCCGCCGGGTCGGCCTTCGGAGTTAGCCAACTGCCATAGCCCGAAGGGCGGCATTTGAATAGCCCGGTGCGTCAGCGCCGGGCAGGGGATCGCCAGAAGAGAGGAAAGCCCCGCAAGGGGCGGCACACAACGCTGGACAAGGAGTGTCGCTCCTGATGGGGCTTGGATTGCGAGATAAGCGCGTCCCGGCACTGACGCACCACCCTTGTCTGTAATCACAGAAATGGCAGAAGATGGGAGCATGCAAATCGGCTCAATGGATTTTCCAGATGAAGTACTGACGGCACTTGAGGAAAACCGGCTGGTGATCTTCGCAGGAGCCGGAGTTTCGATGCCTCCACCGGCCAGCCTACCGAACTTTCAACGCTTGGTAGAGGATCTTCTGGGGAGGTCCCTTTTATCGGAAGAAGCAGGGCAGATGGATCGCGTGCTGGGTCGAATGAAGGAGAAGGGGGCTCCGGTCCACCGTCTCGCGGCTAAGCACCTTGCTCGACCGAATTCTCAGTTCAATGCACTGCACGAGAACCTCATAGCTCTCTTTGGCTCTGTTGATAGAATTCGGATCGTCACTACCAACTTCGATGAGCACTTCGAAGGGGCAATCGCGGCTCGGCCTGAGCTTGTCGGCATAAAGATCTACACCGCTCCTGCCTTACCAGTGGGCTCCTCGTTCACCGGACTTGTCCACCTTCATGGTGCTCTGGGAGGGGCTCCTGAGGATCTAGTGCTTACGGACGCGGATTTCGGTCGAGCTTATCTCACAGAGGGTTGGGCTGGCCGCTTCGTGGTGGAACTCTTCCAAAAGTACACGGTGCTCTTCGTAGGCTACAGCTACGGTGACACGGTGATGAGCTACCTAACCCGCGGTCTTGCCCCCACGTTTGGCCGCCAACGCTTTGCTCTCACTGAATCCGGTCAGCGGGAGAAGTGGCAGCTTCTGGGCATCCAACCCATCGATTATGATCCAGCAGACAACCACAGAGCCCTAGGCGAAGGGCTCAGCCAGTGGGTGAGCTACGAACGTCGCGGCTTTCTCGACTGGGGTCAGAGGTTACCCTCTCTTGTGGGCCGAGAGCCCCGGACGCTTGCGCCAGATGAGCAGGGGGAGCTTGAGTTCTGTCTCAGGAATCCGAAACGGGCAAGGCTCTTCTACCAGCATGCGAAGGACCCGGGCTGGCTTACGTGGGCGGAGCAGCGTGGTCTGCTTCAGCCGCTCTTCTCTTTTGAGGGAGATCAAGAGCAGCTTCGGGATCTCGCCCTTTGGTTCACCGAAGATCCCCTTGGCTCCCGCGGCAAGGTGGCGTTGCAGATCGCCCTGAAGCCGATTCGCCCCATAAGCCGGGTACTTGCAGTTCTGGCCTCCCAGCAGGTCTGGAGCGCTCTCGCGGAGCGAAAAGGAGTGGAAAGAGCTCACGCTCAAAGGGCGGCCGCTTGGGCAACCCTCTTGATCGAGCGCACAGCTCCTAACACTTCGCCTGCCCAACTGGGTTATTGGCCAGACTACCTTTCCCCGCAGGATTATCCGGAGGTCGCGGTCCAAATTTTGGCTCACCTCATGCGCTGCCAGCCAATTTTCCAAGAGAGCACACCTTCAGGGCGGGAACGTGAGTTGGGTTTTTCGCTTGAAACATCAACCTTGATCGGCGATCTAAATTACCGCTGGAACAAACTACGTCAGCACATCAACGCACTGGCTTGGCCTCTGGTTTCGGTGATCACAGAGGTGCTGGAAACAAGGTGGCGATGGCTGATGAATCTGGAGGGTTCCACGCCCAGTGGTGACCCCTGGGGTTGGGATCGCCCTTGGGTGGATCGGCCGACGGACGAAGGTAGCTCACACATCCGTGGAAGAAAGTCCGGGCCGTTGCTCGACATAGGCAAGGACATCATCGACGAGCTTCTGGCCTCTCACCCCAAGAAAGGCGCTGCAGTAATTGAATTGTGGCTCGCTGCAAGCGCCCCACAACTTGTCCAGTTGGGCCTCTATGGCTTGGCGAAATCTTCGCAATGGAAGCCCAGCAGGAAACTTGAACGACTGGTGGCTCAATATCTGCCCACCAGAATGCCTTTCAAAGCCGAGACATTCCGAGTCCTCCGAGAGTCATTCCCCCAACTAAGTCCGCGCCAACGCAAGCGGTTTCTCAAAGATGCAGAGAGTCTGTATCGACAGGAGATCGATGAGTATCAAGATGACCCAGACCGCCGCCGAACTGCGTCTTATAGGTGGTTCAATGTCCTCGTCTGGCTAGAACGGGCTGCCCCTGGCGATCCTCTCCTCGAACGTGCTATTGCGGTGGTCCATCAGAGCTACCCCGAGTTTCAACCCCGAGGCCACCCTGAATTAGATATCGAACATGTTGAGGCGGGATGGGTCCGCCCGGAAAGCTCTCTCACGAGCATGGAAATCGCCCGCCTCTCGCTACCGCAATGGCTCGCGGAGCTGGAAGCCTCAAGGGAGCGAGGGCGTCTGGGACGGTTCGATATAGATTACGTGCGCGGCTTCCTGGAGGAGACTGCCCGCACTGCGAGCGAGTACCTCGAATGGGGCCTCTCCTTCACCCGCGACCTGCTCGAAAGCGGTCTCCTGGATCATCAAGTATGGCCTGATATCCTGACTGCCTGGGGGAACCGTGCTTTCATACCTGGTGAGTGGAGAAAACTGCTTAGTGTGCTCGACGATCCCGGGCTCCTTGCAGCCCAGACCTGGGGCGTCGCAGACATAGTGCAGGGCCGCGTCAAGCAAAGAGAGCCCAAGGCAACCAAGGCCATGCTCCGCAGTGCTCTCCGGCTGGCCGAGAAGCTCCTACCGCTCTCCGAAGCGGTCCCCTTCTCTCTGCTCGGCGAGAACGAGGACTGGCTAGCGCAGGCGATCAATCACCCAGGCGGGAAGCTCGCCGAATTCCTGATCCAGGCCATCGGGGAGTTGCTTGGCCCAAGTCCCCAGAGAGGTTGCGGGGTTCCCCGCGCCGCCAAGCCATTACTCGACGCCATCGCAGGTGGGACGGGAACCGCCTCCGCGATGGGCCGTGTCGTGCTCGCCAGCCGAGCCCACTACTTACTCTTGATCGAACCAGGCTGGACAAAAGCCAACCTGCTGCCCCTCTTCGATTGGAACCGCGACGCGCTTCAGGCTGCCCAAGCTTGGCACGGCTTCTTGACCTGGGGTCGCCCTATCGCAGCGCTGCTTGAGGAGATCACTCCTAGTGTGGTGCAGCTCGCATCCCATCTCGAAGATCTCGGTAGAGGGAGAGAAGATTACGGCAAGTTCGTGGCTCGAGCTGCTGTTTCCTTACCGGATAGTCCCTTGGAGAAAGAGTGGTTTGAGGCTTTCCTCTCCACAGCGAACGATAACGACCTCGCGCATTTCGTATGGGAGCTCGGCGAGTTCCTCGAATCTCTCTTCCCCGAGCAGAAGGCTGAGATCTGGCGAGACTGGCTCAAGTTCTACCTTGAACATCGCGCTCAGTACCCTCCAGCTCCAGGGGGCGAAGAATTTTCGGCACTCTTGAGTTGGGTCTTTAGCCTAACCGGTCAACTTGTTGAGCTGGTAGAGCGCCTAGAAGCTCTGCCCGGCCAAGGAGGAGCTGACCACGACCTACTCTGGAAGCTGCAGGAAGGGGAGCTCTCAGGCAGCGACCCCAACCTACTCGCCCGTCTCCTGCTCGTTCTGCTGAAGCGATGCGAGAAGATCGAGTCTTGGGAGCTTTCGCAAATTAAAGCTACGATCGAGCGTTTCATCAATGAAGGTGCCCATGGTAATCTTATTCTCCAACTCATTGAGAAGTACCTCGAACACGGTGGTTTGGAGCATCGAGAGCTATTGGAGCGATTGCAGAGGAGAACTCGGCGATAAAGAAGGACAGTCTTTAGAAGAGAAGCCAAAGGCGTCAAAAGCGCAGGAGCGTAGAGACGATTCCAGCCCGCAACGCACCACCGACCGAAGACCACGTTGGCGAGACGCGCAGCACTCTTCGCAGGCCGCCACCGTCGCGACGTCTCCCTTCGAAGCGTCCGCCACCTGAGCAACACCATCCCTCTGTAAACGGCATGTCCTGCTGGAGCGCCCTGCCCTCCGAAGGAGACGTCCCGACGGCGAAGCCCTTCCGACATCCGTGCGTGTGCCGCCGTTCGGGGCCTTCGAGTAGTGGAGCGTTGCGGGCTGGGAGCGTCTCTACAGGGGTGCATCCGTTCCCGGGTTACCATAAAGCCCCCAGGAGGACTCCCCATGCCCAAACCAACCACCAACCCCGTCCTCGACTTCTGCCGCAGCCTCCCCGGCGTCACCGAAGACGTCAAGTGGGACAACGACCTGGTCTTCTCAGTCGGCGGCAAGATGTTCGTGGTCTTTGGCCTTCCCGACTTCGAGCCGTTCAGCTTCAAGGTCCATCCGGCGGTGTTCGGCACGCTGACCCAGCAGGAGGGCATCCGGCCGGCGCCCTACATGGCGCAACACTCCTGGGTGAGCGTGGCCTCGCGCGGGGTCCTCCCAGAGGAAGAGGTCACGGCTTTGATCCAGGAGTCGTATGCCCTCGTCGCCCAGAAGCTTTCGAAAAAAGCCCGGGAGAGGTTGGGGATCACCGCTCTTTAGCCTTCTCCAAGCGCCAAAATATAGGCTCTTCGCCTCGAAATCAGCCTGTAGCGCTCGTATAATAGCGCTTATGGAGGGCTTACGGTCGGCGAGGAGAGTGCCATGAGCGAGTTTTCCCTGGAGACACCTGAGCAGGTCAGCGGGACCCTGGCGGCCCGGGTCAAAGAGCTACGTCTGGCCAGGGGGTGGAAGCAGAGCACTCTAGCTCAACGGTCCGGGGTCAGCCTGGCCTCGTTGCGGCGTTTCGAGGAGTCGGGGAAGGTGTCGCTCCAGAACCTGCTTGATCTCGCCTTTGCCCTGAACCGGCTCGGGGACTTCGATGCCCTTTTCCAGGGTCTTAGGGCGTCGTCCATCGCCGAGTTGGAAGCAGACGAGAAGCGGTCCCCGCGCAAACGGGGCCGGATATGAAGAAGCTGGAGGTACGCCTCTCCCGGGAGCCGGGGGAGGAACGCGTCATCGGCCGGCTGGCACAGACCGGACCACGGGCGGGTGGACGGGTGGTTTTCGAATACGATCCGGCCTTTCTGCAGAATCCCCTGTGGCTTTCCCCCTTCAAGCTGCCGCCGCAGCCGGGCCTCTTCGAGCACCGCGATCGCGCCTTCGGCCCCATCTTCGGTCTTTTCGATGATTCCCTTCCGGATGGATGGGGGCTGCTGCTCATGGACCGGTTTTTCCAGCAGCGAGGATCGGTCCTCGCCGAGGTTTCGGTGCTGGATCGCCTGGCCTATCTCGGGACCAGGACCATGGGGGCGCTCACCTATCACCCGCCGGCCGATCCCGGAGGCCCCGAGGCACAGGCTCTCGATCTGCACGAAATGGCTCGCGCTTCCCGACAGGTGATCGAAGGCGCTGCCGGCGAGGTACTGCCGCAACTCCTTCGCGCCGGAGGCAGCCCCGGGGGTGCGCGGCCGAAGGTGCTGGTCGGGGTCTGCGGGGATGCGATCCTCTCGGGAGAAGACGAGCTTCCGGCAGGCTACACGCCTTGGATCGTCAAGCTCCATGCCCGGGAAGACTCTCCGGATGCGGGTGCGGGAGAGCTCGCCTACTCTCTCATGGCCAGGGATGCCGGTATCGCGATGCCGCCCACCCGTCTTTTTGAGACACACCAGGGAGAGCGGTTTTTCGGAGTGGAGCGATTCGATCGAAAAGGCAACCATCGTTATCACGTGCATACTTTCGGCAATCTCATCCACGCCAACTTTCGCATCCCGAGCTGCGACTACCGGCAACTTCTCGAGGTGACACGGATCCTGACCAGGAATCACCAGGACGTCCTGGAGAGCTATCGCCGAATGGTTTTCAACGTGCTGGCGCACAATCGGGACGATCACGTCAAGAATTTCGCTTTCCGTTTGACGGACGAAGGCAGTTGGGAGCTGGCACCGGCCTACGATCTTGTGTTCTCTCCCGGTCCCGGCGGGGAGCACACCATGACCGTGGCCGGAGAAGGCCGGGCCCCTGGGCGTAGCCATCTGCTGCAACTGGCAGATCCGGCAGGCCTTTCGAACCGCGAGGCCCGATCGATTCTCGACGATGTAGCTGCGGCCGCCAGCCGCTGGCGTACCCACGCCCGCCAAGCGGGAGTGGGCCCCAAAAACGCCAAACGGATCGGGAACGCCATCGAGGAGTGCCTCGCACGCATTTGATGGATGCGGGAAGGCCGCGGAGGTTTCAGGAAGGGCGCAAAAAGCCGGCAGGATGCCGGCGCTCCCAGCGCAGCTACGTCCTGCCAGGCACGTAGCGTCTCATCTTGCCCAGGAGGATGTCCGGACTGATCGGCTTGCCGACGAATTCGTTGAAGCCGGCGGCGTCGATCTCGTGCGGGAGGCCCATGCGGGTCGAGGCGGAGACAGCGAAGAGCGGCAGTTTCGCGAACCTCTCTCCCGGCAGGGCGCGGATCTCCCGCGCTGCGGCGTATCCGTCGAGCTCCGGCATGCGCAGATCGAGGAGCACCATGTCGTAGTCCCGCGCGCGGACGTGCTCGACGGCCTGCCGGCCGTCGGAGACGACGTCGAATTCGACGCCCCAGTCCCGGAGGAGGCCGGTCAGGACGAAGACGTTCACCTCATTGTCGTCCGCCACCAGGACTTTGAGGCCTTCGAGCCCGGAGGCCTCCTCGGCCGCGCCGGGCACAACGGCGTCCTTCACGGTCTTCAGGCGCAGCTCGAAGGAGAACGTAGTGCCTTGCCCGAGCTCGCTCTCGACGTGAATGCGGCTGCCGTACATCTCCACCAGCTTCCGGCTGATCGACAGACCGAGCCCGGTGCCGCCGTACTTCAGGCCGATGTCGTAGTTGGCCTGCGTGAAGTCGTCGAAGATGTGCTCCAACCGATCCGGAGCGATCCCGATGCCGGTGTCGCTCACCCGGAATTCGATCGATACGGCCTCCGGCCTGGACGCGCGGACTTCGAGCGCCAGAGTCACCGATCCCTCGGAAGTGAACTTGACCGCATTGCCGGCCAGATTGGTCAGCACCTGATCGAGCTTCACAGGATCTCCGACGACATCCTGCGGCACCCGCTCGTCCACTTCGAGCCGGAGAGCGATCCTCTTTTCCTGGGCCCTGAG
>DATEIO010000975.1:0-10449 GCA_035278895.1 Thermoanaerobaculia bacterium | reverse complement strand
CCCCCAGCACCAGCTGCCACCCCGGATTCACCCCCTCCCCCGCGTACGCCCCCCGGAAGGTGTTGATCCGCGGCAGGCCGTTCCAATCCTTGTTCCAGTCCACCAGGCCCGAATAGAGGCTGGTGTCGACCGCGGTGCCGGTCGCCTTGCCCACGCGGGGGTAGAGGTCGAGGCCGGCGCCCAGGGGGGCCGTGGGGTTGTTCAGGGCGGTGGCCGCCGTGGCGTAGGAACCCAGAAGGTTGCCGCTCGTCTGGCCTCCGGTGAGCGGGGTGGCGGCGAAGACGAGGTTGGCCGTCACCTTCTGGGTGTAGGCGGGATCGGCGCTGGTGATGGTGATCCCGGTGCCCGCGGCCACCACGGTGTTGTTGTAGATGTCGAGCTTGCGCGGCAGGCTGTTGTGCTTCTGGAAGCGGACCGCGGCCGGGCCGGTGCGGTTCACGAACAGGTTGTCGTGCAGGACCACGTTGCCCTCGGCCTGGAAGAGGGATTCGTAGGGATTCTCGTCGAAAAGGTTTCCATAGACCTGGTAGAAGTCCGTCGAGCCCGCGCCGGAGAGCGGCCAGTGGCCGAGGAGGAGGTTGGGCCGCGCCTCGGCGCCCGTGAGCGAGCCGCTCGCCTTGCTCCAGACGTTGTTGCGGATGATCGTGGTGCCCGAGGAGGGGACTCCGATCGCGGTGTTCCTGGAGAGCTGGTGCTTGAGCTCGGCGTTGTAGCCCAGAGTGCCATGGATCAGGTTGTTCTCGATCAGGAAGCCCACGACCTCGAACTGGCCCGAGGAGCCGCCCAGGTACAGGCCGGTGCCGGTCGCCGTGATCGTGTTCCTGCGGATCACCCAGTTCCACACCGGGCACTTGGCGTTGATGCCCACGCTCTGCACCGTGTTGTTGAAATTCCGGAGCGTCAGATTCTCGAGCAGGATGTGGTGCACGGAGACCGCGCCCGCCTCGGCCTTGACGCCGTCCCCGAGCCTGCTCTGGCCGTCGAGCGTGAGATTCCGGACCGCCACGTAGCTCGTGTCCTTCAAGCTCACGAGATTGAACGTATCGCTCCCCGTAAACAGCGCGGGCGAGCCGCTGGCCGGGCCTTCGATCACGATGCACTTGCCGGGCTCTCCCCGCTTGTTCCAGAGGTTCAGGCCCGTCGTGTAGGTGCCCGCCGCGAGCTGCAGCCGGTCTCCGGGCAGAAGCCCGCCGATGTAGGAGCGGTAGTTCGAAGGATTGGCCTGGATCGTCCGCAGGGGGGCGGCTCCGTTGCAGCCGCTCACGGTCTGGTCGAGAGTCTGGGCGTGGGCGGCGGCGGTCGTCAGAAGCAGGGCCGCGAGGGCAGCCCGGAGCAAGGCTTTGTAGATCATTCTTCGCTTCCTCGGTTCAGGTTGCAGGAAAAGCCGGATGGACGGCGGAACCTGCAACCTGAACGAGGAGAGCTTTGAAGTTATTTCCAAACGATCAGGGCTTGATCGTCAGCGACGGCTGCCAGCCGGGGTTGACTCCCTCGCCCGAGTAGGCGCCCCGGAAGGTGGTGATCCGGACGAGCTTGTTGAAGTCCTTGTTCCAGTCGGTGAGACCGGAAAGGAAGCTCGTGTCGATCGCGGTGCCGGTGAGCTTGCCGGCCCTGGGGTAGAGGTCGAGCCCCGCGCCGATCGCGCCGCCGGGGTTGTTGAGGTAGGTGGACGCGGCCGCGTAGGTCCCGGTCACATTGCTCGTCTGCTGGCCGCCCACGATCGGCGTGCCCGCGGCGAACACGGCGTTGCCGATCACCCGCTGCTTGTAGGCCGGATCGGCGCTGGTGATGGAAAGGCCGGTGCCGGTCGCGACGATCGTGTTGTTGTACACCTCCAGACGGCGCGGCACGCTGTTGTGCCTCTGGAAGCGGACCGCTGCCGGGCCTCCGCGGTTCACGAAAAGGTTGTCGTGGAGCGCGACGTTGCCCTCCCCCTGGAACAAGGCCTCGTAGGGGTTCTGGTAGAAGAGGTTGTCGTAGATCTGGTAGAGGTCCGTCGAGCCGTTGCCCGAGAGCGGCCAGTGGCCCACGAGGACGTTGGGATAGGGGTACGGGCTCGTCGTCGAGCCGTTCGCCTTGCTCCAGACGTTGTTGCGGATGATCGTGGTGCCCGAGGCCGGGACGCCGATCGAGACGTTCCGCGTGAGCTGGTGCTTGATCTCCATGTTGTAACCCAGGGTGTCGTACACCAGGTTGTTCTCGATCAGGAAGCCCACGGTCTCGTACTGGCCGGAGGAGCCGCCCAGGTAGATGCCGGTGCCGGTCGAGGTGATCGTGTTCCTGCGGATCACCCAGTTCCAGGCCGGGCTCTTGCTGTTGATGCCCACCGTCTGCACCGTGTTGTTGTGCCGCGAAATCTTCAGGTTTTCGAGCAGGATGTGGTGGTTGGACGTCCCCCCCGCCTCGCCCTTGACGCCGTCGCCCAGCCGCCCCTGCCCGTCGAGCGTCAAGTTTTTGATCGCGATGTAGCTCGAGTTCTTGAAGCTCACGGTGTTCCAGGAGTCGCTCCCCAGAAACAGGGCCGGAGAGCCGGAGGCCGGCCCCTCGATGACGATGCACTTGCCCGGCTGGCCCTTCTTGTTCCAGAGGTTCAGCCCCGTCGTGTAGGTGCCGGCCGCAAGCTGCAGCCGGTCGCCGGGCAGGAGCCCCGGGATCAACGAGCGGTAGGTGGACGGATTGGCCTGGAGGGTCCTCGTGGGAGCCACTCCGTTACAGCCGCTGAGGGTTTGATCGAGGGTCTGGGCCTGGGAGGCGGTGGCGAGAAACAGGGCGGCGACAGCGGTGCGGACTACGACCTTCATGCAGTACTTCCCTCTCGGTTGTTGCGTTCATGAACAACGAACGACGGATGGACGCTCAACCAATAGCTGAGTGCGCATGAGTCTACACACGAGAGGGGGCTCTGCCAACCCCTTTGCCGTTTGCGATAGGCTTCAGGGCGCGCCATGAAATCCGACTATCAGATCTTCAAGCTCTGGTGGCTGGCCGTCGTTCCGCTGACGAAGGACGCCATCCACGTCTACATCGGGTTCCTCTGCCTGTTGGTGTCCCTGATCGCGCTGCGCCGCCGGCTGACGTCCTACCAGTCGCTGATCCTGGGGGCCCTGGTCTCGATCGGCATGGAGATCCTGGACCTGCGGGACGGCTACGGCTGGGCGGCGTCCGCCAAGGACCTGATCAACACGAACCTGCTGCCGTTCGTGCTGGTGACGCTGGCGAGGCTGAAGACGTTCGAGCTGTAGGTACCCTACCCCGCCGCCGCCATCGTCTGCGGGGGCTCGAGGCGGGCCTCCGATTTCTCCCGGACCTCGGCCAGGAGCTGGGAGAGGACCGTGGGGTCGACGGGCTTCACGAGATAGCGGTCGAAGCCGGCCTGGAAGGCGCGGCGGCGGTCTTCGGGCTGGCCATAGCCCGTCATCGCGACCAGGGCGATCTGGTCGCGGTCGAGAACGGCACGGATGCGGCGGGCGACCTCGTTGCCGTCCATGCCGGGAAGCCCGATGTCGACGAGAGCGATGTCGGGGCGGAGGGCACAGGCCTTCTCCACCCCCTCCGGACCGGTCTCGGCCAGTTCGACCCGGCAGCCCCAGATCTCCAGGAGATCGCGCAGCGACTCGCGGCCGTCCGGGTTGTCCTCGACGATCAGGACATGCAGGCCCTTCCTCGAGCTCGCGGGGGAGACGGCGGCCTTCTGGGGCGGCCGTGAGAGAGCGGCGCGGATCTTTTTCTCCTCCTTGAGCAGGGGGAGCCGGACGACGAACTCGCTCCCCCGCTCCGGGCCGTTGCTCCAGGCTTCGACGTTGCCGCCGTGAAGCTCGATCAGCTTTTTGACCAGCGGCAGCCCGAGCCCCAGGCCCCCTTCCGACCGTTTCCGCGAGCTCTCCACCTGGGTGAACGGCTCGAAGACCTTGGTGAGCATCTCGGGCGAGAGGCCGACCCCGGTGTCCGTCACCCGCACCACGCCGTAACGGTCCTCGGGAGCCACGGTGACGGTGATGCTCCCGCCCCGCGGCGTGTACTTGATGGCGTTCTGGAGCAGGTTGCAGACGATCTGCTCCAGCCGCACGGGGTCCCCCTCGACCGGGGTCGGCTCCGTCCGCACCGCGAGGTCGAGCCCGTGGTCGTCCGCTAAAGAGCGCATCCCCAGCTCGTGCAGGCACCGCCCGGCGACGTCCGCGAGGTCCACCGGCTGCCGCTTGAGGATGATCTTGCCCAGGGTGACCCGCGAGACGTCCAGGAGGTCGTCGACCATGCGGGCGAGGTGGCGGGTCTGGCGCTGGATCACCTCGCGCTGGCGCACGACGTGCTCGTCCTGCTCTCCGATCTCCTTCTGGACGTAGAGGGCATTCCGGATGGCGGCGAGCGGGTTTCTGAGCTCGTGGCCGAGCATGGCCAGGAACTCGTCCTTGCGCCGGTCCGCCTCGGCCTGGCGCCTCAGCAGATCGCGCACCTCGTACTGGCGCTGGCGGGCGCGCAGCGCCGCCTTGACTGTCGAGAGGAGGGTCGAGAGCCGCACCGGGCGCTCGAGGATCGTGGCGTTGCCCAGGGGGCCCAGCCGCTCGAGGATGTCCTCGCTCGTCTGTCCACCCCGGGCGAAGAGGATGAGCGGCAGGTCTGACCAGGGCCCTTCGCCGGAGAGCACCTGGAGCAGGCCGTTGACCGTCCAGGGGTTCAAGGCCTCCTCGGCCAGCAGGGCCGCCCCCGCCCCGGCCTCGACCTCGCGGAAGAGCTCGGCCTGGTCGGCGCACGGCCGGCTCGAAATGTTCGCGGCGGTCAGGACCTGGCCGGCGAGGACCGCATCGCGGCCGGTGGGCGCCAGGATCAGGACCCGTTCTTCCAGACGATCCCCGGATTCAAGCAACGCTGACCTCCTCCTCCTTCCCGTGTCCATTGGTCATCAGGGGGTCCGAGGCGCCGGTGTATTCGAGGCGCCCGGTGAGCACGCCGTGGAACTCCCGGAGCTCGCGCCCGACCCGCACGCCCTCCTGGCCGATGCGCATCTCCCGCACGCTGCGCTCGTGCTCTCCGGCCCGCCGCTTGACGACCGAGATCGCCTGCCGGACCTCGCCGAACGCCTCGAAGAAGCGCAGCAGGATCACCGTGTCGGTGAGATAGGAGAGGTCGACCGGCGACTGCACGATATCTCCCAGGAGCCCCGACTGCGCGAGGATGATCATCGTCAGCACCCCCTGCTGGTTCAGGTAGGAGAGCAGCTCGTGCAGATGGAGGACGAGGAATCTCTCTTCCGGCATGGCGTGCTGGTAGCCGTTCAGGCTGTCGATCACCACGATCCGCACCCCGTCCTCCACCACACGGTGCACGTCGTCGGCGAATTCTCCGGGAGAGAGCTCCGCGGGATCGACCTGGCGGATCGAGATCCGGCCCGACTCCACATGGTCCGCGAGCTTCAGGCCGAGCCTCTGCGCGCGGCCGATCCAGCTCTCCGGGGCCTCGTCGAAGGTGTAGATGGCGGCCCGCTCCCCTTGGGCGACCGCCGCGGCCACGTACTGGGCCGTCAACGTCGACTTGCCGACCCCCGAGGGGCCGAGGAGCATCACGCTCGACCCGCGGTCGAGCCCGCCTCCCAGGAGCGCGTCGAGCTCGGGCAGGCCGCTCCCGATCCGCCCTGGAACCGGCCCTCCGGGGTGGTCCGCCGACACCAGGCGGGGGAAGACCTTGAGGCCGCCGGTCGCGATCTCGTAGTCGTGATAGCCGCCGCGGAACGGGATGCCGCGGATCTTCTCGATCTTCAGGCTCCGCCGCTGGCGCCCATAGCTGGGTGCCGACTGGTGAAGCGAGAGCACGCCGTGGGTGAGGCTCTGGAGCTGGAAGTCGCCCGTAGCGCGCCCGTAGTCGAGCAGCAGCACGGTGCAGCAGCGGCCCGTGAAGTAGTGCTTGAGCGCCAGGATCTGGCGCCTGTAGCGCAGCGAGTCGCGGGCCAGGAGCCGCATCTCGGAGAGCGAGTCGAAGACCACGCGCGCGGGCTTGACGTTCTCGACCGACTCGAGCACCACCCGCGTCGTCTCCGAAAGCTCCACCTCCGAGGGGTGGAAGAGCGTGTATTGCGAATCGGCCTTCAGGCTCTCTTCGGCCGTCTGCAGGTCGCAGATGGTGATCCCCGAGAGGTCCCAGCCGTGCGACCGGGCCACGTCGCGCAGCTCCTCCTCGGTCTCCGAAAGGGTGGCGTACACCCCCGCCTCGCCCCTTTTCGCCCCCTCCAGGAGAAACTGCAGGGCCATCGTCGTCTTGCCCGCTCCCGGATCCCCTTCGACCAGGTACATGCGGTGGGCAGGGAAGCCACCGCCGAGGATGTAATCGAGCCCTTCGATCCCAGTTCCGGCCCGCTCGAAATCTTTGAAATCGTCCCGACTCATCGCGGTGCTCCTTTTCTCTCCTTCCCTTTTTCCGGAGCCGCTCTCCGCCGGTCTTGCTCGAGGTCTTTCCCCGAACGGCTCGTCATTTCCGCTTGCCCGATTGCAAAGCGGATGCCTGCCTGACCGTCACGGCGGTGTCACCCCAAAGGCCCCGGATCGGGGTACACTTCTCTCCCAGCATCTTGTCTGTCACTTTCACAAGAGGGACCTCCATGCGATCCGACTGCCGCCGCTTCGTGCTGCTCCTCGCCTTCGCCGTGCTCGCCGTCCTGGCCGGACGCCCCGTCCTCGCCCAGTGCGTCAGCCTGACCACCCTGGGGTCGGCGTCCACGCAGAACTTCGACACGCTCTCGAACACCGCCGGGAGCACGACCAACAACCTGACGATCACCGGCTGGTTCCTGACTGAGACCGGGAGCGGCGCGCGGGACAACGAGCAGTACGCGGTCGACACCGGGGGCAGCAACACGGGCGACACCTTCAGCTACGGCCCCGCCGGAAACACGGACCGTGCCCTGGGCGGGCTCCAGAGCGGCACTCTGATCCCCGTCATCGGCGCCTGCTTTACCAACAACACCGGGGCGACGGTCACCAGCCTGGACCTGGCCTATACGGGAGAGCAGTGGCGCATCGGCAACACCGCCGCGGCCCGGGACGACCGGCTCGACTTCCAGTACAGCACCAACGCGACCAGCCTGACGACCGGCACCTGGACCGACGTCAACGCCCTCGATTTCACCAACCCGGTCAAGACGGCCGGAACGGCCGGCGCCCTGGACGGCAACGCCGCGGCCAACCGCACGGCGATCAGCAACACGATCGCCAGCCTGAGCATCGCCAACGGCGCCACCTTCTGGATCCGCTGGAACGACTTGAACGCCAGCGGCGCCGACGACGGCCTCGCCGTGGACGGCTTTTCGCTGACCCCCCAGGGCGGAGTCCCCATGCCGGCGCTCAATATCAGCGACGTGACCCTGGCCGAGGGCGACCCGCCGGGCACGACCACGTTCACCTTCGCGGTCACCTTGACCGCCCCCGCGGGCCCTGGCGGCGTCACCTTCGACATCGCCACTGCCGACAACACCGCGACGGTCGCGAACAACGACTACGTGACCCAGAGCCTCACCGGCCAGTCGATCGCCGCGGGCTCTTCCGGACCCTACAACTTCAACGTCACGGTCAACCGCGACACCACGCCCGAGGCGAACGAGACGTTCTTCGTCAACGTGACGAACATCACCGGCGCCAACGCCGGCGACGTCCAGGGCCAGGGCACGATCAACAACGACGACGTGGCGATCACCCCGATCCACGACATCCAGGGCCCCGGCGCATCGTCGCCGATCGTGGGAGCCAGCGTCACCACCCGCGGCATCGTGACCGGCGTCAAGAGCAACGGCTTCTTCATCCAGGAACCGGACGCCACGGTCGATGCCGACCCGGCGACCTCGGAGGGCGTCCTCGTCTTCACGAACGCCGCGCCGCCGGCCGCGGCCGTGGTGGGCAACTACGTCCAGGTGACCGGCACGGTCGCCGAGTTCGTGCCGAGCGCCGACCCGCTCCAGCCGCCGCTCACCGAGCTGACCTCGCCCACCGTCGTCCAGCTCTCGACGGGCAACCCGCTGCCCGCGGCGATCCCGCTCACCGCGACCTTCCCCGATCCGGCCGGCCCCTTCGACCAGCTCGAGCGGCTGGAAGGGATGCGGGCGAGCGTGGTCTCCCTCACCGTGACCGGCCCCACGCTCGGCACCGTCAACGAGGCGAACGCCACGGCCACCTCGTCCGGCGTCTTCTACGGCGTCGTCACCGGCGTGCCGCGGCCGTTCCGCGAGGCGGGCATCCAGGCGCCCGACCCGGCGCCCTCGGGAGGGACGATCCCGCCCATCCCGCGCTTCGACTCGAACCCCGAGCGCATCCGCGTGGATTCGGACGGCCTGGTCGGCGGTCCGCTCGTCGACGTGGGCTCCGGCGCGGTCGTCACCGGCCTCATCGGGCCGCTCGACTACACGTTCCGCACCTACACCATCCTCCCCGACCCGGGCGCCTCGCTCGGCGTCACGGGCGGGCCGGTCGCCACGGCGGTCACCACGCCGACCGGCCGGGAGTTCACCGTGGGCTCCTACAACATGGAGCGCTTCTTCGATACGGTGGACGATCCCGGCATCAGCGACGTCGCGCTCACCGCGGCCGCGTTCGACAAGCGGCTCAACAAGGCGTCGCTCGGCATCCGCGACTTCCTGAAGATGCCGGACGTCCTGGGCGTCGTCGAGGTGGAGAACCTGACGGTCCTCCAGGCGCTCGCGGCGCGGATCAGCGCCGACGCCATCGCCGCCTCGCAGCCCGATCCGGAGTACGACGCCTATCTCGTGGAAGGCAACGACATCGGCGGCATCGACGTGGGCTTCCTCGTGAAGACCATGTCGGTCGACGGCGGCACCACGCCGCGCGTCGAGGTCGTCGAGGTCCAGCAGGAGCTCGACGGCACCCTCTTCGTCAACGCCGACTCCTCGACCGAGACGCTCAACGACCGTCCGCCGCTGCGCTTGAACGCCATCATCCACCACCCGAACGGCGCGAGCTTCCCGGTGACGGTGATCGTCAACCACCTGCGCTCGCTGAACGGGGTCAACACCGAGACGTCCGGCTCGAACGGCTGGCCCACGTCGGGCGCGCGCGTCCGCGCCAAGCGGCTCGCCCAGGCCGAGGACCTGGCCAACCTCGTCCAGGCCCGGCAGACGGCCGATCCCACCGAGCACATCCTCCTGGTGGGCGACTTCAACGCCTTCGACGTCAACGACGGCCTGGTGGATTCGATGGGCGTCATCGACGGAACCCCGTCGCCGGACGACGAGACCGCGGTGCCGGGCGACGGCGTCGACCTGGTCAATCCGGACTTCGACAACCTGTTCGACACGCCGCCCGCGCCCGAGCGCTACGGCTACATCTTCGACGGCAACGCCCAGAACATCGACCACGTCCTGGTCAACGCGCCGCTCTCCACCGACACCACGGCGCGGCGCGTCGAGCACCCGCGGATCAACACCGACTTCCCGCAGACCGCGCGGAACGACGGCACGACCCCGGTGCGGCTGTCCGACCACGATCCCATCCTCGGCTTCTTCGAGGTGCCGGCCTTCCTCACCTCCGGCGTCTCGATCACCAAGGTGGAGTCGGCCGATCCGGTGAACGCCGGCGCGGACTTCTCCTACACCATCACCGTGGCCAACTCCGGGCCGGACCCGGCGGACAGCGTCTCCTGGAGCGACACCCTGCCCACCGGCACGACCTTCGTCTCGCTGACGCAGCCGGGCGGCTGGTCGTGCAGCACCCCGGCCGTAGGCGCGGGCGGCATGGTCTCCTGCTCGCTCTCCACGCTCGCCGTGGGGAGCGCCGCCTTCACCCTGACCGTCCATGTCGACGCCACGGTCGCGGCGGGCACCGTGCTCTCCAACACGGCGAACGTCACCACCACCACGGCCGACGATCCCATGGACAACAGCGCGACCGAGACCACCACGGTGGCCGTCTCGGCCGCCCTGTCGATCACCAAGACGGACTCTCCCGATCCGGTGACGGCCGGCACGAACCTCACCTACTCGATCACGGTCATGAACGCCGGCCCGAGCAACGCCACCTTGGTGTCGCTGTCCGACACCCTGCCGACGGGCACGACCTTCGTCTCGCTCTCCTCCCCCGGCGGCTGGTCGTGCACCACGCCGGCCGTGGGCGCGGGCGGCACCGTCTCCTGCTCGGTCGCCACGTTCCCTGCGGGCAGCGCGGCCTTCACCCTGACCGTCCAGGTCGACGCCTCGGTGGCGAGCGGCACCGTGATCTCCAACACCGCCACGGTCGATCCCGGCAGCCAGAGCGCCACGGCGACGACCACCGTGGCCACGTCCGCAGCCCTGTCCATCACCAAGACGGACAGCCCCGATCCGGTGGCGGCGGGGGCGAACCTGACCTACACGATCACGGTCACGAACGCCGGACCCAGCAACGCCGCCTCGGTGGCGCTGTCCGACACCCTGCCGGCCGGGACGACGTTCGTCTCGCTCTCCTCCCCCGGCGGCTGGTC
>DATEIO010000974.1:0-7115 GCA_035278895.1 Thermoanaerobaculia bacterium | reverse complement strand
TGGGGAAGCTCGCGCGGGAGCTGGGTCTTCCCAGCCGGACATTCTCTCTGGACGACTCGACAGGCACGGCCGCGGAGCTCTTCGGAATCAAGGCGGTGCTCCACTGCGCGGGGCCGTTCATCAAGACGAGCGCGTCCATGGTGGCGGCCTGCCTGGGGACGCGGGCCCACTACATGGACATCACTGGGGAGATCCCCGTGTTCGAGCGGGTCCTCTCCCAGGGGGAGGCGGCGCGGCGGGCCGGGGTGGCTCTCATCCCGGGCGTGGGCTTCGACGTGGTGCCGTCGGACTGCCTGGCCGCGCGCCTCAAGGAAGCCCTTCCTGACGCAACGGACCTGGTGCTCGCCTTCTTCACGGACAAGGGGGGCGTCAGCCGGGGGACCCTGAAGACCATGATCGAGAGCCTGCCTCACGCCGGAGCGATCCGGCGGGACGGCAAGATCGTGCCCGTGCCGATCGCGTTCGACTCCAAAGAGATCGATTTCGGCCGGGGTGGCCGGCGCTGGGCCGTGACCATCCCCTGGGGGGACGTCGCGACCGCGTACCACTCGACCGGCATCCCCAACATCCGCGTCTACTCCGGAGCGCCGCCGGCCCAGATCCGGAAGATGAAGCGACTCGCTCCGTTCCTGCCGCTCGCCGGGTGGCCGCCGGTCAAGCGCTTCGCCCAGCGGATGGTGGAGCGCCGGGTGACCGGCCCCACTCCCGAGCAGCGGGAGACCGCCCGCGTCTATCTCTGGGGCCAAGCGCGCAACGCCGCCGGGCGGACCGTCACCGCCACCCTGGAGACGCCCGAGGCCTATCGGCTCACGGCCGAGTCGGCGGTCGCTGCGGTCGAGCGGGTGCTCGCGGGGAAGGTCCAGCCCGGCGCCTGGACCGCGTCCCAGGCGTTCGGCTCGGGCTTCGTGACGGAGCTTCCCGGAGTCGTCGCGGGAGAGGTCCGGACCGCCTGAGGACGCTCTGGCGCGCATCTTGCCCTGGGGAAACCGGGGGAGGTAGCGCGTGATCGACCTCTGGTACAAGAACGCCATCATCTATTCGCTGGACGTCGACGCGTTCCAGGACGCGAACGGCGACGGCCTCGGCGATTTCCGGGGTTTGACCCGCCGGCTCGACTACCTGGCGAGCCTTGGGGTGACCTGCCTGTGGCTCCTGCCGTTCTATCCCACGCCGAACCGCGACAACGGCTACGACGTGAAGGACTATTACGGCATCGACCCGCGCCTGGGCACGCTGGGTGACTTCGTCGAGTTCATGCACCAGGCCCGGGAGCGCGGCCTCCGTGTGCTCGCCGACCTGGTCGTCAACCACACGTCGGACCAGCACCCGTGGTTCCAGGAAGCGCGGAAGGAAAAGCACTCCCCCTTCCACGACTTCTACGTCTGGTCCGACACCCTTCCAGCCAACGCCAACGAGGGCATGGTCTTCCCCGGCTATCAGGACTCCGTCTGGAAGTGGGACGAGGAGGCGAAGGCCTACTTCTTCCACCGCTTCTATGAATGGCAGCCGGACCTCGACATCTCGAACCCGGAGGTCCGCGAGGAGATCTGCCGCATCATGGGTGTGTGGCTGGAGCTCGGGGTCTCGGGCTTCCGCCTGGACGCCGCGCCGTTTCTCGTGGAGATGAAGGGGGCCAACACTTCGGGGGGAGACCAGTACGAGTACCTCCGCGAGTTCCGCGACTTCCTCTCCTGGCGCCGCGGCGACGCCATCCTCCTGGCCGAGGCCAACGTCTCGCGCGACAAGATGGCGCAGTACTTCGGCGACGACGCGAAGCTCCAGATGCTCTTCAGCTTCCTGGTCAATCAGTATTACTTCCTGGCCCTGGCCAAGCAGGAGGCCGCGCCGCTCGCCCACGGGCTTGAGCTTCCGCCGCTTCCCCCTCCCGAGGGGCAATGGGCGAACTTCGTGCGCAACCATGACGAGCTGGATCTCGGCCGGCTCTCCACCGCGGACCGCGAGCTCGTCTTCTCCCAGTTCGCGCCGGACCCCGGCATGCAGCTCTACGGCCGGGGCATCCGCCGCCGCCTCCCGCCCATGCTGGGCAACGACCGGCGGCGGATCGAGCTGGCCTACAGCCTGATGTTCAGCCTCCCCGGCACGCCGGTGCTGCGCTACGGCGAGGAGATCGGCATGGGCGACGACCTCTCCCAGCCCGAGCGGGAGAGCGTGCGCACCGCCATGCAGTGGGCGGACGAGCCGAACGGCGGCTTCTCCTCGGCCTCTCCCGGCACCGTGGGCCGGCCGGTGATCGCCGAGGGGGAGTACGGCTATTCGCGCGTCAACGTGGACGCCCAGCAGCGGGACCCGGGGTCACTCCTCCACTGGATGGCGCGGCTCATCCGCGTCCGCAAACAATGCCCCGAGATCGGCTGGGGAAGCTGGGAGATCCTGGACAGCGGCGATCCGGCCGTCTTCGCCCACTGCTGCACCTTTGAGGAAGGAACGGTGCTCGCGGTCCACAACCTGGCGGACCGCGAGACCGAAATCCGGCTCGATCTCAAGAACGGCTCGCGGGAGCCGTGGGTCGAGATCCTGGGAGAGCAGCCCTACTCCGTGGTGGACGGCAACCGGTCGATGAAGCTCGAGCCCTACGGCTACCGCTGGATCCGGGTGGGCGGGGCGAAACGGTTCGTGCTGTAGGGTGGACGAGCTCCCGCGCCGCGGCCACGAGGTCGATCAGCACCCCGGCGGCCGTGATCTCCGGACCCGCGCCCGGGCCGGCGATGGTGAGGGGGACCGCGCTGTAACGGTCCGTCCGGTAGACCACCACGTTCTCCCCCGCCCCGATCCGCGCCGCCGGATGATCCTCCGGCAGCGCGGCGAGGCCGACCCTGGGGCCGCCGCCGTCGAAGCTCGCCACATGGAGGAGGCGCTCCCCGCGCGCCCGGGCCGCCTCCACCCGCTCCTTCCACTCCTCGTCGAAGGCGGCGAGGGACGCCAGGAACCGCTCCGGGTCCGGCTCGTCCGGAAGCCCGCCGGGGAGGAGCGGCTCGACCACCACGTCGTCCCGCTCGAGGTCGTAGCCCGCTTCGCGCAGGAGGATCAGGAGCTTCCTTGCCACGTCCTCGCCGGTCAGATCCTCGCGGGGATGGGGCTCGGCCAGACCCAACCGGTGCGCCTCGGCCACCGCCTCCGAGAACGCGGCTCCCCGGCCCACGCGGTGGAGCACGAAGGAGAGCGTGCCCGAGAGCACGGCCGAAAGCGCGAGGAGACGGTCGCCAGAGCGGCGGAGATCCGCGAGGGTGCCCAGGACCGGCAGGGCCGCTCCGACCGTGGTCTCGTACCGGTAGGGGGCGCCTTCCCGCGCCGAGGCGGCGTGCAGACGCAGGTAGCGCTCGAGGGGACCCGAGTTGGCCAGCTTGTTGGGTGTGACCACCGCGACTCCCGCCGAGAGAAGCGGTTCGTACCGCTCTGCCAGGAGCGGGCTGGCCGTGCAGTCGACGAAGACCAGCCGCTCTCCTCGGGCCCGCGTCCGATGAAAGATGCGAGAGGAAAGGAGGTCCCAGTCATTCCTCTCTCCGTCCACCAGGAGAGCGGAAGCGCAATCCGGGTCGAGCCCGGTGTCCTCCCAGACCATGCGGTGGCTGTTCGAAACTCCTACGAGCTTGAGCTCGGCTCCGAGGTCCGCAGCCAGCTCCGGCGCCTGGGAAGCGAGCTGTTCTCGCAGCTTCGAGCCCACCCGTCCCGTTGCCCCGGCCAGCACGACCCGGACCGCCTCCGCCCGCGGGTGCCTCGGCTGGACGGGACGGAGAGTGGCTGCGAGCGAAGCCCGGAAACCCACGAGCAGGCGGTCGAGCTTCGTCCCCTCCAGAAGGAACGCGTCGTGCCCGTGGGGCGAGCGCAGCCACGCGAGCCGCGCGGCCGGCAGCAGGGCCGCAAGCTCCCTCTGCTCCTCGGGCGGATAGAGCACGTCCGAATCGATCGCCACCACCAGGGCCGGCTGGCGAATGGCGCGCACGGCCTCCTCGTACGAACCCCGGCCCCGCGCGAGGTCGTGGCTGTCCATGGCGCGGGTGAGCGTCACGTACGCGTGGGGATCGAAGCGGTCCACGAGCTTCTCGCCCTGGTACCGGAGATAGCTCTCCACCTCGAAGAGCCCGGAGGCCTTGGAGCGCCGGCCGAAGCGCTCCTCGAAGGAGTCGCGGCTCCGGTAGGTGCACAGGGCGATGGCCCGCGCGATGGCGAGCCCCGAGCCCGGGTCCGCGAAGATCGCCTGGCGCTGCGCCTCCGACAGGCCGATGCACCACGCCGAATGCCGGCCCGAAACCGCGATAGGCGCGATCGCCTCGACAACCGACGGGTAGAGCGCTGCCCACTCGAGCACCTGCATGCCGCCAAGAGAGCCGCCCAGCACCAGCCGGAGCCGCCGCACCCCGAGAGCGGTGAGCAGCGCGGCCTGGAGGTGAACCATGTCGCGCACCGTCACCGCCGGAAAGTCCGCACCGTACGGCCGGCCGTCGCCCGGTCGCGGAGAGGCAGGGCCGGTCGTGCCGTAACAGCTTCCCAGGATATTGCTGCACACGATGAAGTCCCGCTTCGGGTCGAGCGCCCGCCCCGGGCCGAAGAGATCGCTCCACCAGAGGTCGGCGTCCGCCGAGCCGGTGAGCGCGTGGCAGACAAGCACGGCGTTGGTGCCGGCTGCGTTCAGGGTCCCCCACGTGCGGTAGGCGACCCGCACCTCGGGAAGGACCTCCCCGGATTCCAGCGGGAACGGCTGGGGGTGATCCCAGAAAAGGGTCTTTTCGGAGGTGACGAGGCCCCTGACCTCGCCCTCCGGTGCAACGGACGTCTTACTGCTTTCGGTCGTCATCTCACGTCCTCCTTGGTTGGTGGACGGCGCGACCGAAAAGCAAAGAGACCCGCTCCGGGTGCGCCGTCGCGGGTCTCTGGAACTGTCGAAGCTCTATGTGGCGGTCTTGCCTAGGCTCCGGGCGCTCCCTCCCCGCGGTGTGCCATGTCACACATGCACATCGAAGCGGGGGCGGTGAGGGCGGAGCGGCGAACCATGGGCAAAGGGTGCCTTACGGAAGGGGGCGACGTCAACCCCCTCAACGGCCCTGTTTCACACCCCCGTTGTAAACGCAAACGTCAGAAGCGTCTGCTGCTCCATCGCGTGGGCCTTGGACGATCCCGTGGCCGGGCTTCCGGAGGCGGAGCGCTTGACGGAGCGGATGGGGCGCCGGAGCAGGCGCTCGATCCGGGGCTGGACGAAGAAGAGGGCTCCCATGTTGGCCGGCTCTTCCTGGACCCAGACCACGTCGCGCACGTTCGGGTGGCGTTCGAACTCGGCGGCGAGCTCTTTTTCCGGGAAGGGGTAGAGCTGGTCTAGGAAGACGACGGCCGTCGCCTTGTCCTGCCTCTTCTCCCGCTCCCGCTTGAGCTCGTGGCCGATCTTGCCGGTGCAGAGGATCACCCGCCGGGCGTCCGCAACGTCCCGGTCCCCCACCACCTTCTGGAAGCGCTCGGCCCCCAGGTCCTCCACGGTCGAGGAGGAGTCCTTGTGGCGGAGCATGCTCTTGGGAGTCATCACGATGAGCGGCTTCCTCCAGGGCATGAGCGCCTGGCGGCGGAGCATGTGGAAGTACTGCGCCGCGGTCGAGGGCTGGCAGACCTGGATGTTGTCCTCGCCGCAGAGCTGGAGGTAGCGCTCGAAACGGGCGCTCGAGTGCTCCGGCCCCTGCCCCTCGTAGCCGTGGGGGAGGAGCATGACGACGCCGGAGAGGAGGCCCCACTTGTCTTCGCCCGCGGTGATGAACTGGTCGACGATGATCTGCGCGCCGTTCGCGAAGTCGCCGAACTGCGCCTCCCAGCAGACGAGCGTCTCGGGGAAGTCGCGGCTGTAGCCGTACTCGAAGCCCAGGACGGCGAGCTCGGACAGCATCGAGTCGTAGATCTCGAAGCGCCCCTGGTCCGGCGCGATGTGCTCGAGCGGCATGTACTCGGAGGCGTCCTCCACGTCGATCAGCACGGCGTGGCGCTGGTTGAAGGTGCCGCGCCGGCTGTCCTGCCCGGAGAAGCGCACGGGCACGCCGGCCTTGACGAGCGAGGCGAAGGCCAGGGCCTCGGCCATGCCATAGTCGAGCGGGCGCTTGCCCTGCCCCATCTCGGCCCGCTGCTGGAGCAGGGCCTGGATCTTCTTGTGGACGTGGAAGCTCTCGGGCGCCGTGGTGAGCGTCCCGGTGAGCGCTTCGACCTCCTCTTTCGAGACGCCCGTCGGCACGTCGTACTCGGCGCGCCAGCGTCCGCCGTGGTAGCGGTCCCAATAGGCGGGCATGGTGCGCAGCGTGGGCTTCTTCTCGATCGTCCCCGCCTCCTTGTGGGCGGCGTCGAGCTCGGCCCGGATCGCGTCGGCCCGGCGGTTCGCCTCCTCCTCGGGGAGCTCGATCGCCTTGGCATAGAGCCGCCACAGGGGCGGATGGGCCTGGATCTTCTTGTAGAGGAGCGGCTGAGTGATCGTCGGGTCGTCCACTTCGCTGTGGCCGTGCCGCCGGAAGCCGATCAGGTCGACCACCACGTCGCTCTTCCAGGCATAGCGGTAGTCGACCGCCATCTGTGCCACCCACGCCACGGCGTCGGGATCTTCGCCGTTGACGTGGAGGATGGGGATGGGCAGGCGCTTGGCCACGTCCGAGGCGAAGCGGGAGGACTGGAGCGAGTGCGGCTCGGTCGTGAAGCCGATCAGGTTGTTGACGATGACGTGCACCGTGCCGCCCACCTTGTAGGCGGGGAGGTCGGCCAGGTTCAACGTCTCGGCCGTGATGCCCTGGCCCGCGAAGGCGGCGTCGCCGTGGAGCACGATCGGAAAGACCTGCTCCTGCTTCGCGTCGTCGCTCAGGCGCACCTGCTTGGCGCGCACGCGGCCCTGGGCCACGGGGGCCACCGCTTCGAGGTGGCTCGGGTTCGACACGAGGTGGATGTTGACCGTGTGGCCGTTCTTGCCGTCGTGGTCGCCGGTCGCGCCCATGTGGTACTTGACGTCGCCGCCGCCCAGGATGCTCTTGGGGTCCACGTCCTCGAATCCGGCGAGGATCTCGGCGGGGGAGCGGCCTACGGTGTGGAGCATCACGTTCAGGCGTCCGCGGTGGCTCATGGCGAGCACCACCTGGCGCGCC
>DATEIO010000973.1:0-3156 GCA_035278895.1 Thermoanaerobaculia bacterium | reverse complement strand
GGCTCAGCCCTCCAGGGCCCGGAGGATCACGGAGGCGTTGTTGCCGCCGAAGGCGTAGGCGTTGTTCATCGCCACGGCCACCCGGTGCTCGCGCGCCACGTTGGGCACGTAGTCGAGGTCGTCCTCCGGCTCCTCCAGGTTCATGGTCGGCGGGATGCGGCCGGTCGAGACCGCCAGAGCGCAGACCGCGGCTTCGATGGCCGAGGCCGCCCCCATGGTGTGGCCGATCATGGATTTGATCGAGCTCATGGGGATCGTGGGCGCGGCCTCGCGGAACACCCTTTTCACGGCGATCGTCTCCAGGCGGTCGTTCGTGGGCGTTCCCGTGCCGTGGGCGCTGATGTAGGAGACGTCTTCCACCTTGAGGCCGGCGTCGGCCAGGGCCCGCTCCATGGCCCGGGCCGCGCCGTCGCCTTCCGGATGCGCGGCGGTCATGTGGTGGGCGTCGCAGGAGAGGCCGTAGCCCGCGAGCTCGGCATAGATCCTTGCGCCCCGGGCGCGCGCCCGCTCGAGGGTTTCGAGCACGAGCACGGCCGCGCCTTCGCCGGGGACCATGCCCTTCCGGTTCTTGTCGAACGGCTGGCAGCGCTCGGGAGCGATGGCGCCCAGGCGGTGGAAGCCGGTGTAGGTGATGCGCGAGAAGGAGTCCGCGCCCCCGGCGAGCATCACGTCGGCCCGGCCGGCGGCGAGCACGTCCGTCGCGTGGGCGATGGCGTAGTTGCCGGCGGCGCAGGCCGTGGGGATCATGGTGTTGACCCCGGCAAAGCCCACCTCGCGGGCCACGTGGGCCGCGATCATGTGGCAGGGATAGCGGGAGATGAACTCGGGGCCGACCTTGTCCAGCTCGCCGGCCAGATACTTGTCGTCGAAGCGCTCGACCTCGAGCGGCTCGCCAGAGGTGGTGCCCATGGCGACCCCGCCCCGCTCGGGGGCGACGTCTCCGGCCCCCAGTCCGGCGTCTTCGAGCGCCATGCGGGCGGCCGTGGCTGCGAACTGGGAGGCGCGGCCGGTCTTCGCCGGGTCGAGCGTCCGAAGACGGGGCGTAAAGCCGGGAACCTCGGCGCCCAGGCGGGTCGTGAAACGGCTGGTGTCGAAGGATTCGACCGGTCTGATCCCCGAGCGGCCCGCGAGCAGGGCTTCCCAGACTGCCTCGCGGCCCGTGCCGACCGGGGTGACCAGGCCAAGGCCGGTCACCACGATCCGGGTCATGCCTGCACCGCTTGCGGCTGCATCTCCTGGAGGCGGGTCTGGACCAACCCCACCATGGCGGGAAGGCTGTCGATCTCCTTGTAGCGCTCGTCCGGAAGCTGAAGCTTGAAGGCGAGGTCGACTTCGACACCGATCTCCAGAAGCGACAGTGAGTCCAGATTCAGCTCGTCCCGGAAGGTGGCCTCGTCCCCGATCTTTCCGGGGTCCAGGCCGGCGATGTTGGAGATGATCTGCTTGATCTGCGTCCTGATCGCGACTGGCTCCATGTGTCCTCTCCTCCTCGTCCAGAGGGATGGCCCCTCGGTTGTGCGACATGGATAGGCGTTGGATACGCCGGATTCGTTACAGATCGGCTATATACATCGGCGGACCCGCCTATGCGAAGTCGTGAAAACCTTTCTGTAAGCGCGAAGAGATGAGAAGAAATGAGAAAACAACCTCCCAGAGACAAACCGCAGCCCACACGCGCGTCCGCACAGTTAGAGTGTAGCAGGAGAAGCCGACCGGGACTCCTGCCGCTCTCCCGCGAGGATGGCCCGGGCCACGCGCTCCGCCGAAACGATCACCGGGGTGATGCCCCCTCCGGGCTGCGTCCAGTGCCCGACGCAGTAGAGATTGCCGATCGCCGTCTCCGGCGCGGGCCGGCCCTCGCCCAACTGGCCGGGTGACATCTCCCATCCCAGCATGGCACCCTGGTAGTTCAGGGTGAAGCGCCAGGAGGTGCGCGCCGAGGCGCTCGTCCGGACCACGGCGTGCTCGCTGATCCCGGGGAGGACCCGCTCGAGATTCGTGAAGATGAAATCTTCGATCTCCTGCTTGTGGCGCGACCAATCCCTGATCGATTCGTAATCCATCTCCAGGACCTTTTGAACGATCAGGATCTGCTCGCCGGAAGGCGCCATGGCGGGCTCGTAGAGCGTCGGGGCAAAGAGCTTGAAGCGCAACGCGTCGCGGCCGACCCGGTCCATGTCGTAGGAGTCCCAGTAGTAGCCCTGGGCCTCGCGGAGGGCTTCGGCCGGCACGCCGCGAAGCCCCAGATGAGTGAGCCAGCAGGGGAACGTCGCGCGCAGCTGGCGCACGGGCTCGACCTCTTCGGGCGGCAGGTGCTCCGGCCCGATGAGCTGCGTGAGCGTGAAGAGCAGGTCGGCGTTCGAGACGACCACCTCGCTGCGGACGACCCTCTCTTTCCAGAGCGCCCGTAAAGGGCCGCGCAGGATCTCGATCTCGACGCCCCGGGCCTCACCCTCTTCGATCACGATGCGCTTCGCTGCGGCACTGGTGAGGAGGTGCCCTCCCTGCTCCTCGAAGCGGATCGCGAGCTCGTCCGCAAAAGCCTGGGAGCCGCCCACCGGGTAGTAGTTGCCGAGGAAGTAGGAGAGGCGCAGCATCGAGTCGAAGACAAACGAGGTCCTCCCCGGAGGCGAGCCCCAGTGCGGGCAGTCGGCCGTGAGCAGGAGCTTGAGCTTGGGGTCCTGGAACCGGGAGTCGAGGACCTGCCCGAGCGTCAGGTCCCGGTAGGGAATCAGGCGCTGGAGCGCTTCGATCGGCCGCTCCCGGAAATAGTGGAGCAGCCCCAGGGAGTAGGCCTCACGCACGGCGGCGAAGAAGGCGTCGAGCGCGCCCGCCTCCTCGGGAAATTCGGCTTTGAGCTTCGCGAGGTAGAGGTCGAAGTCGGCCGGCACCTCGAAGCGCGAGCCGTCCGGAAAGTGGAAGGTGTCGACCGGGTCCATCTGGACCCAGCCGGTCGTGACGCCCAGCTCTCCGAGCAGCCGGCCGGTCAGGGTCTCGGGGTTTCCCAGGAGAGGATAGAAGTGGGTCGCGGCGTCGAAGGTATAGCCGCCCCGGCGGAAGGTGCTGCAGTAGCCACCCACCATGTAGTGCTGCTCGACGAGGAGGACCTTCAATCCCTCCCGCGCCAGGAGGTTCGCGAGGATCAGGCCGCCGATC
>DATEIO010000972.1:0-5134 GCA_035278895.1 Thermoanaerobaculia bacterium | reverse complement strand
GAAAGCGGCCTCCCGAGCAGCCCCTTCCGGGCCGACCAGCTCCACCTCTGGCTCACCAACCACTATCACGACTGGCCCTACCGGCCGGCGGACGTGGAGGACGCCACGACGACGCAGGAGGTGCTGACGCCGCGGTAGGATTCCAACCCAACCCCCTCTCCTCCGAAGAGAGGGGGTTCTCTTTCTTCCCTGGTATCACCCAGAGTGGCGGCGTTGGAGATTAGCCTCTCCCGTCTCAGCGCTCTAGCCCCTACCGGCGAAATCCAGTCGGCTTGACCATCTCTCTTGACACAGCTCTACCAGAGGCGTAGCGTTGATGCATCGGCAGTGCGGACTGCCAGTTATGCAGAAAGGAGGCAGCATCTGGGAGATTCACGAAGGAACGGCTCGACGCGGGGGCGCCGAGCCGTTTGGCAACCACCAACCCGAGGTCTTGGCGAGTCTCGAGAGGGCAGCTACTGCCAAACCGATTTAAGCGCCTTCCCGCCGCCTCGTCAAGCCTCGGACTTTCACAGGAGTGAAAATGAGCCGAGTTGCTCGACGTGTACCCACCTTAAACGAGATTCTAGAAGTCCTCGAGTCCTATATCACGTGGTTGGACGAAATCTATGCGCACTGGCGGTGCGGTATTACGTCCGATCCCCAGAGCGCCGAGCGAGAATCGAGGTCGGTCGGTACTGACTGGAGATGCCTGGATGCAGGCTCGGAGCTCAATGCCCGGCAAATCGAGATCCTCCTCCGGCGGATGGGCTGCCAGGCGGTGCCGCATCCCGGTGGAGTGGATACTTGTTTCATTTATGTGTACCGGATACTTTCGGGAGGCGTCCGGTAGCAGGTAGTCGCGGCCCGGTGCAACGCCGGGCCGCCGTTCTTCGAAGGGCGGAAGAGTGCGGATTGCAGTCGAGGAACTAGCAAACATTCAGACCGGCTACCAGCCGCGTGAGGGCTTTGAGCCCAGTCCCGAAGGCACTCACTTGGCCATCCAAGCCAAGGATATCGACAACGAGAATGACCACGTTTTGGTCGTCAGCCATCTCGACAAAATTGTTGCGACACGCGACTTCTCTCCATACGTAGTCAACAACGGAGAGGTCCTCTTCCTCGCACGCGGGAGGAGGCGCTCGGCCACCTTGGTTGAAGGCCTCCCAGCGGCCATTCCCGCAATTGCTTGGTACTACTTCTTCATCCTGCGCCTCAAGACGGAGCTTGTCGATCCAGCGTTTCTCGCCTGGGTCATCAACGAAGCCGAAGCCCAGGATTATCTGGAGAAAGTCGCTACCGGGACTGGGATTCCCTTCGTTACAAAGCAGTTTTTTGGAGCACTCAAAATTGAGTTGCCACCTCTTGAAATTCAGGCTCAAATCATTCGGCTGCACCGACTTGGACGCCGCGAGAGCTTTCTGCGGCGGCAACTAGAAAGGAAGCGTTCAGAGCTTGTCAGATCAGTTTGCCGGATGCTTCATCACGGGCAGGAGCAGACATGAACGGCAAATCCTCGGTTCAGGAGCTCGAACAAATCGCCTCCAGCACCATGGATGCGATGCGAGGAATGTCCGCGGGCAACGATTCCCCCTATATTGCAGCATTATTCTTCTTGAAGTTCCTGTCGGATCTACGCCGTGAGCAGATCGACCGCCCTGGCCGCAAGAGTTGGCGGCCAGCCTGGAGAGCATTGAAGCTTGAAAAAGGCTGCAACTGGGAACACCTTTGCCATGCTCTCGGACAGCCTGACCTGGCATTTCGGATCGATGCCGCACTTCGTACAATAGAGAGCCAGAACCCCAACCTTCTAGAAGGAGTCTTTCGAAATATCCGGTTCGAACAGTTCAGCCGAATGGAAGCCCAAGGCGTGAGACCTCTCTCAAAGGCTGTCGACATTCTCTCCAAAGCCGATTTCCGCCCCGCCAGCTTCGAGAACCCGGAAGAGATCGGGGATTTTTTCGAGAGGTTTCTGCACCTTCTTGCCGAACGCGAGGGGCGATCGGGCGGAGAATTCTATGTTCCTTCGGCCTTGGCCAATCTCCTGACGAGCCTGCTGAATCCACGCCCCGGAGAGGTGACTCTCGACCCTGTCTGCGGATCAGGCATCCTCCTCTCCCGGGTCGCTCGACATGTCGGACCCAAGCACGGCCCGATCGTGGGACAAGATCAGCGGCTGGAGAATTGGTCTATATGCAAGATGAACCTCCTTTTCCGAGGAATGCCTAACTCCGGAATCAAGCTCGCCGATCCTCTGAGATCGCCAATCCTTGAAAAGTCCGGCAAGCTTATGAAAGCGGACGTAGTCCTTGGTAATCCTCCCTTCGGCTGGCGTGATTGGGAGGGCGACCTGCTCCAATGGACACGTCCTGAGCTTTTCCGGTGGGGACTCAACCCGCGGGCCCGATCTGAGGCTGCGTTCCTTTCCCACATGTTGGAGGTTGCTCGCGACAAGGTGGGCCGAGTAGGAATCATTGTCTCCCTCGGAACTCTTGTCCGACAGGAGGAAAGGGAAATCCGACGACGCCTGGTCGAGGAGAACCTCTTGGTAAGCGTTGTTTCACTACCTCCAAAGTTATTCCAGGCGACTGAAATTCCAGTCGCGGTGCTCATGTTCGATAAAGGCAAGGAAACCGAGGGAGTGCTCTTTATCGATGCGAGCCAGAGCTACGAGACGGCCGGGCGGCTCAATCGGCTACCCGATTCGACGATAGATCGAATTGCTAAAGCGGTGCGCAGCCAGGAGACTCAGCCTGGATTCTGTCGCCTTGTGAGCACGGAGGAGATAAGAACGCTTAATTTCCAGCTCTCGGCTCCATTGTATGTTGATCAAACCGGAACGGAAGTATCTCTGAAGGGTGTTCGGGAGCTTTCATCCGAAATCCAGGAGATCGAGAGGGAATTGGAAGAGGTGCAACATGAACTCGATAGTTGCCTGAGGGCACTTGAGGCGGAGAAGCTTAAAATCACGTAGGCTCGTCCTTCCCGCGGTCTCGGAGAGGCCAAGACTTGGGCCATGGACCCTCCTCTCAGGGAAAGCCTAGGACCGCCTTCTCCGGGAGCATGCCGTCAGCCATGGCAGAGCCACCCTTGCCCCCCGCCCCCCGCGTTGGCTACCATGCCGCCCCGGCCGGGTGGGATCTTCCCGCCCTCCTTCCAGGAGATCCCATGTATCGCGAACCCGATTTTTCCCGTCCGCGCTTCGCGGAGGCTCCCGAGTGCCGGTTCGAGCCGGCTCCGGCAGATACGGTGCTGCCCGACGGCTTCATGTCCACGACGAACCACCCCACATACGTGAAGGTAGGGGGGCGCTGGCGCATGCCGGAGCGGCCCCGGATGGACTCCCACCTGGTGTGGGACCCGGCCACGGAGCGGCTCCTGATCAAGGAGTTCCGCCTCGTCCGGAAAGGCGACCTCGTGGCCGTGGCCAGCGCTGAGGACGGCTCGGAAGGCGTGCTCGTGTGGGACCGCGGCTTTTCCGGTGAGGTGGACGACACCCACATCCCCGAGGCGTTCGCGTTCATGGCGTCCGAGGTCTCCCGCGAGAAGCCGGTGAACTACGACGCCATCTTCCGCGAGTTCATGCGGAACCGCGGCGAGGACGGCTTCATCCTCTGGGTCATCGGCCCGGCCCTGGTCCACGCCCGCGGGCGCATCGCCATGGAGTGGCTGATCCACAACGGCTTCTGCCACGGCGTGATCACGGGCAACGCCGTGGGCGTTCACGACGTGGAGGCCTCGCTCTTCGGCACCACGCTCGGCATGCTGGCGGACGGCTCGGGCACGGCGGGCGGGCATTCGTCCCACATGAAGGCCATCAACGAGGTGAAGAAGGCCGGCTCGGTTGCGGCCCTCGTGGAGCAGGGGCGCCTCGCGGGCGGGATCATGCACGCGCTCACGGTGACCGGCACTCCCTACGTGCTCGCGGGCTCGATCCGCGACGACGGCCCGCTGCCGGAGACGATCCCCTCGGCCCTCGACTCCCAGGAGGCGATGCGGGATCTGACCTCCCGGGCGACCATGGTGGTCATGGTGGCAACCGCCCTCCACGCCATCGCCGCGGGCAACATGCTCCCCACGTTCTGCGTGCGGCCGGACGGGGAGATCTCGGAGATCACCACGATCTGCGTGGACCAGACGGAGTTCGTGGTGGGCAAGCTCAAGGACCGGGGCACGCACCAGGCCTTCGGAGTGGTGACGAACGCCCAGGATTTCATGCGGCTGGTGCAGTTGGAGCTTCAAGCTAGGATTCAGGGGTAGAATCCGCGCAACTTGAAAGGGAGGGATCGCTGATGAGCCTTGCGGCCTACAAGGTGCTCCACATTCTGGGGATTCTGTTCACGTTCATTGCGCTGGGCGGGCTTCTGCTCGCGTCCCGCACGGGTGGCGAGAGAGTGCAGGACCGGAAGCTCGCCGGCATGCTTCACGGGATCGGCCTGGTGATCATCCTGGTCTCGGGCTTCGGGGCGCTCGCCCGGATCGGGATGTCGAACCCGGGGATCTGGCCGCTTTGGATGTGGATCAAGCTGGTGGTATGGCTGCTCCTCGGGGCGGCGCTCGTCCTTATCAAGAGGGCGCCGGGCCTGCGGACGCTGCTGTGGATCCTGCTGCCGGTCCTCGGAGCGGTCGCGGCGTACATGGCGTTCTTCAAGCCGGCTTAGGCCAGAAAAGCCGAAGTAAGGACACCAAGGACACCAAGGACGCGGAGTCGTCTCTCTTCCTTGATGTCCTTGGTGTCGTTGGTGTCCTTAGTCCTTTTCTACGGCGCCACGATATACCCTTCCCGCAGAATCCGGCCTTCGAAATCGACGACCGGCGGGACGCCGGTGGTGCCCGGGGGGAGGGCTCCGTCGGCTTCCAGGCAGGCTTCGGCGGCGAGCGCGCAGAGCATGGCGTCCAGGTGGTCGACTCCGGGACGGAGCACCGAGGGACAGGCGTAGCCCAGGGACTGGATGCGCGGCCAGACGGTCTCGACGTAGGCGAACGGGTCGTTGCGCTTCGAGGGGATGGAAATGCCCGGGAAGAGCTGCTTGAAGACGTAGCGGGGATAGGTTTCGCACACGGTCGTCCCCGCGTCCGGCAGGGGAACGAGGCCGAGAATGGAGGCGAGCTCCTGCTCGTGGATGGACCAGAAGACCTCGATTCCGGCCCTGAC
>DATEIO010000971.1:0-9827 GCA_035278895.1 Thermoanaerobaculia bacterium | reverse complement strand
CGGCCGGCTCGACGTGCCCGTGCCGCCGCCGCTCACCGAGGAGCTCGTCCGGGTGGCCCGGTCGCTTTCGGTGCCGCTCAAGAGCGTGCTGCTCGCGGCGCACGTCAAGGTGATGGGCCTCCTCTCCGGCCGCCACGACGTGATGACGGGGCTGCTCGAAAACGGCCGCCCGGAGATCGCGGACGGCGAGCGGATCCTGGGGCTCTTCCTGAACGCCGTCTGCTTCCGCCTGGAGCTCACCGGCGGCACGTGGGAGGACCTGGTGCTCTCCACCTTCGCGGCCGAGCGCGAGCAGGCGCCCCACCGGCGCTATCCGCTCTCCGAGCTGCAGCGCGCCCGCGGCGGCCAGCCGCTCTTCGACACGGTCTTCAACTTCACCCACTTCCACGTCTACCGGGAGCTCCGCCGCCTTCCGGGGATCGAGGTGCTGGGCGCGGACGCGTCGGAGCAGACCTACTACGACCTGACGGTGCAGGCGAATCTCGACCACGACACCTCGCGGCTCCGCCTGGAGCTCGACTACCGCCGCTCCGCCTTCGGCCCCGGCCAGATCGAGGCCGTGGCCGCGGCCTGGCAACGGGTCCTCGCCGCGATCGTTGCGGCGCCCGGCGAGCGCGAGGACGCCTCGCCGCTCCTCTCGGCCGCAGAGCGCCACACCCTGCTCTCCGAGTGGAACGACTCCGCGGGCGCTCCGGTTCCGGCCCTGGGCCTCCACCAGCTCTTCGAGAGCCAGGCCGCGCGCACGCCGGACGCCCCGGCCGCGTTCGCGGACGGCGAGACCCTGACCTACCGCGACCTCTCCGCCCGGGCCAACCGGCTGGCGCGCCACCTCCGCCGGCTGGGGATCGGCCCCGAGTCGCTCTGTGGCGTCGCGCTCGAGCGCTCGCCGGATCTCCTGGTCGCGATCCTCGCGGTGCTCAAGGCCGGGGGCGCGTTCGTGCCGCTCGATCCGCGGGCGCCCGCCGAGCGCCTGGCCTTCATGCTGGCGGACTCGGGCGTCCAGGTGCTCCTCACGGTCGAGAGCTTCGCGGCCGGCCTCCCGCCTCATGGGGCCCGGACCGTCCTTCTCGACCGCGACCACGGCGCCTGGGCCGCCCAGGCGGAGCACGATCCGGGCCTCCCGGCGGCTCCGGGCCAGCTCGCCTACGTCATCTACACCTCCGGCTCCACGGGCACGCCCAAGGGGGTTCTCGGGCACCACGGCGGCACGCTCAACCGCCTGCTCTGGATGTGGGAGACCTTCCCCTACGAGCCGGGCGAGGTCTGCTGCCAGAAGACGTTCCTGAGCTTCGTGGATTCGATCGCCGAGATCTTCGGCCCGCTGCTCCGGGGAGTGCCGAGCGTGCTCGTGCCGGACGACGTGGCGCGCGACCCCGAGCGGCTCCTGGCCGTCCTTGCCAGCCGGGGGGTGACCCGCCTGGTGCTCGTCCCCTCGCTTCTGCGCGTGCTGCTCGACGCGCCGGGCGACCTCGCGGGCCGGGTGCCCCGCCTCTCCCACTGGGTCGCGAGCGGCGAGTCGCTCCCCGCGGAGCTCGCCGAGCGCTTCGCGGAGCGGATGCCCGGGAGGGTGCTCTTGAACATCTACGGCTCCTCCGAGGTGGCGGCCGACGTCACCTGGGCCCCGGCGAGCGCCGCGGCGGGGTTTTCGGGCGTGCCGGTCGGCCGGCCGATCGCCAACTGCCGGGTCTACGTCCTGGACGCCCGGCTCCAGCCGGTCCCCCCGGGTGCGACCGGGCAGGTCGCGGTCGGCGGGGCGCACGTGGCGCGCGGCTACCTGCACCATCCGGCGCTCACGGCCGAGCGGTTCGTTCCCGATCCGTTCGGCGAGGAGCCCGGGGGCCGCCTCTACCTGATGGGCGACCTGGGGCGTTACCGGGTGGACGGCCACTTGGAGCTCCTCGGGCGGATCGACCGCCAGGTCAAGGTGCGCGGCGTGCGGGTCGAGATCGGCGAGGTCGAGGCGGCCCTGCTGCGCCACCCCGGCGTGCGGCAGGCGGTCGTCCACGCCTGGGACGGAGCCGGGGAGCCGCGCCTGACCTCCTACGTGGTGGGGGAGGGGGAGCCCGCCCCCGGCCCCGCGGAGCTGCGCGAATTCCTGCGCGGCCGCCTGCCCGAGCCGATGACTCCCACGGCCTGGGTGACGCTCGCGGCTCTCCCGCTCACCCCGAGCGGCAAGATCGACCGCCGCGCCCTCCCCCCGCCCTCCGCGCCGGGGGAGGAGGCGGAGCGGTCGTTCGTCGCGCCGCGCACGCCGGCCGAGGAGCTGCTCGCCGGGATCTGGGCCGACGTGCTGGACCTCCCCCGGGTCGGCATCGAAGACGATTTCGCCTCCCTGGGTGGCCACTCTCTTCTCGCCACCCAGGTGGTCAGCCGCATCCGCGAGACCTTGAAGGTCGAGCTGCCGCTGCGGCGGCTGCTCGAGTCGCCCACCGTGGCCGAGCTCGCCTCGGAGCTCGCGGCCGGGAACCGGGAGGAGCTGCCGCCCCCGGTGGCCCCGGTGCCGCGCGGCGGGGACCTCCCCCTCTCCTTCGCCCAGCAGCGGCTCTGCTTCCTGGACGGCCTCACCCCCGGCAACCCGGTCTACAACCTGCCCGGAGCCGTGCGCCTGAGCGGCGCGCTGGACGTCGCGGCGCTCGCCGGCAGCGTGGCCGAGGTGGTGCGGCGCCACGAGGCCCTGCGCACCACGTTCGACACCGCGGCCGGGAGGTCGCGGCAGGTGATCGCGCCGGCCGGGCCGGTGCCGCTGCCGGTTCTGGACCTCTCCGGGCTGCCTTCCGCCGCCCGCGAGCGCGAGGCCTGGAGCCTGGTCTCCGAGGAGGCGCGCCGGCCGTTCGACCTCGTCCGGGGGCCCCTGCTGCGCGCCCTGCTGCTGCGCAAAGACGGGGGCGAGCACTGGTTCCTCCTGACCCTCCACCACGTCGTCTCCGACGGCTGGTCGCAGGGGATCTTCATCGAGGAGCTGGCGGGCCTCTACGCGGCCAACGCGGCCGGATATCCCGCCGCGCTGCCGCCCCTCCCGGTGCAGTACGCGGACTTCGCGGCCTGGCAGCGCGCGTGGCTCGACGGCCCGGTGCTCGCGCGGCAGGTTGGCTACTGGAAGCGGCAGCTCGAGGGCCTTCCGGTCCTGGCGCTCCCGGCCGACCGGCCGCGGCCGGAGGCGTCGAGCCACCGCGGCGCGGTCGAGCGCCTGCGGCTCGGTAAGGATCTGGTGGACGGGGCCCGGGCCCTCGCGCGGCGCGAGGGGAGCTCGCTCTTCATGACCCTGCTCTCGGCGTTCGCGATCCTCCTCTCCTACCGTTCCGGGCAGGAGGACCTGGCGATCGGCACCGACGTGGCCAACCGCAACGTGCGGGAGACCGAGCGCATGATCGGCTTCTTCGTCAACCAGCTCGTGCTGCGCGTGGGCTTGGCCGGCGACCCCACGGGCCGGGAGGTCATCGCCCGGGTGCGGCAGGTGGCGCTCGGCGCCTACGCCCACCAGGACCTCCCGTTCGAGAAGCTGGTCGAGACCCTGGCCCCGGCGCGGGAGCTCAACCGCACGCCGCTCTTCCAGGTCAAGTTCGTGCTGCAGAACGCACCGCGCCCGCCGCTCGCCGCCGCCGGCCTGACGCTCGCGCCCCTGGAGATCGACACCGGCACGGCCAAGTTCGACCTCCTGTGGAATCTCTGGGAGAGTGAGGAGGGGGGGATCTCGGGAGCGTTGGAGTACAGCGTGGATCTCTACGAGCGCGCGACCGCAAAGCGCCTGTTCGCGCTCTACGAGAGGGTGCTCGCCGATCTCGTGGCGCGGCCGGAGGCGCCGCAGAGCGCCTACCGGGAGGCGCTCGCCGCGTGGGAGAGAGAGCAGCGCGAAGCCGAGGAGGAGGCCTGGGTGCAGTCGAGCCTCAACCGTTTCAAGAGCATCAAACCCAAGAAGATCCGGATCGACAGCAAGGAGCGATCGTCATGAGCGAAAAACCGAGCCTCGGCAGCCTGCGCATCGAGCGCAAAGCGGTCAGCGCGAGCCAGCAGGACCTGGTCCGGCAGTCCTTTCTCGGCGGGGGCAACCTCCCCCTGGTCCTCGAGCCCACGAGGAGCGGCGTCGACCTGATCTCCTGGGCCAAGGGGAGCCGCGGGTTTCTCGAGAGCAACCTGCAGAAGTGGGGCGGCATCCTGCTGCGCAACTTCGACGTGGAGTCGGCCGCCCGCTTCGAGGAGCTCATCGCGAGCGTGTTCGGCGAGGCGCTCGAGTACAAGGAGCGCTCCTCGCCGCGGAGCACGGTGAGCGGCAACATCTACACCTCGACGGACTATCCGCCGGACCAGCACATCTTCCTGCACAACGAGAACTCGTACGCGCACACCTGGCCGGCCAAGATCTTCTTCTGCTGCCACACGGCGCCGGCCGAAGGGGGGGAGACCCCGATCGCCGACGTCCGCAAGGTCTACGCGCGCATCCCGGAGGAGGTCCGCCGGAAGTTCGAGGAGAAGGAGGTCCTCTACGTCCGGAACTTCAACGAGATGCTCGGCCTGCCGTGGCAGACGGTCTTCGGGTCCGACGACCCGCAGGCGGTCGAGGAGTACTGCCGGCGGTCCGGGTACGAGGTCACCTGGAAGGAGGGCCAGCGGCTGCAGACCCGGCGCCGCGGCCCCGCGGTCGTCCGGCACCCGAAGACGGGCGAGCCGGTCTGGTTCAACCACGCGACCTTCTTCCACGTCACCACGCTCGCGCCGGCGATCCGCGACGCCCTCCTCGCCCTGGGCGAGGCGGACCTGCCCAACAACACCTATTACGGCGACGGCTCGCCGATCGAGCCCGAGGTGCTCGACCTGCTGCGCGGCGCCTATCACCAGGAGACCGTCTCCTTTCCCTGGCAGAAGGGGGACATCCTGATGCTGGACAACATGCTGGTCGCCCACGGCCGCGCCCCGTTCAAGGGGTCGCGCAAGATTCTCGTGGGCATGGCGGAGCCGATCGAGAGGGCGAGCCTTCGCTCGTAGGAGCCCGGGATGGAGATTCTCAAAAACGAGGTCGAAGGATTTCTTCTCTCCCCGCAGCAGGGCCGCCTCTGGCAGCGTGCCGAGGCGGATGGAGAGAGGCCCTACCGCGTCGTGCTGGCGGTCGCGGTGGACGGTGCGGTCGAGCCGGGGGTGCTGGCGCGGTCCCTCGATGCGCTCGCCGGCCGGTTCGAGATCCTGCGCACCACGTTCCAGTACGTGCCCGGGCTCGTCGACCCGGTCCAGGTGATCGGGGAGGGCGGAGCCTGGCCGCTGCGCGAGCTCGACCTCTCCGCGCGGAGCGGGGAGGAGATCGCGGCCGAGGTCGACGGGCTCTGGCGGGAGGAGCACGAGGCGCCCCTCGATTTCGAGCGCGGGACCTGGCTGCGGGCCACGCTCGTGGCGCTCGGCCGGGAGCGCCATCTCCTCCTCCTCACCCTGCCGGCCCTGTGCGCCGACGCGGTGACCGCCCGCATCCTGGTCGCGGAGCTCGCGGGCGCCTACGCCGCGGGCGGCGATCCCGGCCCGCTCGGCGAGGACCAGCTCCAGTACGTGCAGTTCTCCGAGTGGCAGAACGAGATGCTCGCCGCCGAGGAGGGGGAGGTGGCCCGCCGCTTCTGGCGCGACCAGGAGGTGGAGGCTCCGCCGGAGCTCGCGCTCCCGTTCCAGTCTCCGGCCGGCCGCGGCCCCTACAGGCCGCGCTCGCTCTCCCGGCCGCTCCCGGCCGCCCTGGCCGCCGCGGTCGAGGCGTTCGCCCGCGAGCGGGAGACCTCGCCCGCCACCGTCCTCTTCGCCGCCTGGTCGGTCCTCCTCACCCGGCTCTCAGGCCAGGCCGAGTCGGTCCTGGGCTTTACCGTGGACGGCCGCAAGTTCGCCGAGCTCGACGCCATGCCCGGCCTCTTCGCCCGGAGCCTCCCGATCCGCGGCCGCATCGACCCCGGCCTGCCGTTTGCCGAAGCCGTGCTCCGGACCGGCGCGGCGGTCGCCGAAGCCGTCAAGTGGCAGGAGGGCTGGGGCGGCGGGGCGGAGGGCCGGCTCCCGGCCTTCGGCTTCGACTACGAGGACCTGTCGGCCGGCCTGGAGGCCCGCGGCCTGCGGCTCGCGATCCAGGGGGCCTACGTCTGCCTGGAGCGCTTCGCGCTCCGCCTCTCGGCCTTGAAGACCGCGGCGGGGCTGGGCTGCGAGCTGCAGTTCGATCCCGACGCGTTCGACGCCTTGACCGTGGGGCGCCTGGCCGGCTCCTTCGTGGCCCTGCTGGAAGACGCCCTCGCCCGGCCGCAGACCGCGGTTGCCGAGCTCGAGATCCTGGGCCCCGAAGAGCGGCGCGAGATCCTCATCGACTGGAATGAAACCCGGGCCGCGCTGCCGCTCGATGCGACGATCCACCGGCTGTTCGAGGAGCAGGCCGCGCGCACGCCGGAAGCAACGGCGGCGGCCTCCGGCGACGCCCGGCTCACCTATGCCGGGCTCGACGCGCGCGCCAACCGGCTCGCGCGCCGGCTGCGGAGCCTGGGCGTGGGCCCCGAAACGATCGTGGGGCTGTTCCTCGAGCCCTCGCTCGAGATGGTGGTGGGCGTCCTGGGCATCCTGAAGGCCGGCGGGGCGTACCTGCCGCTCGACTCCATCTACCCGGCGGAGCGCATCGCCTTCATGCTCGCAGACTCCGGGGTGGACCTCGTCCTCACCCAGGAGTCGCTCGCGGGCGGCCTGCCCGCGGACGGGCCGCGGGCTCTGAAGCTCGACACCGGCTGGGCGGAGATCGAAACCGAAAGCCCGGAGCCGCTCTCCGCGGCGGCGGGCGCCACGGCGGACCACCTGGCCTACGTCATCTACACCTCGGGCTCGACCGGCCGTCCCAAGGGGACGCTCGTCCCCCACCGCGGCGTGGTCAACTACCTGGCCTGGGCGCTCGGCGCCTATCCCGTGGCCGAGGGGACGGGGGCGCCCCTCCACTCCTCGATCGCCTTCGACCTGACCGTGACCAGCCTGTTCGTTCCGCTGCTCTCGGGCCGGCGGGTGCGCATGGTCAAGGCCGCGGCCCACGTCGAGGCGCTCGCCGCGGCTCTGCGCGAAGAGGGCGGCTTCAGCCTCGTCAAGCTCACCCCCGGGCACCTCCGGGTGCTCGGCCAGCAGCTCTCTCCCGCCGAAGCGGCGGGCGCCTCGCGGGCCTTGATCCTGGGCGGCGAGGCCCTGGCCGCGGACGACGTGGCCTTCTGGCAGCGGGAGGCTCCCGAGACGCGGATCTTCAACGAGTACGGCCCCACCGAGACCGTCGTGGGCTGCTGTCTCTACGAGTGCGGGACGAGCCCCTGGGAGGGGAGCTCGATCCCCATCGGCCGGCCGATCGCCAACACCCGGGTCTACGTGCTCGACCGCCACCTGCGGCCGGTGCCGTACGGCGTGCCCGGCGAGCTGTACGTGGGCGGCGCCGGGGTGACCCGGGGCTACCTCGGCCGGCCGGACCTCTCGGCCGGGCGCTTCGTCCCCGATCCGTTCGCCGCGGAGCCCGGGGCGCGCCTCTACCGCACGGGCGACCTCGCCCGCCACCTGCCGGACGGCCAGCTCGACTTCCTCGGCCGGGCGGACGACCAGGTGAAGATCCGCGGCTACCGGATCGAGCTCGGCGAGATCGAGGCGCTGCTGCGCCAGCACCCGGCCTTCGCCGAGGCCGTGGTGGTGGCCCGGCAGGACGAGCTCGGCGGGCAGCGGCTGGTGGCCTATCTGGTCCCCGCGGAGGGCGAGGGGCAGGCCGTTCCCGGCTTCCGCGAGCTCCGCGCCTTCCTCGCGGAGACGCTCCCCGAGTACATGGTGCCGTCGGCGTTCGTCACGCTGGCGGAGCTCCCGCTCACCCCCAACGGCAAGGTCGACCGCCGGGCGCTGCCCGAGCCGGGCGAGGCCGGGGGATCGGGCGCGCACGTGGCGCCCCGCACCGAGGTGGAGGAGATCCTCGCCGGGATCTGGTCGCAGGTCCTGGGCGTCGAAAGCCCGGGCATCGACGACGACTACTTCGCCCTGGGCGGCGACTCGATCCGCAGCATCCAGGTCGTCTCGCTCGCCAAGGAGCGCAACCTCGTCTTCTCGCTCGACCAGGCGTTCCGCCACCGCACCCTGCGCAGCCTGGCGCGGGAGCTCTCCGGCTCCGGGCGCGCCTCCGCGGCTCCCGCGGAGACCGAGCCTTTCGGCCTCCTCTCCGCGGAGGACCGGCGGCGGATTCCTCCCGGCATCGAGGACGCCTTCCCCCTGGGCAAGCTCCAGGCCGGCATGATCTTCCACAGCGAGGCGAACCGCGGGGCCTCGGTCTACCACGACATCTTCAGCTTCCACGTGAAGACCCGCTCGCCGCTCGACCCGGCGGTCCTGTGGACGGCCGTCGAGCAGCTCGTCGAGCGCCACCCGGCGCTGCGCACGAGCTTCGACCTGTCGCACTTCAGCGAGCCGCTCCAGCTCGTCCACGCCCGCGGGGTGGTCCCGCTCGCGGTCGACGACCTCCGCGGCCTGCCGCCCGAAGAGCAGGAACGTGCGCTCGCGGCCTGGGCCCTGGCCGAGCGGGAGCGCGGCTTCGACCTGTCGCGCCTCCCCCTGATCCGCTACCAGGTCCACCTGCGGAGCGACGACAGCCTGCAGTTCACCGTCAGCTTCCACCACGCGATCATCGACGGCTGGAGCGACGCCACGATGATCACGGAGATCGCGGTGAGCTACCAGTTCCTGCGCCGCGGCGAGCCCCATCCGTTCGAGGCGCCGGCCACCCGGCACCGCGAGTTCGTGGCGCTCGAGCGGCGGGCCCTGGAATCTCCCGAGACCCGGAGCTACTGGCGCGGGAAGCTCGCCGATCTCCCCGCGGCCGAGCTGCCGCATCTCGCGCCTCTAGAAGCGCGGGAGCGGGGCGCCGTCTGGCACACCGTGCCGGTCTCGCAGGAGCTCTCGGACGGTCTGAAGCGGCTCTCCCGCGCCGCGGCCGTGCCGATCAAGAACGTGCTGATGGCGGGCCACCTGCGGGTGCTGGCCCTCCTGGGCGGCCAGTCGGACGTGCTGACCTGCGTCACTTCGAGCGGCCGGCCGGAGACCGCGGACGGCGAGCGGGTTCTGGGCCTGTTCCTGAACAGCATGCCGCTGCGTCTCGACCTCGGCACGGGCACCTGGCGCGAGCTCGTCACCCGGGTCTTCGACCTGGAGCGCGAGGCCATGCCCCACCGCCGCTTCCCCATGGCCGAGATGCAGCGCTGGTACGGCGGGAGGAAGCTCTCGGAGACGAGCTTCTACTTCACCCACTACCACGTCTACCACGACCTCGCGCGCTACTCGGAGTTCGAGCTCGCCGGGGTCTCGTTCCACGAGGCCACGAGCTTCCCCATCGTCGCGAACTTCCGGGTCGACCCCTTCACGGCTCTCGTGCGGCTCGACCTGACCTGCGACGGCAGCCTGTTTTCGGACGGGCAGATCGAGGAATTCGGCGGCTACTACGCGCGCGTGCTCGCCGCGATGGCCGCGGGACCCGAGGAGCGCTACGACGGCATCGACCTGCTGTCCCCGGCCGAGAAAAACCAGATCCTGGCGGAGTGGGGCGACGGAGGGCCGGAGGCGGAGGCGCCGGCGCTCGTCGAGCGGTTCGTGGCCCGGGCGGCCGAGACGCCCGAGGCCGTCGCGGTCGTCGAGGGCGGGAAGGCGTGGAGCTACGCGGAGCTTGAGCGGAGGTCCGGACGGCTCGCGGCCTACCTCCGCGGCCTGGGCGTCGGCCCCGAGTCGCTCGTGGGCGTCCACCTCGACCGCTCGGCGGAGATGGTGGCGGCCCTCCTCGGCATCCTCCGGGCGGGGGGGGCCTACCTGCCGCTCGATCCCGCCTACCCGGC
>DATEIO010000970.1:0-2968 GCA_035278895.1 Thermoanaerobaculia bacterium | reverse complement strand
GGCAGCCGCATCCACGTCGAAAGCGAGCTCGGGCAAGGCACCACGTTCTCCTTCGAGCTGCGCCTGAAGACCGTGAAAGACGTCGTCGTGCCCGTCGCTGTCGAGGCGGCCTCCGGTCTCGAAGGCTTGAAGGTCCTGGTGGCGGACGACAACGAGGTGAACGTCTTCGTCCTGACCGGGCTGCTCCGGGACTGGGGCGTCGAATTCGACGTCGTCACGAACGGCCGGCAGGCCGTCGAGCACGTTCGCGAGCGGCACTACGACCTGGTGCTCCTCGATCTGCGCATGCCCGAGCTCGACGGCTACGCCGCGGCGCGGGAGATCCGCGCCCTGCCGGGGGAGAGATTCGCAAATCTGCCGCTCTTCGCCGTCTCCGCCTCGACCCGCATGGGCCTCCAGCACGAGATCGATGCGGCCGGCTTCAACGAGTTCGTCGGCAAGCCGATCAGCCCGGACATCCTCCTGGGCAAGATGAAGCGCTACGTGCCCGGCAAGAGCTAGATCTCTTTCGCTGGGAGCGCCGGCATCCCTGCCGGCTTCTAATCTTAAAGAGCGGTGATCCCCAGCTTTTCCCGGATCTTCTTCGGAAGCTTCTGGGCGACCAGCGCGTACGACTCCTGGATCAGAGCGGTGATCTCTTCCGTCGAGAGGACACTCAGCGAGGCCACGCTCACCCAGGAGTGCTGCGCGAGGTAGGGAGCCGGACGGATGCCCTCCTGCTGGGTGAGCGTGCCGAACACCGCGGGGTGGACCTTGAAGCTGAACGGCTCATAGTCCGGCAGGCCGAAGGCCGCGAACATCTTGCCGCCGACGGAGAAGACCAGATCGTTGCCCCACTTCACGTCTTCGGTGACGCCGGGGAGGTTGCGGCAGAAGTCGAGGACGGGGTGGCTGGTTGGTTTGGGCATGTGGAACCCTCCTGGGGGCTTTATGGTAATCCAGTAGAGACGCTCCCAGCCCGCAACGGTCTGCCGTTCGAAGGCCGTAAACGGCGATACGCGAACGGATGACGGAAGGGCTTCGCCGTCGGGACGTCTCCTTCGGAGGGCAGGACGCCCCAACCGGCCATTCCGCCGAGGATGCAGAGGATGACGTTGCCCGGGTGCCGTGCCCTTCGAAGAGAGACGTCGTGACAGCAGAGGCCTGAGGAGGGTGGTGCGTGTCTCGTCGGTCGTGGCCTTCGGTCGGTGGTGCGTTGCGGGTTGGGATCGTCTACGTCCTCGCGATTCGGGGGGATTTAGCCAAATCGTAGGGGAGTAAGCGAAGAGGCTCCGAGAGCGAAAATCAGGTCCGCGTCGCGGCGTAGGCCAGAGCTCCGAGAAGATCGTCCACGCTCCTCTTCCGTTTATCGTGCAGGTCAATGAACGCCTAAGGCCTGCACTTATGATTTGTTTTGATCAGAGCTATCATCGTCGTCACAAGCTTAGCAGGCCGAGACAATTGGAGGCGAAGCTAAGATTTCTACAAGAACGAGGAATCAGCTCTTTTTACTATAATTCCCATGCCCCTTTCCTTTTCATGGCAGAGAGGGTGGCCACCCTGAATATGGTGCGGAGCCGCTTAATCTCGCTTGGAATTCCGCAAAGGCGCTTTGAGTTACGCGATAAGTAAGCCCGGTGAGGGCGTCAGCACTGGGACGCGCACCCCCGCAATCCAAACGCCCTCCGTGTCCACGTCTCGTTCAGCCTGAGTGCCGCCCCTTGCGGGGCTTTCCTCTTTTCTGGCGATCCTCTACCCGGCGCTGACGCACCGGGCTATTCAAATGCCGCCCTTCGGGCTATGGCTGCTGGCTACTCCGAAGGCCGGCCCGGCGGGCTGTCGGGTTGATCCTCCGCGCCTCCCCACTCCTCTTCGTCCAAGATGCGCTGGGTGTCTGCGCCGGTCAACGACGGCAAAGGCCTTCCCGTCGCCGCCCGCGCGACCGGGAGCTCGCTACGGCGAAGTTGGGGCGGTGCAGTGTGCGTTGCCACCTCCATATCGTAGGCGAGCCTGGCTCGCAGCCAGTAGCCGTTGGACACGCCAAAGACTCGGCACAGAAGCAGGTCCGTCTCGGCGTCGATGGCGCGTTGGCCGGTGACGATTTCGCTGATCCACTGACGGGGGAGGCCGGCCTCCCGGGCAAGCCAGTCCTGGGAGAGCCTCATCGGAAGAAGGAACTCCTCGAGCAGCAGCTCACCGGGAGTTATGGGTTTGAGCTTTTCCACGACCTTTCGCTTTCGTCAAGGGGGACTTGACGGCTTCCACATCGCCAGTCATCCAGCGAAAGTATACCCGGAGACTGCTTGCCGGCGGTATCGTCTTCGCGATAGATTGTCTCCGTGACCCGCTCCCAAAGTGGACCTGGAGGTACTCCTCAGAGACGCAAAGGCGGAACCTCCGAGCACGACCATGGCTACAAGCTTCTCTTCTCTCAGCCCCTCCTTATCGAAGAGCTTCTCCGGGGCTTCCTCCCTGAGGCCTGGGTGCGCCGGTTCGACTTTTCCACCCTGGAGAAGACCGGCGGGAGCGTAATCACCGACGACCTGCGCGAGCGCCATGACGATGTCATCTGGAGGCTCCGCTGGAAGAATGGCGAGGAGGAGCACTGGTTCTGGGTCTACCTTCTCCTGGAGCTTCAGTCCACCCCAGACCGCTTCATGGCGGTGCGGCTGCTCACCTACGTGGGGCTCCTTTTCCAGGAGCTCATCCGGGAGAAGAAGCTGGAGCCCGGAGGGCTACTTCCGCCGGTGCTCCCGGTAGTCCTCTATCACGGGAAGCGGCGCTGGCGCGCGTCCCTGGACCTCGGGAGCCTCTTTACGCCGGTGCCGCGCGAGCTGAGGCGCGATCTCCCGCAACTCCGCTACCGACTTCTGGACGCCGGCAAGCTCCCCCTGGGCCGGCCCGACCTTCGGGACAACCTGGTGGCGGCCCTGCTCCGGCTGGAGACCGCGGAGGCCAGGAAGGCGGCGTCGCTGGTCAAGGAGCTCAA
>DATEIO010000969.1:0-6673 GCA_035278895.1 Thermoanaerobaculia bacterium | reverse complement strand
CGGAGTAATTGGGTGGAGGCAGAGATCCGCAGCGCGCGAAAACAAGAGCGTAGCGAGGGGCGGCAGATACTTTTTCCGCTGCGCCTCGTTACGTACGAGGATTTGAAGAGTTGGGAGCTCTTCAATGCCGATGAAGGGCGCGACTTGGCGGCGGAGCTCCGTGAATATTTTATTCCGGACTTTTCAGAGTGGCAGGAGAGTGCCGCGTACCGCGACGCTCTGGAACAACTCTTGAAAGGTCTGGTTCAGGCTGGATGATGTCTTGCAAGGCGTCGCGTGAGTTGCCTTACAACGAAGGCTGCGCGTCAGGTCATCGAGGGGCCGGGAACCAAAACACGGGACGGGCGCATGGGGCGCCTCCTTGGTTTTGCAGTCCCCGTCCTGACCCTTGCCCTTCTCGCGGCGCCGGCCTTCGCCGCTCCTCCGGAGGCGGTGAGGTGGCCGGCGAACTCCTCCAGGGGACGTATCGCGACACGCGGGTGTGGGCGCGTGAAGGTGGCGCGTAGTGGGCGGCCATGTGAGCGCGGTCCCAGGCGGGTGACCGCGCGCAGGCGACCGGCATCTCCGGAATCACAGCGTCGTTGCTGGGAGACCTCTACCTGAAGGTGACAGCTTTGAGCTTCTGGAAGGTGGGGACGTCGGCGATCCCCAGGAACTTCCGGCCGTCCTTGAATCGGGCGTCGAAGCAGATCTCCTTCTGTTTACGGGCGCCCCACAAGGCGCCGAGGAGGAGCCCCGTCGGACCGAGCAGCCAGGAGCCGGCGAGCCCCCAGCCGGCGGCGCCCAACAGGCTCCGGGTTTCGTCTTCGGTCTGGATCGTGACGCTTTCGAGGGTTTCCTTGAGATCGATCTTCTCGCTCTGGGCCTCTCCCTGGCCGCGAACGCCCAGGAGCAGGCTGTCCAGGCAGGCAACGACCTCGGCGGTCTGTTGGGGGAAATCCGGGCTGGCGATGATCTTGACGTCGGCCATACGCACCTCCATGATCGGGTCCAGCTCTCACGATTCTACGACAGCTTTCTTCAATCCTCTACGGTGAATTCGTAATAGAGATCGTTCCTCACCGATCGATCGAGGAACTGCTGCCACTTCGCGGAGGACAGCACCTGCGGGCTGGGCATTTGGACGTCGCGGTCCATGACGAATACCCGGCCATGGGCCTTTTCGAGGAGGGCCTTGTAGATGGCGGGCAGCGGATGAACCCAGGGATCGGGTTTCACGGCCAGCGCCCACTTCTCGTTGGCCGGGATCATGGCGACGAACTGGTCCGCAAACTCTCCCTGGGCCATTTCGTGCAGCCCGCCTTTGTTCAACGTTGCATTGTGGCTCCCGTGATGGCCGACCTTGTAGAACACGGTGCGCGCCAGCAGATCGCCGACGGTCACCTCCTCGCCGCCGGTAAGCCCGTTGGCGGAGGTCCATTTCTTCTCGGCCCACGACACCCAGTTTCCCCGCTGGGCATCGCCGACGAAGAGCAGCACCTTCTTCGTCCTGGGCAGCTCGATCGCCAGCACCAGGGAGGTGTTGTTGATGAAGTTGTTCATGCGCAGGGCGAAATGCTCAGCGCTCCGCAGCCAGTCGGCGTCGATCCGTCTCCAGGGCCGGTCGTCGTCCTTCCGGTATTTCTCTTCGAGGCCGTAGTACTTCTCGAAAAATTGAGCATATCTGCTGGTTCGCACAGAGTTGGCCGGGATCCGGTTCCAGGGCTCGAATGGCTGATAGGCTTCCTGCTCGTCGTGGGTGCCGGCGGCGGCCGCGACGGCGGCGAGGAACGAACGCTCCTCGGCCGCGGCGAAATGAAATTCCTCTTCACCCTGGGGATCCATGTCCCGCAGCTTGGCCTCGTGCTCCGGCGGACCACAGACGAAGAAGCGAATTCCGGAAACGTTGGGCAACGTCCGCGGCTCGCTGTGCGGCCGGAGGTATTCCGTGCCTTGTCTCTGGTCCGCGCGCCGCTTGACGACGAGAATCCCTTCCTTGTTGGTAATCCCTGCGATTTTCTCCTTGACCTTGTCCGGCTCCCGGGCCGCGAGCGCCCGGTCTTCGTCGGACAGCTCGAATTCGAGGAGAGCCTCGATGACCTGCCGCACGCGCGAGTCGCCTTCATCCCGCGCTCCCTGCAACCGCTCGCTCGCCGTCACCAGGCCGAGCAGGGTGTCCTTATACTTTTCGCGCAACTGGTTGGCGAGATCGTGCTCCGGGTCCTCGGTCCAGGCGAGCCACAGCTTGTCGATGGTCAGCGTCTCGAAGACGGCCTTCTCCGAGCGGAAGCCGGAAACGTGATCCTCGTGCTCGTGAGTGATCGCCACCAGGTTCAGGTGGCCGCCGGTGGCGTCGCGGATGTTCTCCGCCACCTCCCGGATCTCGCGCACCAGCTTCGATCCCTTTTTCATGCCGCAGTCGATCAGCATGTAGAACGGCTCGCCGTCGTCCTGACGGAAGGCCAGTAGGAAACAGTCGCCGTGCCCCTGGCGGTACATGCGGATCTTGACTCCCGAGGCGGGCGGCTCCATGACGAGCGGCGAGACCGCGCCGCCGGTCGCCGCCAGGCGGGGGCGCGGCGCGGCCTTTTTCGCGGTTGCCTTCTTCGGCACCCGCTTCGCCGCGGTTTTTGCCGGCGTCGTTCTGCGTTTCGCGGCGGCTTTCTTTTTCGTTGCCATGACGGTCCTCGCAGTCGGTCCAAGGTGAAGCGCTGCCCGGCAGGTCAGAAATCCGGAGTGGCTCTGGTGCGGCGGTGCAGTGCTGCGAAGGGCTCGCCGCCGAAGTCCGAAGTGGACGATGGACGGTAGAACGGGTTTTCGATTTCCTCGGCTTCGCGCTTGAGGAACCGGCGAACCCGATCGAGCTCCTGATTGTTGGCCACGTTTTTGCGCGTCGAAATGGCGTAACGGACCTGCTGCCGGACCGGATCGATGATCAGTGTACAGCCGCGCCGGAAACGAAAGTCCTCCCGGATCGTGGGATCGATCTCGGCGTTGCCTTGATCGACCTTCTCCTGGACGGCAGGGTCGAAATACCCTCGCCTCCGCTGACGGACTTCCACGACCAGATCGGTGACGGGAGTGTCACGGAACCCCCGGCGGCGGGCCACCCGCACCGAGTGCACTTCCAAGGCAGGCGTGCGGCAGTCCGAGCCCCGATACACCGACGGCGGTGCGTTGGGATCCAGGGTCAGCCCGAGAAGTGACAGGTGGTTTCGCATCAGCCCTTTGGTCAACCAAGAATGGATGCTTTTCGCATTTTTTTGCGAGGTCTCCCAGACCCGCTCGCGATTCGCGGCCAGGTCCCAGTCGAGCTCCAGCGACCCCAGGAGCTCTTTCAGATCTTTCCGCCCGGCCCTTCCATTCGTTCCGAACTCGTCGCTCATTTGCGAGTAGCGAAGGTCGTTCTCCGCCATGCTGCGGACCCCTTCCGGATAGATCCCCCACTGCCGGAACGCCTCGATGAACGCGATCCGGTAGTTGTATTTCTCCTGAGGGTACACCTCCATGTCGCCGGTGACCACGGCCCGGAGATAGGTGCCCAGGTCGATATCCAACGGCGGGCAGTAGTCGAAGCCGCGGATGCACATGGTCAGCACTGCGTCCGCTGCGGAGGCTGCCTCCTGGGCCAGGCGGCGAACCAGATCGGGCTGAATCTCTCCCGGGGGCAGGACGCCCGTACCGTTCGTCGCGATGCGCAACAGGTCGGCGCTGCGGAGCTTGTAGATGGCCAAAAACGCCGAGAACACGGCCGCCAACAGGATGGCTCCCCGCTCATGGGGTTCCTGGATACTCTTCAGAGCGGTGGGGTCAGGCGCATGAGGTTTCCAGGCTCCGCTCTCATCACGGTGCCCGAGCGCATCGCGGAGAGAACCGCGCATCCCCAAAGCCTGGCCGAGCTGTTGAGCCAACTCGCCGAGCGCGTTCTGCAGCTCGAGGTGACCGCGGGTTCGGGCGATCTCGTTCTCGAGCACCTTGGGATGGGCGAACCGCTGAAACAAGGCAACGATATCGGCGAAACCTTCGTGCAGCGCATACATGTCCGGGTTCGTGGGCTCGTTGAAAGACGGATGCAACCCGTCCAGCAACGCGTGAGTGGTCTCGTGGGCCACTACGTCGTACGACAAGCTGGTGAATACCGTCCCTCCTGGCGCCTGGCCGGGCCCGCTGCTGCGGGCCGGGAAATAGCCAAACAACAGCGCTCTTTTTCGCGGGCTGTAGAAGGCATTGGCTTCACGCAGGGCATGCGGGTAGATGCGCAAACGGGGAACGTATTCCTCTCGGATCACGGAGCCTGATTTGTTCCGGACCAGCCTGTGGTTCCACAGGGCCACGCGGCCGAGAGCCCGTTCGAAGTGGTTGATCGTGTTCATCGCCACCGCATACACCATCTGCTGGTGAAACTGCGGGGAGTTGCTGGTCGGGGCAAGGCCGGCCTGAGCCAGCAGGTAGGGCTGATTCAAATCCAAAGGAGCATAAAAGGCATCGCTGGCCGGGTCATAATCGATGACTTCGATGTATTCGCCGATTGGCCCCGGCTCCAGATCTTCCCAGAGGATCTCGAGCGTAAGCTCGCTGATGGACAAAGTCTCGAGCCGTGCCCCGAAACCCGGATCGAAGGCGAAGACCCGCAGCCTGCGATATTTCGGCTTCTCGCCCTCCATGGAACGGAAAGAGGCTGGTTGGGCCATCCTGTACCTCCAGGAGTGAATTCATGGAGTGTCTATTCTACAAGGCAGTGTTCGTCGCGTCAAAGCTAGAGAAATAGACACAAGCGGAATCCCGCTGACGAATTGGACGGACGTCAAAACAGAATTCCGCTGCTTCCGGCTCACCGCGTCCTTTCAGGTTCTACGGCGCGGGCGGCTGGCCCGCCTGCACCACCCCGCCATCCCACACCCGCGCCCCCCGAGCCAGGCCTGCGGTATCATCTTGGGAAGCCGTGAGGTCGTGGACTTCCCAGGAGAGAGATCGATGAAGGGTAAACGATTGCGCCTGCTCACCGTGGTCCTGCTGCTTCTCGCCGGCTTTGCCCTGTCGTCTCTTCCCTGTGGAGCCGCTTCCGGAAAGAACGCAGGTCTTGACGAGCGGCAAAGGATGCGCATCTTTGACAAGGTCTGGCGAACCCTTGAGAAGTGGTATTACGATCCCACTTTTGGAGGGGTCGATTGGAAAGCCGTGGGGGAGGACTTCCGGCAACGCGCCGCCGTCGCTCCCGGCGACGAGGCGTTCCACGCGCTGATCGCCGAAATGCTCACGCGACTCAACGATTCTCATACGTATTATGAGCCGCCGGTGAATGACCCAGCGCCCGCGCGTGCTGGAGGCGCAGGGCGCGGCTTCACGGTTGCGGAGATCGAAGGGCGGTTTGTGGTGACTTCGGTGGACCCTGCGCTGGCCGCATTGCAGAGTGGCATCCGCCCCGGGTTGGTTCTGCGAACGATCAATGGCCAACCTGTCGAGGCCCGGGTTCGCGACGGGGAGGCTCTGATTCGCCGCTCGAAGGGGCTCTCCAGCGAGAAAGTCCTGGCCTTTGCCAGGCGACAACTGATCCTGAGAGCGCTGGCCGAGCAGCCGATGACCCTGGCCTTCGTGGACCCCATGGGCAATCCGGTCGAAGCCCGGATCGACAGGGCCCTGGCTTCGAGGACGGAGCCGCCAGTGACCTCACGGCGGCTGTCCGAGTTGGGGTACATCCGGTGGACCATATGGGACCTTACGCTGACGGATGAGATCCGGGCTCGTCTCGCGTCTCTCGGCAACGTTCCCGGCCTGATCATCGATCTGCGAGGGAACACGGGCGGTGATCCGCAAGTGGCTGTCGACGTCCTGAGCTGCCTGTTCAAGGATGCCATCCCTTATGGCCTTTTCTACGGCCGGAGATCTCCTCTCAAGCTCAAGTCCCATCCATGTCCTCACACTTACACGGGGCCGGTGGCATTGTTGATGGATGGCGAGAGTGGAAGCACCTCCGAGATCTTCGCGAACCTCATCCAGGAGAACCGCCGGGGATTGCTGATCGGCCAACCGAGCATGGCCAGCGTCACCTATCGACGGCTGGAGGAGGTTCCGGGAGGCGGCCGGATCTCGATCAGCCTCTGGGGCTACAAATCCCCCCAAGGAAAGAAGCTTCAAGGGACCGGCGTCATTCCGGACGTCGTGGCCGAGACCACGGTCGGGGGTCTCTGGGAGGGGCGCGACGAGATTCTGGAAGCCGCCGAGAGAGCTCTCAAGCCAAAAGCCGAATACGCCGGTGGACGGCCATGCTTGAAATCATCGATCTGAGCCAGGAGATCTTCGCGGGTATGCCCGTGTTCCCCAGCCATCCGGAAGTGGAGATCACCGTCCACGCAACGCATGAGCAGTGGGAGGGGATCACCGAAAGCGGCGTGGTTTCGCCCGCCGTGAACCGGCTGAATCTGGGCGAGCACACGGGTACGCACGTCGATGCGATGAATCACATGGCCCGCGAGTACCGAGGGCAGTCGATCGACACGATGCCTTTGACGATGTTCTATACCGAGGGGATCTGTCTCGACCTTTCCCACAAAGTTCTGCGGGAGCTGATCGAGACGGCCGATCTGGAGCGCGCCCTTTCCGTGGCGAGGCTCGACATCAAACCGGGGGATACGGTCCTCCTGTATACGGATCACTACCGGCGAGCTTTCGGAACGGACGACTGGCACCATGGACC
>DATEIO010000968.1:0-3594 GCA_035278895.1 Thermoanaerobaculia bacterium | reverse complement strand
TGGCGCGGCTCGCCGCGGTCGCCGTCTCGCGGACCGCCGGGACGGCGGGCCCTTCCGAGGTGACCGGGCCCATCCCCCTGACTCCGGCCGAGGCCTGGTTCTTCGCTCAGGATTTCGCCGACCCTCACCACTTCAACCAGGCGGTGCTCCTGTCCGTACGCCGGCCGCTCGACGCCGGGCTCCTGGCGCTTGCGGTGCGTGCCCTGGTGGCACGGCACGATGCGCTGCGGCTGCGCTTCGCGAGAGACGGGCAGGCCTGGACCCAGCGGCTCCTCAGGGCGGACGAGGCGGAGGCTCCCCTCGCTTGGGTCGACCTTTCGGGCCTTCCGGCCGGCCTGTGCCGGACGGCGATCGAGTCGGCGGCGGAAGCCGTCGCGCCCAGCCTCGACCTGAGCCGTGGGCCTCTGCTGCGGGTCGTCCATTTCGATCTCGGCCCGTCCGAGCCGGGCCGCCTGCTCCTGGTCATCCATCACCTCGCGGTCGACGGCGTCTCCTGGCGCATCCTGCTCGAAGACCTGGAGACGGCCTGCGAGTCGCTGGAGTCCGGCCGGGGGCTGGCTCTCGCTCCCGCCACGACGTCCTTCGCGGCCTGGGCCCAGCATCTCGACGAGCACGCGCGCACGATGCCGCTCGAGCCGGAGCTCACGTGGTGGCGTGGCGAGTGCGCCGGGCTCCCCGCCGAAGGCCGCGAAGCGAGGGCCCCGGAGGCCGTGGCGCTGCGCGACGTGTCCTTCGACCTGAGCGCCCGGGAGACGCAGGCTCTGCTCTACGAAATCCACGCCGCGTACCGCACGCAGATCCACGAGGTGCTCCTGACCGCCCTGGCCGGCGCCCTCCTCGACTGCGGACTGGCGCCGGTCCTCGGGCTCGAAGGGCATGGACGGGAAGATCTCGTGGAAGGCGCCGACCTGTCGCGCACCGTCGGATGGTTCACGACGCTCTTCCCGGTGCGGCTCGAGCTCCGGCCCTCCTGGGGTCCGGACGAGTCGATCAAGGCCGTGAAGGAGCATCTGCGCGCCATCCCGCGGCGGGGCATCGGCTATGGCCTCCTGCGCTATCTGCGCGCAGGAGAGCCCGCGGTCCGTCCCCTTCGCGATCTGGCGCCTCCCGAGGTGTGCTTCAATTACCTCGGCCAGCTCGACCAGGCTCTCCCCCCCGGATCGCGATTCTCGGCCGCCGGCGAGGGGAGCGGCCCGACCCAGAGCCGGCGCACCCGAAGGAGCCATCCCATCGACGTCAACGCCGGTGTTTCAGGCGGACGCCTGCGCGTGGCGTTCCAGTTCGATGCCCACGCGCGGCAGCTCTCCGCCGTCCAACCCCTGGCCGAAAGGTTCCACGAGCGGCTCCTCGCCCTGATCGCTCACTGCCGGGCGCGGATCGAAGAGCGCGTCGCCAGCTACACCCCGGCGGACTTCCCGCTCGCTGGCCTCGATCAGCGGGAGCTCGACCGGCACCTGGGGACCGAGTGGGGGATCGAGGACGTCTACCCCCTGACGCCGCTCCAGGAAGGGATCTTCTTCCACAGCCTCCTCGCTCCCGGGACCGGGGTCTACGTCGGCCAGCTCACCTGCACCCTTCCGGCGGACCTCGACGTCCAGCGGTTCCGGCAGGCCTGGGAGAGGCTCGTCGAGCGCCACGGGGTGTTGCGCACGGCCTTCCTCTGGGAAGGGCTCGACGAGCCCCGGCAGGCCGTCCGCAGGAGCTGTGCTCTGCCCTGGCAGGATCTGGACTGGCGCGGCCTCCCCGCGGACGAGCAGCAGCGCCGCTTCGAAGAGCTGCGGCATCGCGACCGGCACGCTCCCCTGTCCTTCGACGAGGCGCCGCTCCTGCGCTTCGCCCTGGTTCGCCTCGACCGCGCGCCCGGGTTCGTCTGGACGTTTCATCATCTGTTGATGGATGGCTGGTCGCTGCCCCTCCTGGTCCAGGAGCTGGGGGCCCTCTACACGGCCCTCGGGGAGGGGCGGGAGCCGGCGCTGCCGCCGGCCTGGCCGTTCAGCGACTACATCGCCTGGCTCCGGAGGCAGGATCCATCGCGGCTCGAGCCGTTCTGGCGAGAAGAGCTCGCGGGGTTTACCGCTCCCACCCCTCTGAGCATCATCCACCCGGCGAAGACGGAAGAGGATTCAGGCTACGCCGAGCACGGGCTCCGGATTTCCCGCGAGCTCACCGGGGAGCTCAAGGCCCTGGCGGCGCGGCACAAGCTGACTCTCCAGACCCTCACCCTCGGGGCCTGGGCCCTTCTCCTCAGCCGCTACAGCGGCGAAGAGGACGTGGTCTTCGGCAGTGTGGTCTCCGGCCGTCCGGCCGCCCTGCCGGGTGTCGAAACCATGGTCGGCATCTTCATCAACACCCTGCCGGTGCGGGCGCGGGTGAACGGCGCCGAGCCCCTGGCTCCCTGGCTGGAACGTCTCCAGGAGCGCCAGCTCGCCCGGCAGGAGCTCGAGCACAGCCCGCTCGCCCGGATCCAGAGCTGGAGCGAGATCCCCGCCGGCTCGCCGCTCTTTGAAACGCTCTACGCCTTCCAGAACTACCCCACCCCCGGAGAGGGCGATTCCGGAGGCCTGCGGGTCGGCAACGTAGAGAGTGTCGAGCACACGAGCTACCCCATTACGCTGGTCTTGACGGCGGTCGACCGGATCTCTCTGCTGCTGACCACCGATCGCGCCCGTGTGGACGGCGATGCGGCGCAGCGCCTGCTCCACCACCTGGCGGCGCTCTTCTCCAGCATCGCCCAGGGGCCGGAACGCCGCCTCGGCGAGCTGTCGTTGCTGGGCGAGGCCGAGCGGCATCAGCTCCTGCACGAGTGGAGCGACACCGCAGCTCCTTTCCCCTCGGAGACGACCCTCCATGGCCTCTTCGCCGAGACGGCGAGCCTGCGGCCCGGCGCCGTCGCCGTCGAGCAGGGCGGAGAGAAGCTGACCTGGGGCGAGCTGCGGGAGCGGGCCGGACGTCTCGCCCGCCGGCTGGTGGCCCACGGGCTGCAGCCGGAGGAGCGGGTGGCCGTCCTCGCCGAGCGTTCGCCGGACCTCATCTCCTCCCTCCTGGGGATCCTCGAGGCCGGAGGGGCCTATCTGCCGCTCGATCCCGCCGATCCTCCCGAACGCCTGGCCTGGATGCTCCGCGACGCGGGCGCCTCTCTGCTGGTCGCCCGGAAGGTCCCGCCGTTCGAGCTGCCGGCGGAGGTCCGCCGGGTCGTCCCCGACGCCGCCGGAGCCGAGATCCTCCCCGAAGTCGACCTGCCGCAAGTTCCGGCGACCTCCTTGGCCTATGTCATGTACACCTCGGGCTCGACCGGCAGGCCCAAGGGAGTCGGGGTCACGCACCGCAACGTGGTCCGGCTGGTGCGCGGCACCGGGTACGCGGACCTGGGCCCCGGCCAGACCTGGCTTCAGGCTGCTCCGGTCTCCTTCGATGCCTCGACCCTGGAGATCTGGGCCCCCCTCCTGAACGGAGGCCGGCTGGTCCTGTATCCCGGCCCGATCGGCTCCCTCGACCACCTTGCGCGAGTCGTGGAGGCTCACGGCGTCACGTCGGCCTGGCTCACCGCCGGCCTGTTCCACGAGATGGTGGACCGTTGCCTCGACGGCCTCCGGC
>DATEIO010000967.1:0-10734 GCA_035278895.1 Thermoanaerobaculia bacterium | reverse complement strand
GGATCGGGGTTGATCCACTGGCTCTGGCGCGCGTCGTAGTAGCGGAAGCCGAAGTAGTTGAGGCCGGTCTCCTCGTCCATCTCCTTGCCGCTGAACTGCCAGGGCGTGCGCTGCTTTTCGGAGCGCTCGTCCACCCAGGTTTCGCCGGAGGGGAAGTACTCCAGGTGCTGCCAGGCGAGACCGCGGTCGTCGGTCACGAACTGGGTCGAGCCCAGTTGATCGGTCTGGTAGAAGTACAGCTTCCAGGAGAGCGGATCGTTGACGTCGGGCACCACCCGCGTGGCGACGCGGACGCCGTCCACCCAGACGTGGCGGTTGCCGGTCTCGCCGTTGCGTACCGTGAAGTACGGATCGACGTAGATCGTCTCGCCGTGCGGGCCGGCCTTGTTGGTGCGCGTGCCCTCGGAGTCATAGAGGAAGCGCGTGGTCTGGCCGTTGTCGGCGACGGCCGAGAGGCGGTTCTCCTCGTTCCAGGTCAGCGTGCGGCGCGTGCCGTTGGCATCTTCCTGCCAGCCGGTCGGATTGCCGTTCAGGTCGTATTGGAAGGCGCGGCTGCCGATGCGGGTGGGCGCGTGCGGCCGCGGCCCGCCATAGGTGTAAGCCTGGTCGTAGGAGGTCTTCTTCTCGGTGTTGGGCTTGTTGCCCGAGGTCACCTGGTGGAGCTGCTTTTTGCCGGTGACGTTGCCCAGGTCGTCGTAGGCCAGGGCGAGGCTGTAGGTCGAGCGCTTGTTGGGCGCGGACTGGTACGTCCCATCCGCCCCCACGAGCTGGTAGAGGTCGTCATAGCGGAAGCTCTGGGAGGTCGGCCCGCCGTACTGCGGCGGCGCCGGCACGGGCACGTCGTTGACGAGGCCGAGGAGGCTGCCGGCCTTGTCCAGTGTGAGGACGAGGTCCTGGAGCTCGCGCCCGCCGCGCTCGAGCGTGGTCAGACGGATCAGGTCGCGCGACTTCGAGTCGTAGGTCCAGCGCGTCTCCACGCCGTTGCCGTAGAGAGCCCTCACCCGGTCGCCTTCCACGTCGTAGCCCAGGTGGGTCAGATAGTCGGTGCGGATGCCGCGCGCGACGCCGGCCGCGGACTTGACGCGGCCTTCGGCGTCGAAGCCGTAGGTCACGACCTCGCCGTCGGGGTAACCGACCGCCAGCAGTCGGCCGAAGCCGTCGAACCGGGAGGTGGTGGTGAACGGACCCTTGGGCGAGCCACCGTTCAGAGCCGTGGCGGTCTTGGTGCGGCGCACCACCTGGCCGAGCGGGTCGTAGAAGAGCTCCTCGGTGCCCGATTCGTCGGTCACCGTGGCGAGGCGGCCGGCGCGGAAGGCCGGAGCGCCCGGCGCGCCGTAGGTGTAGACCACGTCCGGGCTCTGCGGGTAGTCGATGCGCTCGAGGCGGTTGAGCTTGTAGAGGTAGCGGACCTGCTGGCCGCGGGCCGCGAGGTTTGCCGTGATACGGGCGCCCAGGTTGCCGCCGCGGTCGTAGCGCATCTCGGTGCGGCCGGCGTCGGGGCTGTCGAGGACGACGTTCTGGCCGAGCGTGTCCCACTCCAGCCGGGTGACGTTGCCCTTGACGTCGGTCACCGCGGTGAGCTGCGACATCGCGTCATAGGCGTAGCGGGTGACCAGCTTTTTCGTGCGGTTGGTCTGCTCGACGCCGACGACCTGTCCGTCCAGGTCGTAGTAGAAGAGGGTGCCGCGGCCGTTGGGGTCAGTGCGGGTGATCGTGGAGCGCAGAACGCCGTCGAGCGTGGCGAAACCGTAGTTGAAAAGGGTTTCAACGCTGTGGGGGAAGGTCACCCTGGTCACCCGGTCGAGCCCGTCGCGCTGGAAGGTGGTCTTGTTGACCGGCGTGGCGTTGATGAATTGATCAGCCGCCTCGGTGTTGAAGAACGGCTGCCCTTCGGACTCGACGCGCCCGAGCGTGTCGAAGACCAGCGGGCCGCTCACCCGCATGCCGACTTGTGTGGCCGTGCCCGAGCCGGCGTCGATTTCGGTGTCGTTCTTGGTCTGGATCGTCCGGCCGAGGCCGTCGAGGAAGACCACGGTGTCGATCGGATCGGGCCGGGTGACGTCCTTGTGGTGGGAGATCGCGAAGGCCGGCCGCGCGCCGGGGTTGTATTGGAACCCCAGGGCCGGGCTGCCGGCCGGGTCTTCCGGTCCGTAGACCTCGGACAGCCGGCCGAAGGTGTCGTAGACCAGGTTGAGCGAAGCGCCGCTCGGATCGACCGTCTTCTTCAGCTTGCCGAAGCGCAGGTCCCAGGTCTGCCGGCTGGCGTAGCCGAAGGAATCGCTCAGCTCGTACGGATAGGTGAGGGCTTCGGGATCGTAGGTGAATTCGCGCTTGTAGCCGGTCGGGTCGACGCTCGACGCCAGATTGCCGAGCTCGTCATAGGTGTAGTCCCAGGCGGCGATGTCGGCCTCGGTGTACGAAGAGCCATTCGAGGGGTCTTTGCCGCCGGCCAGGGTCTGCGCCAGGCGGGTGAGGTCGCCGGAGCCGTTGTAGGTGGCCGTGCGGCGCCGCATCAGCCGGCCCGTGCCGTCGCGGACCTCGATCGACCCGGGCCGGACGATCCCGTCCGCCGGGGTGACGTACGTCACGGCCGCCACGAGGTCGTCGGCGCTCCCCTCGTCGGCGGAGTCGCGGTATTCGAGGACGTTGCCCTGGAGGTCGTACGTGTAGGTCTTGACCGCGGTCTTCTGCGGCGTGGTCTCGCCTTCGTAGATCTCGGTTTCCTCGCGCGCCAGCTTCGGGAATCCGGAACCGGAGCCGACCGCGGCCAGCTCGTAAACGTTTTTGTTCTTCACCAGCCGGCGGCCGGAAGCGTCGAAGGCCGTCTCTTCTGCGAGGAGATACCGGCGGTAGAAATCCTTGTTGTGGTAGAGGCGTTCAGCCGTGGAGCCGTCCGGCCTCCGGGTTACGATCCGGTGATAGCCGTAGCTTTCGCGCTCGACCCGGTCGTAGAACCCGTCGTTGTCATACTGGAAGCTGGTTTCGTAGCTGTTGCCCCGGCCGTCGTCGATCGTAGAGGAGGCGAGCACCCACTGGGAGTGGGGCATATTGGCGTGATTGCCCTGGCGGATGTAGTCGAGCGTGATCGTGCCGCCGAGCGGCCGGTGGACCTTGGAGAGGAGGTTGACCTTGCGCGCCTGGTTGCGGCGGACGTAGACGTTGGGATCGCCGCCGGCCTTGAGCACGTGGTCGGCGAGGCCGTCGCCGTCCAGGTCCTGGAGGGAGAGCTGCAGGCCGCCGTCGCTGCCGGAAGCCTGGACCGAGACCTCGATCTGCAGGCCGGCCACGACGAGCGGGATGCAGAACGGCACGCCGACCGAGCCGTTGCCGCCGAGGTTGCCCTGGAAGGACACGGCGTCCAGGCAGGTGAAGACGCCCGGGTCATAGCCGCGCCCCGGCGCCACGGTCCAGGCCGGGGCCTCCCAGTGTTCCTCGGCAGCCGCCCAGCCATTGCCCAGGTTCAACTGGACGCGGAAGTAGGAGTCGTCCTGATCCTTGGCCACGCGGTCGAGCAGGCCGTCGCCGTTGACGTCGGCCAGGTCGACCAGCGTGCGCGCGAGCGTGGTGACGACGCCGCCGCCGATGGGGCCGATCGAGATCCCGGCGTGGGCCGCGGAGCTGCGGGTTACGGAGATGCCGTCCAGGGTGTCGTTGTCGAAGAGCGCGCCGCCGATCTCGGAGGCGACGTAGGTCACGATTTCCTTGTCTTCGCAGCGGCCGGCGCCGCCGTTGTTCCAACTCGGCAGAGGCCAGCTCTCCGGAAGGCCGAAGCGGTAGCCGAGGTTGAGCTGCACGAGGAGCGTGGAGTCGCCCGGCGTCATGGTGACGCGGTCGGGCAGGCCGTCGCCGTTGACGTCGAGCAGGTCGGTCCGGGTCTGCGAGAGCGACATGGAGGCGCCGACCGAGGGCATGGTGTTGAGCGTGGACCGCGGCTTGCCTTTGCCGCTCTTCTTGACGAAGTTGAGGCCCAGGCCGGCCGTGGTGCCGACCGTGGCGTCGTCGACGGTGCGCACCGCGTCGCCGAGGCCGGGCACGGGCTCGAGCGGCCCGAAGCCGTCGACGCGGTTCGAAAAACGCACGCCGCCGATCGACACCTGGTCGACGAAGCCGTCGCCGTTCATGTCGAGCAGGTCGAGCTGGGCGTCGGTGGAGCCGGAGCTGAGAGACAGGCTGCCACTGCCCACGCCGATGCCTCTCGTGACGCCGCCCGAGATGCCGTAGCTTTCCGTCCTCCCCACGGTCTGGCGCAGCACGCCGAGCTCGCCGCCGGCGGATTTCGCGCCCGTAGCCTGCGAGTCCAGCTTCTCGGTGACGTTTTTGCCCCGCCGCGAGGGCTTCATGCTCCCGGCCGCGAAGCGCAGGTCGAAGCCGGCCGCGGTCCAGAGAGGCTCGTCGATCCCCTCCGCTCCCTGCCAGCGGGGCACGGCGGGGGTGTAGGGGAGCTCGTCCTGCGCTTTGTCCCCCTTCTCGGGGGCCGGGGGCCGGATCAGGAGGAACGGCTGGAAGGGCAGGTTGCCGTTCCACTCGCCGTAGCGCCAGCCATGCCAGCCGCCGGAGAGCACCTCGTCCGCGGCGGCAGGATCGGGGAGAAGCAGGTTGACGGGAAGGGCGTGGAAACGCGGGACGGGGATCGGGTCCTCCGGGTTGGGAGGCTCCACCATCACGGCCTTCGCGCTGCCATAGTCGTGCGCTCTGTCGGGCGCAAGGAGGAGGTAGATGGGGTCGATCTTCCATTGCGGCACGACGCTGACGAAGACGGGGTCACCGGCCGCGAGGTCCAGGCTCAGGGAGAACGCGGCCTTCTTCTTGTCCTCCTCGACGACGTGCTTGGCGTAGAGCTGATGGAGCCCCTGCACGTAGAGGAGGACCGGGCCGCGACCCGGCGACCCGCTGGCGTTCCATGCGAACTCGAGCTCGTAGCGGCCGGCCTTCGGGGCCCGCCAGGGGGTCTGGCCGAACGAGTCCAGCGCGGGCACGAAATGGGAGACCTGGGCGGGCTGTGCCACCAGCTCGCGTTCGACCGGCGTCTCGGGCTCGGGATCGCCGGCCAGATCGCAGGTCTCGGGGCCGCAGGTGACGGCGCCGCAGTGCTGGCCGCCCTCGAGCAGCGGCTTGCAGAGCTCGCCCCCTTCGTAGGTGACGGTTGGCGTCCAGGTGACGCGCGTGGGATCGACCGGCGTGTCCGACCTGACCGCGAAACGGAGGGTCTCGCCGGCCTTCACCTGGATCGACGGGAAATCGTCGAAGGTCCCGGTCTCCGAGGCGCCCAGGGTACGGGTGTAGAAAAACTCGATGTCCGTCAGGCTGCGGACCATCCAGATGCCGACCCCGACGTCGTCCGAGGTGGTCTGCTTGGCGAGGCCGCCGAGGATACGGACGGTGCCGTCGACCGGCGCGGTCCAGCCCGCGCCGAAAAAGCCTGCCAGGCGGAAATCCTCCCCGGCATCGAAGACGTTCGGGTGGGTTCCCCAGGGCTCCAGGGCCTCGGGGTCGCCGCCGACATAGGCGACGCGCGGCGACCAGAGGAGGTCGTCGGCGCTCGTGTCGCGGATCGAGCTGGTGACGAAGTACAGCTTGTCGCCGGCCACGACGTCGATCTGGAACCCGCCGCCGCAAGGGTTCAAAGGGTTCCCGGGCTCGCAGGCCGAGAGGTCGTCCGCAGCGATCGTGCGTTGCCAGTAGGGGGAGTTGTTATGGAAGATCCAGGCCTTGACGCCATCTCCCCCGGCCTCTTTGCGCCGGACCGCGCCGGTGATCTCCACGCGGCCGGTATAGGGAAGCCGGAGCTGGCGCACGGTGTCCGCGAGCTTGAACTTCGAAAGGATTTCTTCCTCCTGGCCGGGAACCGAGAGGTCGACCCCGCCGAAGCCGCCCCACGAGGATCTCTCCTCGAAGCCCTGGCCGGTGTTGATGCGCACCGAAAAGCCGTCCTCGGTGCTGACCAGGTCGGCCCGGCCGTCGCCGTTGACGTCGGCCACCGCGCGGTCGTCGCTGCTGAACGCCCAGGTGAAGGAGCTGTCGAGCGCAGCCTGGAACCCCATCTCGGCGTGCACCCCGGTGCCGACGTCGATGTTCCAGTCCGTGCTGCTCCCAAAGAGATCGGCGCCCCCGAACCGGGTAGGCGAGAAAGAGCCGCGGTCGGTCTTCAGGTCGTAGCGGTTGCGGTCGACATTGCCGTCTTCGTCGATGCGGTCGGGCAGGCCGTCACCATCGACGTCGAAGAAGCTCGCCTGCACCTCGCTCCCGCCATCGGCGCCGCCGACTTGGACGCCGACGTGGGGCTGGCATCCCGGCGGTCCCAGGCCGGCGAAGGCGTGGCCACCGACCGACCAGCTCATGGTGTCGGTCGCGTCCTTGCCGCTGCGCATGCCGCTCCAGGTCTCGGGCGCGCTGAAGCCGGCGAAGCGGTTCTCTTCGAGCTCGCGCTCAAAGTACTCGAAAGAGTGGCGGTAGAGCTCGGTCTCGCCGTCTTCGCCGAGCACGGCGATCGACGTGAGAAGGCTTTTGAAAAAGCCCGCCGCGAGGTTCTCGGTACGGTAGAAGAAGGCGTAACGCCGCACCCGCGCGCCGCGGGCCAGCACGTCCACGCTTTGGAGGCGCTGGCGGGTGACCACCTTGAAACCGGGCTGGCCGGTCGACTGGAGATCGGGGCGTCCGTCTTCGAAGTTGAAGTCGACCCGATACTGCGCTCCTCCTTGCGGCGAGCCCGTGTAGGAGATGCTCTCGGGATAGATCTGCACCCACGGCTCGCCGGAAGCGCCGCTCTCCGACTTATCGGTCCTGTAGGTGTAGTCGACCGTGTTGCCGTGCGGATCGACGACCTGCTCCAGGTGCCAGCGGAAAATGTTCTTCGGGAGGATTGGGGTGCGGCTGGACAGGCGGGCCTGCTCGTTCCGGCCGTAGATGAAATGGACGCCGCTCTTGTCCGTGACCTCCCACCAGAAATCCGTGGGCTTGCTGCCGTGGCGCACGATGCGCTCGAAGCCCCCTTCGACCCGCCGGGTGAAGACGCGTTCCGCGGCGCGAGGAGTCGCGGGGCTCGCTACCGGGGCGAGCTGCTGGCCGTCGAGCAGATAGGTCTCGGTCTCGTGCGCCGGGTCGTAGCGCGGCACACCGAAGAGGGTCGAAACCTCGATCGCGGGCAGCGGCAGATCCCAGCCCACGCCGAGCCAGCCGTTGGCCGGGCCGCTGCTGTAGCTCACTGCGAGGTCGGGCTGCAGGCCTTGGCGGCCCGGCGGCACGGTCAAGGGGAACGACAGGTTGGCGGTGCCGGCAGGGCCGGCCTCCGGCGGCTCGATCAACGTGATCTCCGACGCGGGATCGGCGGTCGCCAGCTCGTCGAGCGAATTGGGCGTCAAGCTCTCGCCGGCCGGCTCCTCGGGCAGGGCGAGCGTGGCCGCGATGAAGTCGGTAAAGTGATCGGTCGCGCTGACGATCCATCGCGCCCCGGCGTTGATCTCGACGCGCGGAACGGGGAACCAGCGGCCGGCGGATTCGTCGAAGTAATAGGTCTGGATATCGTCGTCCGTCATCCCCGGCGGGATGCGGGAGGCGTCGTAAGGCAGAGTCAATTGCACGGGCGCCCGGAAGCGCAGGCCATGGGGCCCCATGCGCAAGCCGCCGCCCTCGGCCGTGACGTTGGTCATGCCGGCGTCGAGCTCCGGCAGGTCGTCGCCCGCGAGGCGCCGCATGGAGAGCGCGACCTTCTGCGCCAGGGCACCGAGCGGGACGTCCAGGCGGGCACCGCCCAGCTTCAACGTCTTCGCCTCGCCCGGCCCGGCCAGCTCTTCTTTCAGGTTTTCGAGATCCGAGTCGAGATCGCGGTCCCCGCCTCTCCCACCGAAGCGCACGACCTTGCGCAGCCGGGTGCCGTCGGAGAAGGTGGCCTTGAGCACCACCTTCCATGGCTCGCCCGGAGGGCCGGTCCTGGGCACGAAGAGACCGAACGCGCCATCGCGCTCGACCGCCTTCGCCGCGGGAGCGCCATCCACCGAAAGCTCGGGCCGGCCCGCCGCGCCGTCCACCGGCTCGAAAAAGCCGCGCAGATAGGCGCCGGCCTCGGTGTCCTCGCCCGCGGCCGGATGGGTGAGCGTCAGAACGGGCCGCCTCAGGCGCGGGCTGACGGTCGGGCTGCCGAGAACGCCCGCCTCGGCGATCTCCCCCTTCCCCGCGCCACTCCAGGTGAGGCGCAGCCCGAGGGTCTCCGGCGGACCGTCCAACGCGATGCGATGGCGACCCGGTGCGAGCGCTTCGAGATCGATGGGCGCGCCGATGGATACGGCCGTGCCATCGCGCAGCAGGGCTTCCGCGAGCAGCTCACCGGAAGGCCGGCCGGTCAAGGCCAGCTCCAGCGCATAGGGCTGGAACGGCGTGCGGAAAGGAAGGTCCACGGCCGGGTGGTCCTGTCCGTCCCAGCCGGTGTCCAGGCGGCCGTCCGCGAGCGGGGACGGCTCCGCCAGGAGCGGCCGGCCGCCCTCCTCGGCCAGCGCGATGCGGAGATTGCGGACTCTGTAGGGGAGATCCTCCTCCGCCTTGACCGGCAGGAAGCGCACCTCGTTGTCGCCCCGCCGCAGCCAGCGCGGATTGATCTCCTCGGTCTGGCTGGAAAAACCTTTCGACGCGGCCGGCGCGAACCCGCCCTGGGGCGGCAGGCCGTTGATCGAACGCCGGGCCGCGGTCCAGTGCGGCAGGCCTTCGAGCTCATAGATCAGGAACGCGCGGGAGAACGCCTTGGGATCCTCATCGAGCTGAATAAGAAAGGTGCCCGCCTCCCCGGGCAAGGCCGTGGCCGTGCGCCGGGATTCGGAAGGGGGAAAAGCGGCGCCCTCGGAAGACCACAGCTCGATTTCCGGGAGGACCGCGCCGGAGGAAAAAGGTTGCCATTCGACGAGCAGGGCGCGGGCCACAAACGGCTCGGCGAGATTCGTGCGGTGCCAACCGGGGGCCAGAGCCCGCAGGTCCAACTCGTGGAGCGAGACCCAATCCGCGCCGCGGCGGGCGAGGACCTTGAGGTGGCCGTCCGCGGGACCGTAGACGCCCAACGCCGCGATCGCTCGCGCCCGGTCGAGCCGCAGCCGCACGCGGGCCGGCTCCTCGCCCGGGCCCGCAAGCCCGCTCTCCGGATCGCGGTCGAATAGCCGCCAGGGATCGCCCCCGGGCGGTGAGCCCTCCCCCGCAGGCAAAAGATCCACGCGCAGAGGGACGACTCTCTGCAACACGTCGTCGCCGCGAGTGGGGACCGGACCCCCGGGTTGGCCGAAAATCCATCCGACCGACAGAAGAACGAGAGCGAAAGCAACGGCACCCACTCGACGGCGATGCTTCATGGCCAGTCCTCCTTGAAACCTATGCCGGCCCTCAAGAGCAGGATCGGTGCCACGGGAGGACTTTCGAGGAAGTGTTTGAAAAACAATGGCTTATCAATTCGAAAGAAAATCGCGCCGGATCTGTCAGACAAGCGTCAGCTCGCGCGCACGACTGTCAGCGGTGTGTCCGAAGCGGGGCTTAAAACCGGTTCCCTCCTCAGAGCCGTAACATCCTGTGCATCGCCACTGGCGATGTCCCGAAGCTCGGCCCTGAAACCTTTCCACGGGTGGCGCATCCTAGAGGGCAGAGCATTACTGGCTCGGAGCTGAATCATGAAACCTTGGAACGGATGGCACATCCTGATGGGCGTAGCCTTGTCCATCATCCTGGCGGCTTCGCTCGGACATCGCTGGCTCGCGCTGGGCTTGAACGCGTGGGACTACCCGGTTGCGGCGAGCTCGGCCCGCACCCAGATCGTCGTCGACGGCGGCCATGCCTACATCGCAGCCGGCGACGAAGGGATCGAGGTGATCGATCTCGCCACGCAGAAACGGCGGGGACTTCTGCCGCCCGAGGCTCCCGCGGATCGCATCGACGATCTGGCTGTCACCGGAGGCTGGCTGTTCGCTCTGGATGCCACGCCTCCGGGACATTTGATGATCTATTCGCTGTCCGATCCGGACCGTCCCTCGCGGTCCAGCGAGATCGTGCCGGTTCCGGTGGGGCCGTTCTCGGGCGTTTCGGCGGCCGCCGGCGTAGTCGCCGTGTCCGGAGGCACCTCGCAGCTCACGCTGCGGGAGTACGGCCGCAACGGCCGTCTCGGCACCGAAGTCGCCACCGCCGATTTCGGCCGCGGACAGCCCGACATCGCCCTGCGTCCGGATGGACGGATGGCGGCGATCTCCACCCATCTCTACGGCCCGGAATTCGCCCTCACCTTCGTCGAGATCCGGCGCCAGCCGCTCGGGCTCGAAAATTTGAGCCAGACCGATTTGAAAGAGGCCGGTTTCACCCCCGGCGGCTTCAAGCCGGGGCATTTTCCCCTCGTGGCTGCCTGGAGCGGCGGCCGCGTGGCACTGGCGGACGGTGGCGGCCTGGGCGTGATCGACGTTTCCGATCCCCGGCAGCCGCGCCTGATGCTGCGGAACCGGCAGCCGCAGCCCGCCCTGGACGTGGTGGTTTCCGGCAACGAGATCGACGTCCTGCGCGGCGGCCCGCAGCCGGCCGTGTTCCGGTACCGCCTGGATGGCTCCGGCCTGCCCACGCCGGCCGGGCACTGGGATCTCCCCACCGGCAGCCGGCCGGCGGCGATCGCCCGTCACGGCGCCAATCTCCTGATCACTCTGCACGATCGCGGCTGGTTATCGATTCACCCGAACGAAAACTGATTCATCCAACCAAAAGGAGAGACGTTCATGTCCCTGCAAA
>DATEIO010000966.1:0-3304 GCA_035278895.1 Thermoanaerobaculia bacterium | reverse complement strand
TCCAGCGAGCGCGCTTCTCGAGGCCGTAGGGCCCCTGCGCGATGATGGGCTCGGTGAGCTCGATCCAGAGCGGATTCCCTCCGGGCAGGGCGCCGCGGAGGGTCGGCCCCGCTCCCTTCGGAAGCTTCGTGTGGAGGCCCGCGATCCGCTCGCGGGGGATACGCACGCTCCAGCGCAGGCCGGTGCGGATCTGCAGGGCTTCTTCATCCAGCAGATGGGGACGCAGCCGCGTGGCCCGCCAGTCCGCCAGGAACCAGAACAGGCTGTAGAGGCTGAGCACCGTGAGAACCCAGGCCACCATCGGACTCCAGCGCGTCACCAGGATGTGGATGGGGATCGTCTCGGCCAGCACGACGATCGACAGGGCGAAAACGATCGCGCCGTAGCCGCTCTTCTCATGGTAGGCAAACGCCTCCCGGTCCGCCGGGGCGTGGGGACGGCGTCGCCAGGCGAAAAGGGCGTAGAAGAGAACGGTCATCTCGAAGGAGATCGCGTCCGCCGCCCGGCGTATGGGGAAAACCTCCCGGGCCACGGCCCGCAGCCGCTCCAGCAGGTCGTCCTCCCCGGCCGCGTTCCGCAGCGCGCGCCGGGTGCGGATTCCGATCCAGGCCACGAGCCCGATCTCGGCAGGGATGGAGACGATCTCGAACAGGCGGCCCAGAAGCGCCCGCTCGCCCGGAAACACGAGCGCGGCGCCCGCGAAGCTCGCGCTCAGAACGGCGGTCAGGGTGATCGCCGGCACGCCTCCCCGGCGCACGGCCAGCAGATAGAACGCGAGCGGCACCGTGACGAGGAGGTCGAACATCAGGCCGAGCTTCACCACGTCGGGATGCTCGAGAGCCGACATCCTCGAGACGGACACGGCCACCGCGTAGATGCAGGTGGTGAGAAAGGCGAAGGTGGCGAGCGGTGCCTTGGCGCGGGCGGTCATCGATCTTATTTTACGGTTGTCCGGGGTTTTTGTTGCGGTCGGGCTCCACCGGCACCTCCGGCATCAGGATCTGAAGAATCTCCCGCTCCATCGGCACGATCTCGGCATTCGTGAGGTTCGTCATCACGGCGAGGACGGTGCCCGACTCGGGATAGACATAAAGCGAAGACCGCCCGCCGATCTGTCCCCCCGAGCTGTAGATCTCGGTCAGAGGTCCGTTCTTCTTCACGAACCAGCCGATCCCCAGGGGACCCCAGGGAGTCGTGATATCGGCGCCGTCCCGCGTCTTCTGAACCGTCCACATCTGCCGCACGGTGTCGGGGGAGACGAGCTTGCCGGCCTCGAAGGCAAGGGCGAAGCGCGCGAGGTCCTCGGCCGTCGAGAGGAGGCCGCCGGCCGGCCGTTTCATGCTCGTGTCGTGAAGGGGCGCGTTCAGGAGTTGCCCTGGCTTGGCCTGGCTCCGCACGGAAGGGGGCAGGCCTCGGAGATCCTCCTCGGAGAGGACCATGTAGCCGTTCGCCCGGCCGGGGAGGATGAGAAACTGATCGTCGGGACCGGTCGCCGTCATCCCCGCCGGCCCGAGCACTGCCTTTGCCAGGAAAGTGTCGTAGTCCATCCCGGAAGCCCCTTCGATGGCGCAGCCCAGAACGTTGTAGCCGTAGGTCGAGTAGCCGAACTGCGTTCCCGGCTCGAAGAGAAGGGGATCGTCCTTGAAGAGCCGCAGGGAGTCCGCCACGGTGAAAAAGTGATCGGTTCCCCGCGATTCGCCGGGGCGGCTGTAGTGGCGGACCCCTGCGGTGTGGGTCAGGAGCTGGCGCGCCGTCACCGGCCAGGGTTTTTCCGGGAACGCCGGACAATACTTCTGGATCGGCGCGTCGAGATCGAGCTGGCCTTTTTCCACGAGACGCATCACCGCGGTGGCGGTCAGGCTCTTGGCGACCGAAGCGGTGCGGAAGCGGGTCTCCGGCCGGGCGGGGACGTCGTTTTCCACGTCGGCCCGCCCGAACACCCGGGAGTGGACGAGGACGCCTCCCCGGGCGATGGCGAGCGACAGCCCCGGGATGTGCAGGCGCTCCATCTCCCGCTGGACGACTGCATCGATGGCCTCGGCCTGCTGCGGGGAGAGCGCCAGCTTCTCTTCCGCGGGGAGGGCGGGCGTCCGGCCGAGCAGAAAGAGGAGAATCAGAGCTGTTCTTTTCACGACGCTTTTCTCCGGGTGAAGAACAGGTGGACCAGGAGGGCGGCTCCGGCGAGGAGCGGCACCCACCCGTGGATGGCCACCTCGCCCCGGAGATCGTGCATGCCCAGGAGGATGCCGATTCCGGTGGCCATCGACAGCAGGGCCGTGAGCCCCAATCCCCCCCGGCGGCGGCCTTCGGCCTCGGCCTCGTTCTCCCGCAGCCAGGAGAGGGCGCTCTCCGTCTCCCCCCGCTCGATCAACCGGCGGGCGGTTTCGTGACGATAGAGGGCCTCCCGCTCCCGCCGCCGCTGGAGAGCCCACCAGAACACCGAGAGAAAGGTGAAAGTCGAAGCCAGTCCGACAACCCAGATCAGAGCCGCCGAGCGCATGATCGTTCCTCCTTGCCGGAATGGGACGCCCGGGGCCGGCCGGAGGTTGCATGCAACCTTTGCGGGCCGGCGAGCGTCCAACAGGAAAGACCATGGAACGCGGTGAAGACGAGGCGGACGTGGACGCGGTGCTCTCTGGCGACGTCGAGCGCTTCGCCGCGATCGTGGCCCGGTGGGAGGGGCCGCTCCTGAAGCTTGCCTGGCGCTTCGTCCACGACCGCGAGCGGGCTGAGGAGATGGCGCAGGAGGCCTTCATGCAGTGTTTCCGCCGGCTGCGCCAATGGCGCGGGGACTCCCGCTTCGGCACCTGGCTCTTCAGCGTGGCCCTGAACGTCTACCGCTCCCGCCTGCGGACCCTGGGCCGGCGAGCCCCGCACGAGCCCCTGCCGGGCGATCTGCCGGGTCCGGACGACGCCGGGCCGCGCCTGCTCGCCGAGGAACGGCGCGGGCTCGTGCGCCGCGAGGTGGCGCGCCTGCCGCTACACTACCGGGAGGCGCTCGTCCTCTTCTACTTCGAAGAGCAAGACGTCGCCGCCGCAGCCGCGCACCTGGGCGTTCCCGTGGGGACCTTCAAGGCGCGCCTCCACCGCGGGAGAGAGATGCTCAAGGAACGGCTTCGGAAGGTGATGGAATGACCGACGATTTCGATGCCCTGCTCGAAGAGGCCCTCGCGGGAGACGAGGAAATCCACCCGTCGCTCCGCTTCCGGAGCGCCGTCATGGAAACCGTCCGCGACGCCGCCCAGCCCCCGCTCCCCTTCCCCTGGCGCCGGATCGCGCTCTCCGCCGGGCTCACGGCCGGGGC
>DATEIO010000965.1:0-2402 GCA_035278895.1 Thermoanaerobaculia bacterium | reverse complement strand
CGCCGTCCACGGAAAGGAGGTAATCCCCTTCGCGCACGTCCACCCCGGGCTGGTCCAACGGCGCCCGGAGGATGGGGACGCCCGCGTTCGGATGGGCCGAGCGGTAGATCCGGGTGATGCGGTACCGGCCCCGGTCGATCTGGTAGTCCGCGCCGAGCATCCCGATCCGTTCCGGCTTCCCGGCCGGAGGCGGGACGTCGCCGCCCCCCACGTCCAGGTGGGACACCGAGAGGTAGGCCAGCATCCGGTAGAACAGCTCGTTCAAGTCCGCCCGGCGGACGACTCCCGGCAGATATCCACCCGAATAGGCTTCTAAGGCCGGGAGATCCTGCCCGTGGTGGCCGGGGTCGTAGAACCAGTCACGGGCGACACGCCAGATTTCCCGGTGCATCTGCTTCCACTCCTCTGCGGGCTCTACTTCGATCGTGAGACCTGCGAGGTCGAGGGGTTTGGTCTCTCCTCCGGCAGGAGCATCGGCTGGCGTCAGGGTCAGCGCCGGGCCGTCCGTGCCGTAGAGGAGGGAGGAACCATCTGCGGAGAGCCGGAATTCGACGACGCCTTCCGCGATCTTTTCGGGCTGGGCGCCCTTGCCGAGCGTGTAGCGGTAGAGCACACGCTTGGGTCTCCCGGCTCCCGGCGTGGGAGGCCATTCGTTGAAGAGCGCGAAGAGCATTCCGGGCTTGCCGGCCGCGAGGTCTTCCACGTCCCGGTCCTCGAGCGAGAGGGGGACGATGCGGCGGCCGATCCCGTCGAGGTCGATCTCCACAGTGCCGGCCGGCTCCCAGTGCGCCGCTGGATGGGGCTGGCCGATGATGGGGAGGAAGGGCGGCGGGTCGCCCTTGCGGAGCACCGCCACGTTCAGCCGTCCCGCCACGAGCGGCCGGGCGAGCGCGCTCGACATCACGCCCCAGTCGAGGTCGTCCGCCGTGGCGGTGCGGGCGTTGGCGCTGGTGGTCAAGTAGAGATACCGGCCTGCGCGGTCGAAGGCCGGGAGATCCGCCTGCACCTTGCCGTCCGTCACCGCGTGCGAGCGGCCGTCCGCGGTGTCGTACAGGAAGACGGTGCGGACGCGGTTGGGGAGCGCCTGGGCATAGGCGAGCCAGCGGCCGTCCGGCGACCAGGACGGATGCCAGAGCCCCTGGCCGATGTGGGACGAGGTCGCGATCTTTCGCGCCTTGCCGGATTCGAGGTCGGCCACCCAGAGGGAGAGCCGCTTGTCGGAGAACGCGATCCGCCGGCCGTCCGGCGACCAGGTGGGCTCGCGGTAGAAGGAGGGACGCTCCTCGACAGCGATCCGCCGCACGTCTCCGGCGCCGCTTGCGGGCGCCACGTGAAGCTCGTATTCGCCCGAGGCATCGGAGAACCAGGCGATCCATTGTCCGTCCGGAGAAGGGGTCGCGGACCGTTCCGCGGCGCCGGAGGTCCGCGTGAGGTTCCGCCCCTGCCCGGTCTTGGGATCTAAAGACAGCACCTCGCCTCGGGCGGAGAGGATCAGGCCGTCCCCCGCCGCTGTGAGGGCTGCCGTTTCGAGGAAGCGCGCGGCCGGGACCGTCCGCTTCGCAAGCTCGGGTGCGGACGTGGTGAGGCGGACGTCCACCGTCCGGTCCTCCCGTTTCGCCACGTCGTAGAGGTGGATGCGGCCGTCCGCCACGAAAACGATGGCGTCCGGCGCGGCCGAGGCGACCCGGATGCCGTGCTGCGGGAAGCGGGTGTGCTGATCCACCCGGCCGCTCTGGAAGTCGTAGGAGAAGAGGTTGGCGACGCCCGTGCGGTCCGACACGAACCAGAGCGTGTTGCCGAGCCACATGGGAAAGCGGTTGTTGGCGTCCGGCTTGGAGAGGGCGTCGATCTTTTCCACCTTCGAGTCGGCGAGCCGGGCGAGCCAGATGGGCGAGGTCATGCCGCCGCGGTAGTAGCGCCAGCCATCCCAGGAAAAGCTGTAGGGAACGTAGGCGATGCGGGTGCCGTCCGGCGAGAGGGCTCCGGCACTGGCTTCGGGGAAGGGGAGGGGCTCTGGGATCACGCCGTCCACGGCCATCGTATAGAGCCGCCACACCCCGTCTCCCTCGCGGTTCGCGGCGAAGAGCACGGCCTTGCCATCCCGCGTCCAGCCGCGGACCCGTTCATCCTTGGGATGCCAGGTGAGCCGCCGGGCCTCGCCCCCCTGGGCGGGGATCACATAGAGGTCCGCGCCCCCTCCGGCGTCGCGGCTGAAGGCGAGGGAGGCGCCGTCCGGGGAGAACCAGGGGCCGTCCTCGTCACCCGGAAGATCGGTCAGCCGCCGGGCTTCGCCGCCTCCGCGCTCCACGCTCCAGAGGTCCCCGGCCCAGGAGAAGACCACGTGCGTACGGCTCGCGGTCACTCCACCGAGCAGCATCGGCGGGCGGACGGTCACGGTGGGA
>DATEIO010000964.1:0-3790 GCA_035278895.1 Thermoanaerobaculia bacterium | reverse complement strand
AGCTTCATCCGCTTGACGAGCTCGCGGCAGGAGAAGCCCGCGTCCAGGAGGATGCGGTGCTTGCCGGACTCGACGATCACGGCGTTGCCGCCGCTCCCCGAGCCTAGGACCCCGACCCGCAATGGGGGACCGGCGAAGCGGGGCACGGACGGCGGGGGAAGGGGTGGAGGCTCCGGCTCGGGAGCCACGGGCTCGGGCGCGGCCGGCGGCGGGACGGCGAAGCCCCAAAGGTCGAGCTGGGCGGACTGCTCCTGCCTGTGCCGCTGCCGCGAAATCTTGTTGTCCAAGGGGAACACCACCGCAAGGGAAAGGGTACCACACCCTTTCAGCCGTCTGCCTAGAACCGGTATTCCTTGCCCTGCTCGAGGTACCCGAGGTCGGGATTCTTGAGCGCGCGGACCTCTTCCTGGATCTTGGCGATGCAGGGGGGCTTCAGGTGATGCAGGAGCAGCGGGACCTTCTTTTCGAGCTTCCGGAGCTCGGCCGCGAGCGTCCGCGGGGTCAGGTGGAGGGAGACGTCCGCCACGTGCTGGAGCGCGTTGTCGAAGCTCGTCTCGATGCAGACCGCCTTCAGGTTCGGGGTGCGGTTGGCGATCTCCCAGAAGCGCTGGGTCGGCCCGGTGTCGCTCGACCAGAGGAACGCCGCGCCGTCCTGCTCGATCAGAAACCCATGGGTGGGGACCAGGTGGTCCACGGCGATCGGGGTGAAGCGGACGCCGTCGATCACCACCGGCACCTCGTTCTCGAACTCGTGGAACCGCAGAGCCGGAAGGAGATGGTTGGGCAGGCGCGTGAAGTCCGGCCAAGTGGCGTTGTTGAACAGGTACTTGCGGATGGCGTACGTCGTGGCCGGCGAGGCGTAGACGTCGATCGCGCCGTCGCCCTTGCCGTAGACGTTCTCGATGAAGAACGGCAGCGAGTTCGTGTGGTCCATGTGGGAGTGGGTGAGGATGATCGACCGGACCCCCACCTGCCGCTCGATGGACAGCGACTGCGAGAGCGATCCCGCATCCAGCGCGATCGAGCCGTTGACCAGAAGGCAGGTCATCCGGCATTCCAGGCTCTCGCCTCCGTAGCCACCTAGGACCTGGACGAGCATATATTCGCGAGATTGTATCTCCGCTGGAGCGAAAGAGCCAGAAGAGGGGGGAGAGGGGGGTGGGGCAGCCCCACCCCCTGCGGGGAAAGACCGGACCGGCTAGAACCGCGTGCCGATCCAGAAGGAGGTCTCGAAGCCGCCTTCCTCGTCGTCGGCGAACTGCGTGACCCGCGCGAAATCCCAGTTCAGGTCGAGCCCGACGAAGCGGACCGTCAAGCCGAACCCGTAGGAGGCGACGGCGTCCACGAGCCGGCCCTCGTCCGAGTCGTAGAAGTCGAACTCCTCGAGGTCGTCGTACCAGGCGCCGCCCACGTCGAAGAAGAGGTTGCCACGCACGCCCTGGAACACGAAGACCGGCGTGGCGATCACGTCGATCAGGGGGAACCGGTACTCGATGTTGGCGAAGAAGGCCCGGTCGCCCGTGAACTGGTAGAACCGGGTGCCGCGCAGGGTGTCCAGGCCGCCGAAGCGGAAGGGAGTCGGCCGCTCGCCGCCCGCGATGCCGGCAAAGCCGCGCAGGGCGAGGTTGCTCCGCCGGGTGATCGGGATGTACTGCCGGACGTCCAAATCCGCCGAGGCGAAGAGGGTCGAATCCTCTCCGTCCCCACCTCCCAGGTTGGGCCCATACTGGAGGTCCAGGCGCCAGCGGCGTCCGCCGACCGCCCCGTAATTGGCGAAGATGGTGGAATCGCCGACGAGCGCCCCTTCAATCAGGGGGAAGTCGTCCGAGAACTCCACGAACTCGACCGGCTCGAACGGGTCCTGCCCCGGCTGGCGGAGCGGCAGGGCGAGCTTGCGGTAGATGTAGCCGACCCCGAATTCCGCCCGCTGGTAGAAGGTGAAGGGGTAGACGATCGAACCGATGGCGCCGGTGACCTGGTACTCCTGCTGGAGCCGCTCGAACGGGCGGTCCTGGCGGATGAAGTCGCGGCCCAGGTAATAGCTCCGGTCGTCGAAGAGGAGGACCTGCCATTGCAAGCGGTCGGAGAGGTCGGCGTAGAGGATGTTGAAGTTCGAGAAGCTTTCGACCGAGCTCAGAGCCGCGAAGATCCGCTTGTCCCCCAGGTAGTCGGAGAAGGTGAGGATGATCTGGCCCAGGAGGGTCTGGTCCGCATCGACGCCCACGACGCTCTGGGCGTCTTCGAGGAAGAACTTGTAGCCGCCGTACTTCTCCTTGTTGGCCTCGTCGATCGAGACCTGGATGTCCGGCTCGAAGCGGGGCACGCCCTCGGGCGAAGTGGGCTCGACCGGCACCTCGACCGTCTGCGGGTCCTCGACCGGCTCGTCCAGGTCCGTCACGTAGAGGTCGAAGTTCCCCTTCCAGAAGCCGGTGTAGACCAGCCGCTCCTTGCCCGCGTCGTCCCCGGCCGGAGCGGCGGGCAGGACCGTGGGCATGAACGCTCCGGTCACCACGTCGGTGTACTGCCGGATCTCGCCCTTGGCCACGTCCAGGCCGAAGATGTTTTCGGCTCCGGCGCGGTCGGAGGTGAAGTAGATCCGCCGGCCGTCCGGCGAGTAGATCGGATCGTTCTCGTTCGACTCGCCGGCGGTGATCTGGAAGCGCTGGCCGGGGTTGCCGACCTCCGACCGGAAGATCTTGGCGAAGCCGTTGCCCGTCACCGAGACGTAGATCAGCGAGCGGCCGTCCGGCGAGTAGTCGGGCGCGCCGTCGAAGATGTCGTCGTTGGTGAAGTTGGTGATCGTCCGCGACTCGACGTCCAGGAGGAAGATGTCGAACTGCCCGCCCTTCCAGCCGGAAAAGGCGATCGTCCTGCCGTCCGGGCTCCAGGAGGGCGCGGTCTGCTGCTCGATGTCGCCCATGTCGATGATCTGGCGGATTCCGCCGTTCAGCACGTCGAGCAGGACGAGGCTCCGCCCCTTCTCGCGCTTGGCGAAGACGGCCAGGGTATTGCCGTCCGGCGAGAAGTCGATGTCGCGCCCCATCTTGCGGCCGAGGGCGAGCTCCTGGGCGACCAGGTACTGGTACTCGTTCGTGAAGCCTTCGGTGAGGTTCCTGACCAGCCGGCGGGTCTGGGTGTTGAAGAGCGAGATGTCGACTTCGCCGGAGTAGACCGTGAACGCGGCCACCAGGTCGCCCGAGGGCGAGGCGGTGGGCGAGGTCACCTCCGAGGCAGGCCGGCCCTCCTGGAGGCGGAAGACGCGGCCGAAGTCGCCGGGCTCGCCGGTCTCGACGAGCTGCGGCAGGTACTTCTTCCGGAGCCAGCGCCGGAACTCGGCGTCGAAGTCCTCGGGCTTCATCTTGAAGGCCCGCTCGACCGCGCGGTCCACCCGCGAGCCGATCGTGTTGCGGATCTCGTAGATGAAGTCGAGGAAGCCGTCCCGGCCCCAGCGCTCCTCGACGAAGTCGAACACGGCATGGCCGAAGCGGTAGGCGAAGAAGCCGGCGAAGTTGGCCTGCGTCACGGACGGGATGCGGTCGTTGACCACCGCGTCGCGCAGGAACATCTTGTCGCGCTGGGTCTCGTCCTTCGCCATGTAGCTCGCCATGCCCTCCATGAACCAGGTCGGCGGCGCGGTCGCGATCGCCTTGGCCAGGCTCCCCTGGAAGAGCATGTGGTACTGGAAGATGTGGGTGAGCTCATGAAGGACGAGCTGCATCAGCTCCGGGTCCGGCAGGTCGATCGGCAGGACCATGCGGAAGCGGACCGGGCTCGCGAACGCGCCGATCCC
>DATEIO010000963.1:0-2252 GCA_035278895.1 Thermoanaerobaculia bacterium | reverse complement strand
TCGTACCCCTCGGGTTTCTGATCGTGGACGCGGACGATCACGCCGGTCAGCCGGCGCTTCCCCACCCGCACGCGGGCGCGGGCGCCGGGCCGGGCCTGGAACTTCCAGGCGGCCGGCACCTCGTACGTCAGCGGCGGCAGGGGGACGGGGACGGCGACTTCAGCGTAGATCACGAAACCTCACCCCTGTCCCCTCTCCCATCGCCCTCCCCCCAACCGGGAGAGGGGAACGCCTGCGAGCGGCTTTGCCCGTAGGGTGCGCTGTGCGCACGGGGAGGGTGGAAACAACACGTGCGCACAGCGCACCCGACGGCACGACGGCCTGCAGGCGTTCCCCCTCTCCCGGGGGAAGGGAGGGCGATGGGAGAGGGGGACAGGGGGTGAGGTTTCACGCCGAAGGCGTACGGGAATGTCTGCATTCTTCCGAGCAGAACACCTCCCCGCCTCCACCCGCGCTTTTCAACGCCCGGGAGCTGGGCACGTGGGTCCCGCAGACGGTGCAGCGGACCATCTCTTCGATGCGCTCGACGCGGGAGCGGGAGGACAGGGGGACGGAGCGGCGGGTTTCGCCGCCCCCGAGGGAGGCGCGCAGGCGTTGCACGAAGTTCTGTACCGAGAGCCAGAGGATGACGAGCAGCAGGACGATGACGATGAAACGGGTCATCTCACCTCAGGAGGGATTTCCCGTGCGGCCGGCGCGGCTGCGCTCGAGCTCGGCCGCGAGGCGTTGCACGTCGGGATTGTCCGGCTGGAGCTTCTGGAGCTCGCCCATGACCTGGGTGGCCTCGTCCATCCGGCCGAGGGTCGCGAGCGCGATGATCTCGTTGAAGTAGGACTGCCAGTAGCCCGGATTCTGCTGCCGGACCTGCTGGAAGACGGTGAGCGACTTCTCCACCTGCCCGGCCTGGAGGTAGGAGGTCCCCAGGTCGGTCATGGCGTTCGGATCGCCCGGCCGCAGCTTCAGGTACTGCTCGAAGAGCTCGGCGGCCCGGGGCCAGTTCTGGATCTGGAAGTTCATGCCCGCGAGCTGGAGCACGGCCTCGGCGTCGTTCGGGTTCTGGGCGACCCGGTTCTTGAGCTCCTCGATCTGGGCCATGGCCGGGCCGCCGCCGGCCGCTGCGGCGGACGGATCTCCGGCCGGCGCGCCGCCCGGGGCTCCCTGCCCCATGGCTCCGGGGGAAACGGAGCCCGGCGGCACCTGGCCCGCCACGAGCCGCGCGGGCTGCCGGATGGCCATGGCTTCGAAGAGGAGGTAGGCGGAGACGAAGCCGATCAGAATGCCGAGGATCGTGAACAGCAGGTTGTCTTTGTTCAATCTAGGGTCCGTTTTCCCGAGTGGCCGTCCAGTCGCCACGCGCCGGACTGCCCGTCACCATGTCGTTCAAGAGCCAGATACCGTTGATCCGCCCCGCTCCCACGTTGCCCACGAACACGCTGTCGAAGCCCCGCTGCCGGTCGATGCGCTCCAGCCGCAGGGTGGTGCCCACGAAGGTGCCGCGGAACGATCCCGTGGAGGCACCGTTGCTGATCGAGTAGGTCCCGCTGACCACCGTCCCCTCCAGGCGAAGGTCGAAGGTCGCCGCGACGTTCTGCGGCAGGATCTGGACCTGCCAGCGGCCGGTGACCGGATCGGGCGTCCGGACGGCTCGCGGCCCCAGTTCCCCCTGGAGGAAGCCGATCCGCCGCAGCCGGTCCTGGAGCCGCAGGAGCTGCGTCTCGACCCTCTGGGCCGCGGTATTTACGGTCTCCCGGGCCGACGAGAGCTCATCGTGCAGCGCCTCGAGGTTCCCCAGAGCCATGGTTTCGCTCTCCAGGGCCTGGTCGAGCCGGCCGGAGACTTCGTTGACCCGTGCCAGGGCGCCCCGCTCGCGGTCCCGGGCTTCCCGGTAGGAGGCGAGGTCGAGCGCGAGCAGCCGGCGCTCCAGTTGCAATTGGGTCTCTACCTGGGTCCGGTACGACGGATCGGCCGGGGCGGGCGCCTGCTGCCAGGCCCGCGCGAGGCCGGACGCCCACAGGAGGACGAGGCACGCCAGAAGCGCGGCTTTGGATGGGCGGTTCATGGTGGCGGAATTGTATCAGGGGGGCGCCCTGAAAGGCGAAAGCCGCTCCCGGGGGAGCGGCTTTGGGGGTATTTCCTGTAGGGCGGCCACACAGGGCCGCCCCTACAGAGCGGTTCTAGCTCGCGACCTTGGTGGTGCGCTGCCGCTTTTCGAGGCTGGAGCTCAGCGCGCGCTCGACCAGATCCTCGGCCTC
>DATEIO010000962.1:0-6149 GCA_035278895.1 Thermoanaerobaculia bacterium | reverse complement strand
GTTTCCCCGTGGCCTGGGGGGCGCAGCTCCAGGAGCCGGCCGTGGCGGCCGTCCTGCTGGTGGCGACCCTGTTCCTCACGCTGAACCTCTGGGGCCTGGTGGAGATCCCCCTGGCCCCGCCTCGGGAGGGCGAGGGGGAGCGGCCGGGCACGACCCGGCACCTCCTGGCCGGCCTGTTCACCGTGCCGCTCGCCCTGGCCTGGACTCTGCCGTCGCTCGACGAGCCGGTGGGGTTCGCGGCCGAGAAAGGGCCGGCGGTGCTCTTCGCGGTCTTCGCGGCGCTGGGAGCGGGGTTGGCGCTCCCGTACCTGCTCCTCGTCTTCGTTCCCGCGCTCGTCCGCGTCCTGCCCGCGCCCGGGCGGTGGTCCCGCATCCTCCTCGAGGGGATGGGGTTCCTCGCCGGGGCGAGCGTGTTCTGGCTGCTCTATTCGCTCTCCCGCCAGGTCACGCCCGAGGGGCTCGCCTGGCTCGAGCTGACGTTGATCGGGATGGCCCTTCTCGCGTGGCTGCGCCACCGGGCCCTCCACAAGAATGCGCTAAGATTCGGCCTGGCCATGGCGCTCGCGGCTTGTGCCGCCGCCGCCCTGTGGCTGGCCGACGACAACCGTCTGGCTCCGCGTCCGGGAAAGGCCGCGGAGGCCCGGATCACCACCCGACTCACAGGAGATTGAAGATGCGCAGAACCGTGATCCTGTCCCTCTTGGTGGCCGCCCTGGTGGTGGCATCCGCTCCCGCGTTCGCTGTCGGCACCGTCGGCGAGAAGGCGCCGGCCTTCTCCTTGAAGGGGGTCGACGGCAAGACCTACTCGCTCGCCGACTTCAAGGGCAAGGTCGTCGTGCTCGAGTGGCTCAATCCCAACTGCCCCTTCTCGGACCGCCACGCCCGCGAGAAGACCATGTCCGAGCTGGTGAAGAAGCACGGCGAGATCGTTTGGCTCGGCATCAACAGCACGAACGCCGACCACCCGAACTTCCTCTCGCCCGCCGAGCACCAGGCCTGGGCGAAGAAGAACGGCGTCAACTACGCCATCCTCTACGATGAGACCGGCAAGACCGGCAAGGCCTACGACGCGAAGACCACGCCCCACCTCTTCATCGTCGACAAGGAAGGCAAGATCGCCTACAACGGCGCGATCGACGACGATCCTGCGGGCCGCAAGGACAAGAGCGAGCGGTCCAATTACGTGAACGCCGGCCTGTTCGCCGAGAAGTCGGGCAAGAGCCCCGACCCGGCGAGCACCAAGCCGTACGGGTGCAGTATCAAATATTGAAACTTGCACCTTGCGAAGTAATCCGGGTTGATCCTGGAAAGGGGCGTTCCGTGATGAGCGGAGCGCCTTTTTTCGTTCGGAAAAGGTTGACCGGTTCGCCTCCCTCCCCTTATATTCGGGATGATCAGATTAAATGATGTCTGAACGTCGACCTGTGCGGTCAAAGGGAGGTTCTTCATGCCGACTCAGAGCGAAGTCCTGGAGCAGATCGTTCGACTGGTGGGGGATGGCGCGGGAGCGCCGGTCGCGTCCGAGGTCGCGGCGGCGTTGCGCGCGCGCTACTCCGAGTGGCTCGTGACTCCCGGCAAGAAGGTGAAGACCCGGCCGATCGACGTCTGGGAAGAGGAGGACGGCAAGAAGATCCAGGCGAAGTTCCAGGAGATCGGCCGGAGGATGGTGAAGAAGTCGAAGGACAAGAAGAAGGATAAGATCGACTCCGCGGACTGCACGGAGGCCTGCCGGGAGGTCGAGACCGCCGCAACCTCGGACTGTCCGCATTGTCCGGACCCGGGCATCTAGCCCGGATCCTCGCGCCAGGAGGTCGGCCCCCGCTTGCGAAGCCAGATCTGGGAACGCTCGCTCCTCGCCCTGGTCGGCCTGAAGATCCTCCTGGCGCTCTTCGGTTTCTTCCGGGGGCTCCCGTCGTCCACGGACCTGGCCGTGGCGACGGTCCTGCCCCAGTTCGTCCTCCTCCTTCCCCTGGTGTCCTACGCGGTGGGCGGCGGGCTGCTCTGGGCCGGCGGCCGGACGGACCGGCGGTCGGCCTACCTGGGAATCGCGTTTCTCCTGCTCGCGACCTCGTTCGCCAACCGCCCTCTCCTCCGCCTCGCGACCTCCGAGTGGGGAGGCCTGGGATGGCCGGCTCTGGTGCTGGCGAATCTGCACGTCGACGCGTTCCTGCCCTTCTTCTTCTGGCGGTTCGTGGGGGAGTTTCCGACTCCTCCGGTCTCCCTGCGGGTCCGCCGGCTGGTCGAGGCCGGCGCTCTCGGCTCGCTCGGGATCGGTGCCGTGCTCTTCGCGGTGGAGCTCGGGCGGTTCTTCCTTCGCCTCCCGGTGATCCTGGAGCGGCCGGGGATCTCCCTGGGCGAGGTCGCTCCGCTCAAGCCGAGCTATCTCTATTACAGCGCCGTCCTGAGCCTCGCGACCTTTGCGCTCGCCGTGCTCCTCGGGCGGGCGCGGACCGCGCCCGAGGAGGAGAAGCGGCGGATCTGGGTCTTCACCGCGGGGCTCGCCGGAATGGCCCCGCTGTTCCTCTACATCCTGGCGGACGCGGTGGCCGCCTACGTGGCGGAGCCTCTGTCGGCCCCGATGCCGGTCTACGTGGCGATGTTCCTGGCGTTCTGCTCCGTTCCGTTCACCACGGGCTACGCCGTCCTCGTCCAGAAGGTGCTGAACGTCCGGCTGATCGCCCGGCGGGCGGTCCAGTACGCCTTCGCCCGCTACACGGCGATCGGGCTCGCCGTGGTGCCGCTCGCCGCGATCTCGTTCTATCTCTACCGCCAGCGCGAGCAGAGGCTGGAGGAGATCTTCTCCGGCACCCGGCTGCCGCTCCTCGTCTCCGCCGCGATCGTCGGGTTCTCGGCCTTGCGCTACCGAAAGACCCTCCTCGACTCGATCGACCGGCAGTTCTTCCGGGAGCAGTACGACGCGCGGCGGATCCTGACTCTCCTTGTCGAGCGCGTCCGCGCCACGAACGGAGTAGACGACCTCTCGCTCCTGATCACCCGCGAGATCGATCTGGCGCTCCACCCGGAAGGGGTCTCGCTCCTGGCATTCGATCCTCGCTCGGGGATGCTCTCCGATCCCCGGAACCGGAGCCGGCGGCTGGACGGCTCGTCGGAGCTCGCGAACCTGATCGCTGCGGCCTCCGATCCGCTGACGGTCGACCTGGAAGACGTGCGTTCGCCTCTGGCGAAGCTCCCGGAAAAGGAGCGGCACTGGCTGGTCGACAGCGGCTACCGGCTGATCGTGCCGATCCTCGCCCGCGACGGCTCGCTCCTGGGACTTTTGGGGATCGGCGAGAAGAAGAGCGGTCTGCCGTTCCTGAAAGAGGACCGCCAGCTCCTGCGCGCCATTGCCAACAGCGCGGCGTGGGCCCTGGAGCTCGAGCAGAGCCGGTCGCACGGATCGTCCTCCCGCTCCTCTTCCTGGCAGCGCGACGCCTCGGCGAGCGGCGCCGCCGCGGCCGATCCCGCGGAGCTGCCGCAGGTGGCCGAGCTCGCCAAGGAGTGCCCCAACTGCGGCCGGCTGTACCAGTCGTTCACCGTGTTCTGCAGCTCGTGCAGCCGCAAGCTCGAGCCCTCTCACGTGCCCTTCATCCTGCCCGGCAAGTTCCGCTTCGAGCGGCGGATCGGCGTGGGCGGCATGGGTGTCGTCTACCGCGGCTCGGACCTGGCGCTCGGGCGGCCGGTGGCGGTCAAGACCCTGCGGCGGGTCTCGCCGGAAGACGCCATGCGCCTGCGCCGGGAGGCGCGGACCGCGGCGGCCGTGTCGCACCCGCATCTGGCGCCCGTCTACGGCATGGAGACCTGGCAGGGGACGCCGATGCTCGTGATGGAGCTTCTGGAAGGGGGAACCCTCTCGCAGAAGATCGAGAAGGGAAGGGTCGACCCCGTGGAGACCGTGGAGCTGGGCCTCGCCATGGCCGAGGCGCTGGCGCAGCTCCACGCCGCGGACATCCTCCACCGGGACATCAAGCCGAGCAATATCGGCTACACCCGGACGGGCGTTCCCAAGCTCATGGATTTCGGCATTGCCCGCGTCATGTTCGACCTGCGGCGGGACACCGACTTCCCCTCGGCGGCCGAGCTCGACGAGGACTCCGCCCTCCTGCCGGCGACCTCGCTGTGGAACCGGACCCCGACCTCGCTCACGGTCTCCCAGCAGCTCGTGGGCACGCTCGGCTATCTCTCGCCCGAGGCGCTGAACGGTCAGCCGGCGGACGCCTCCTTCGACCTCTGGAGCCTGGCGATCGTGCTCTATGAGTGCCTGCTCGGGAGGAAGATCTTCAGCGGCGGCGACATGCAGCAGCTCATGAACCGCATCAAGCACGGCCGCGTGCCGGACTTCTCCCAGGTGCTTCCCGAGTACGACGACGCGCTGGGGGATTTTTTCCGCTCGGCGCTCCACAAGACGCTCTCTCGCCGCCCCGCCACCGCGCGCGAGCTCAAAGAGCGGCTCGCCGCCACGCGCTCGCGCCTCGCGGCCTGATTCCCTCAATAGAAACGTTTATTGCCAACCGGCCATGAGCCCGGCGGCTTGACCTTGCGAGGGGTGCGGGCTTATAATCAGGAATATTCTTCATGATGTTTTTTCCTGTTGTGAAACTGTCTGGCGCCACTCGTTGAGGTCGTCCTTGCGGACCGATCCAACAATCAGGGCAGCTCTTTCTCAAAAAGGAGGGTCAGATGGCTTACACAAAGGATGGCATCATGGCACAGATCTACGTGGCGTTCGGCCAGGGGGCCGGGGCGATCCGCGTGACGCAGGAGGCCGCGCTGGAGCTCCGTCGTTGGTATTACGATGCGATCACTCCCCAGATCGTGGATACGGAATGGTCGATCTGGGCGCTCCAGATCCTCGACCGGATCCGGGCGATCGGAACCTTGGCCGCCGTGAAGGCGGTGACCGCCGGCTCGGTCTCGATCACGCCCAACGACGTGTACGAGGCCGCGGATCAGGTGCAGCTCACGTCCGACACCGATTTCTGTCCGCCGCCGCCGCCGAAGATCTGATCGCGTTCTCTTGCGGACGGACGCGTGAAAAACTGGTTCTGGACGCGGCTGGTTCCCTGGCTCGCCTCGGTGAAGGTGGCGCTGGGGCTGGCCGCGTTTTTCCTGACGTATCGAGCCTCGGCCGGGCAGGATCGCTATTTTCCCTATCCCCTGTACCTCCTTTTTCTCCTGGCCTTCGGATCGGCGGCGGCCCTTCTTCTTCTCGGCGGGCGCGGCGATCGCAGGGCGCTGGCGCTCGGAGGGTTCTTTCTCACAGCGGCCACCGCCTGGAGCAACAACACCCTGGGCCGGCTTGCCGGGCTCTGGACCGGCCCGGAGGTGTTGCTCCTTCAGGCGGTCGACGCTTTGGAGCTCGACTCCTTCATGGCGTTCTACCTCTGGAGGTTTGCCCGCGACTTTCCCCTCCCGCCGCTCTCGATCCCTGTGCGGAGCCGGATGAACGTTCTCGTCCGGGTGAGCGCCGCGGCCGGGCTCGTCCTGTTCAGCCTGAACCTCCTGCGTTTCGCGGTGGGGCGGATTCCGGGTGGGGAAACCTGGTGGAAGGAGCTCGGCTGGATCGTCCCCCAGCGGGGTACGGGGTGGTATTACGGTGTGATCATGGCGCTCACCGCCGGGGCTCTGGCCGTGCTTCCCTGGAAAGCTCGTGCTTTGAAGGGGGAAGACCAGCGCCGCCTGCGCCTGTTCCTCCAGATGCTCGCGCTCACCTTCGGGCCGATGATCGTCGAGATTCTCCTGGAGCTGTTTGGCGGGCCGTACCGCGATTACACCCTCCGCCATCCGCGCTTGAAGCTCGCGATCATCCTGGGCGCCGGCTCGTTGACTCTGACGCTGCCGTTCACGATCCCTTATGCCGTTCTCAAACACCGCGTTCTGGACGTCAAGCTGATCGCCCGGCGGGCTCTGCAATATCTCTTCGCCAAATCCTCGGTCCTCGCCCTCGTATCCGTTCCCGTCGTGGCCCTGGCCGGGTACCTGTTCGCCCACCGCGACGAGTCGCTCGTGGATCTCTTCTCGGGTACGCGGGTGTTTCTCCTGGTCGCCGGCATCGCCATGGGCATCGTCACCCTGCGCTACCGGAAGGCGCTGCTCGACCTGATCGACCGGCGCTTCTTCCGTGAGCAGTACGACGCCCGGCAGATCCTGAC
>DATEIO010000961.1:0-2642 GCA_035278895.1 Thermoanaerobaculia bacterium | reverse complement strand
GTGGACGGCCCGTACTTCGTCACCGACCTCCTGGTGTTCGGAGCCGGCCGCTCGCTCGTCGCCGCGAGCGCCTTCACGACCGACGCGTTCCTCGCGAGCCAGTTCGAGGGGTACGCCGTCGACCAGACTCCGCCGCAGCTTTCCGTCACCCTCTCCCCCACCGCCCTGTGGCCCCCGAACCACCGGCTGGAGGAGATCGTGGCCACGATCTCGGTGGAAGACGACGTCGATCCGCACCCCACCGTCCGCCTGGTCTCCGTCACGTCGAGCGAGCCCGACAACGGCCTCGGCGACGGCGACACGCCGGATGACGTCCAGGGTGAGGACCTGGGCACGGACGACCGCAGCTTCTTCCTGCGCGCCGAGCGCAGCGGAACCGGCGTCGACCGCACCTACACCGTCACCTACGAAGCGAGCGACGCCGCCGGGAACACGACGACCGTCACCGCGAAGATCGTGGCGCCCCATAACCGGCCGAAGTAGCCTCGAAGGCCGGATTCAACGGGCGGCGGGAGAGATCCCGCCGCCTTTTTTCATGGTGTGGATCAGACCAGAACCGGCTTCTCTGCCGCCTGCTTCGCGAACATTCCCGGCGTGTAGGCCGTGATCTTGCCGGTGAAGGCGGAGGCCGCCACGGTCAAGGGCGAGGCGAGCCAGAGCTTGCCCGGGCCGGAGCGGCCCTTGTAGTTGCGGTTGATGGCCGAGACGGTGACCTGGTCGGCGGTCTCGGAGACGCCGGGGCCGCAGCCGATGCAGGCGCCGCAGCCGGGCTGGATCAGGCGGATGCCCGCGCGCTCGAAGGTGTCAGCGAGGCCGTTGTCGCGCACGAACTTCTCCACCGCCTGGGAGCCGCACTGGATCATGAACTGGACGCCCGGCGCGACTTTCAGCCCTGCGTCCACAGCCTCCTTCACCACCTGGTGGTAGAAGATCAGGTCGTCGATCTTGCCCGCCGTGCAGCTCCCGCCGTAGGCGATGTCGATCGGGACCTCGCCGATCTCGTCGATCCAGGCGCCGTTCGTGGGGTCGGACGGAATGCCGTGGTCCGGATCGCCCGGGTGGGCCACCATGGGCCGCAAGGCCGAGAGGTCGATCGCGTGGATGCCGCCCGCGTAATCGGCCCCCTCGTCCGGACCGACGGCCCGCGCCTTCAAGGCCTCGACGTCGATCCCCGGGCGCCACTCGGCGAGCCAGCGCCAGGTCTCCTGGTCGGCGATCACGATGGCGGTCTTGGCCGCGCACTCGGTCGCCATGTTGGTCAGCGTGGCCCGCTCGTCCATGGAGAGCGTCGCGACGCCGGGGCCGGTGAACTCGATCACCCGGTCGAGCGTCTGCTGCGGCCGGGCATAGTTCAGAAGGATGTAGAGCATCAGGTCCTTGGCCGTGACGCCTTCGGGGAGCTTGCCCGTCAGCTCGAAGCGGATCGACTCCGGCACCTCGACCTGGGTGAAGCCCTGGTGGATCAGGTCCGCGTACTCGGTCGCACCCACGCCCCAGGTGAGCGCGTTGTTGACCCCGCCCATGCAGGTGTGGCTGTCGGTCGCCTGAATGAAATCGCCCGGGTCGATCAGGTGCTCGCGCGCCACCTCGTGGCAGATGCCGGGCGAGACGCGGTCCTTGGCCGAGAAGTCGCGCACGCCCGTGTGGCGCTGGAACTCGCGCTGGAGCTCGCGCAGGGTCTCGATCTTGTCCAGGAAGGCCCGCATCTTGGGGACCTCGTCCGCGTAGACCAGGTGGTCCTCGAACACGGCGAACTTGCCGGGATTCTTGACCTCGTAGTCCGCCCCGTACTCCTGCTCCAGGAAGTAGTGGACCTGGGCGGTCGTGAACTCGTGGGAGTAGCCGCCGTCGACCGAGACCACGACCGCGTCGCCGGGCTTGACGTAGTGGGGCCCGTCGCCGCACCCGAGGAGATGCCGGGCCAGGATCTTCTCGGCCATGGTCATGGGGCGCGGCCCGGTGTCCGGCTTCGGCAGCTCGATCTCGCCGGCCGCGAGCGCCTTGGAGAACGGAAAGAGGCCCCCTTCGCGGATGACGATCTTCGTGATCGGGTCCCACCCCTCGCAGAACTCTTCCAGGGGGATACCCTCGCCGTTCTGAAGCCGCGCGATCATCGCGTGGTCGCCCATGAGCACGCCCTGGCTGATGTTGTTCCGGGCGTGGATGGGGGCGAAGGAGGCGGCGACGGCGATCCGGATGCCGGACCACTTCTCGGCCTGGACCGCGGTCTCGCGCGAGCTGCCCACACCCTTCCGGTACCCCGAGACGATGACCTCGAAGTTGCCGTTGATCAGGGCGTCGCGCTCGAACAGGCGCTTGCCGTCCACGATCAGCCCTGCGTAGGCGTCCCGGGCGATGTCCTCGGGCCGGTGGGAGAAGCAGACCCACGCCGGGGTCATGGCGTCGGTGTTGATGTCATCCAGGAGGTCGTCGACCGTCAGATCCTCCATCCGGAGGTCCAGCTCGCCGCGAAGCTGGCGGCGGATCAGCTCCGGGTCCTTGGTGAGGAACAGGACCCGCTTGCCGGGGGTCAACCTGACGATCTCGGGCGGCTTCATCCGTGGGCTCTCCTTGCGTCCAATTTCAGCAACAAGCGAAGGGATGTCCCCCGAGTGACGGGGGAGCAACGACGCCTGACCATT
>DATEIO010000960.1:0-2586 GCA_035278895.1 Thermoanaerobaculia bacterium | reverse complement strand
GCCCAGCTGGCTCGACGAGTCGCACCCCCGCGACTGGAGCATCGCCCGGAGCGCCCTGGCCGGCGCAGCGCCCGCCGCCGCACCCGAAGCCGTGGCCGAGCCTCCGGCCCCCGAGGCCCCCACCGTGGCCGAGCGCCTGCTGGACGCTGCGCGGGACCTGGCCGCCAACCGCATCGCCGAAGCGGCGCGGAAAGTCGAGGCCGCCCTGGCCGCCGACCCATCGGATCCGGCTCCCCACGCGCTCGAAGGTTTCCTGCACGACCTGCGCGGCAAGCCGGAGGACGCCGTCATCTCCTACCGCGCCGCCCTCTACCTGGACGCCGCCCTCTTCCAGGTCCGCGTGCTCCTGGCCGACTGCCTCCTCCGCCTGGGCCATCGCGACCGCGCCGAGCACCAGTACCGCGAGGTGTTGACGACGCTCGAGAGCGGCCGCGACCGCACCCTCCTCGTGTTCGAAGGGCTTCCGCTGCCCGACCGCGAGAGGGCCCAGCGCCGGTGCCGGCAGGTGCTTCAGGGAAGATCATGAAAGTGCCATGTAATGTCTCGCGGGCACGGCGTCCCGCTTCGCGGTAAGATCTTTGTGTGGAAGCTCTCTTTTCAGACATCGAAATCGCCCGCCGCCGGATCGCCGGGATCGCCCGGCCGACACCGCTCGTCGCGTCCCCCCGTCTCGGCGAGACCGCCGGGACCTCCGTCCACCTGAAGCTCGAAAACCTCCAGGCCACCGGCTCCTTCAAGGTGCGCGGAGCCGCGAGCAAGATCCTCGGCCTCTCTCCGGAAGAGCGGGCGCGTGGGGTGATCACCTGGTCCTCCGGAAACCACGGGCTCGCCGTGGCCTACGTGGCACGCCTTCAGGGAATCCCCGCGACGCTGTGCGTCCCCGAGTGGATCGATCCGTTCAAACACCGATTGATCCGCAGGGAGGGCGCCGAGATCGTCACCTGCGCCGGGGTGGACGAGGCCGCCCTCCGCTCTGAGGAGCTCCGCGAGAAACGGGGGGCGACCCTCATCCACGCGTTCGACGATCCGGCCGTCATCGCGGGCCAGGGCACGGTCGGCCTGGAGATCCTGGAAAGCCTTCCCGAGGTGAAGACCGTCGTCGTCCCCCTCTCGGGCGGCGGCCTGATCTCCGGCATCGCCCTGGCCGTGAAGGAGAAGGGCGTGCGCGTGGTCGCCGCCTATGCCGAGAAGGCGCCGGTGATGGTGGAGAGCCTCAAGGCGGGACGGCCGCTCTCGCTCCCCGAGGAGGAGACGCTTGCCACCGCCTTGGCCGGTGGGATCGACCTGGAGAACCGCCATACCTTCCAGCTCGTCCGGCGCCTGGTGGACGACTTCGTCCCGGTCACCGAAGAGGACATCGCCGACGCCATGGCCTTCGCCCTGGACGAGCACCGGCTGGTCCTCGAAGGCGGCGGCGTCGTGGCCGTGGCCGCGATCCTGGCCAGCCGCCTGCGGTCGGAGGGGCCCGTCGCCGCCGTGGTTTCCGGAGGCAACATGGCTCTGCCAAAATTCCTCCAGGCGATGGAGACGAGGGAGAGACGGGCATGCTGATCTTTTCCGAGGAGGAGATCCGGGGCGCCTTGACCCTGGACGACGCCCTCCGGGCGGTGGAGGAGGCCTTCGCCGCCCTCGCCCGCGGCGAGGCGCGCCTGCCCGGCGTGATCGGCCTGGAGATCCCGGAGGCGCGGGGCGAGGTCCACGTCAAAGGCGCGCACCTGGCCGGCGCGCCGTTCTACGTGTTCAAGGTCGCCTCCGGCTTCTGGAGCAACGCCGAAAGGGGCCTCCCCGTCTCCGGCGGCCTCATGATGGCCTTCGACGCCGCCACCGGCCAGCCCGCGGCGATCCTCCTCGACAACGGCTGGCTGACCGACCTGCGCACCGGAGCGGCCGGAGGCGTGGCCGCGAAATACCTCGCAAAGAAGAGCCCAGAGAAGATCGCCATGATCGGCGCCGGCATCCAGGGCCGCTTCCAGCTCCGCGCGCTCGCCCACGTGCTCGGCATGCTCCCGCCGGTCGCCGCCTGGAGCCGCCGCCCGGAGAACGCCGCCGCCTATGTTCGGGAGATGGCCGAAGAGCTGGGAGCGCGGGTGGAGGCCGTCCCCACGATCGAGGCCGCGGTTCGCGGCGCCGGCCTGATCGTCACCTCGACGCCCAGCCGCGAGCCCCTGATCCGCGCCGAATGGCTCACCCCCGGAGCCCACGTGACCGCCGTGGGCTCGGACGGCCCCGGCAAGCAGGAGCTCCATGTGGAGGTTCTCAAGCGCGCCCGCGTCTTCGCCGACCGCCTGAGTCAGTGCGTCCGCCTGGGGGAGATCCACCACGCCGTGGAAGCCGGAGCCCTCCGCGAGGAGGACGTGGCCGGCGAGCTCGGGGACGTGATCACGGGCCGGGTGCCCGGGCGCAGGAGCGAGGAGGAGATCACCGTGGCCGACCTGACCGGGGTCGGCGTGCAGGACGCTGCGATCGCGGCGGCGGCGGTGAGGGCGCTGAGCGGACTTTCACGGACCCCCACGGACTGACACGGACTCCCGGGCTGGGCGTCCGTGAAGGTCCGTGTTAGATTGCCTCCATGGCCATGTCCGTTCG
>DATEIO010000959.1:0-4162 GCA_035278895.1 Thermoanaerobaculia bacterium | reverse complement strand
CCTGGATGGAAGGGATTCTGCTCCTCGCGACGCTCGGGCGCAGATGGAAGATGCGGCTCGTTCCCGGGCAGCGGGTGGAGCCTCATCCGCGGATTACATTGCGCCCGAAGAACGGGGTGCGGGTCACCCTGGAGCGGCGGGAGGGATGAAGGCGGCAGGCCTCATCCTCACCGTCCTCCTCCTCGGCTGCGGTAACGAGACCGAGCCGCAGCCTCCAGACGTCAGTCAACTTCCGGCCCCCCGGGCGACCCGCGGCTACATCCTGATCTCGATCGATACGCTGCGCGCCGATCACCTGGGCCTCTACGGATATCCGCGTCCCACCAGCCCCTTCCTGGATTCGCTGGCGCAGCGGGCCACGGTCTTTGAAGAGGCGTACGCTCCGTTTCCCAGCACGCTCATCTCCCACATGTCGATGCTCACCGGCCTCCACCCCCGGGAGCACGGGGTGTTTCCGCCGAATTCGGTGCTTTCGCCGGAGGTGGAGATCCTGCCGGAGGTGTTCCAGCGCCACGGCTTTCGCACCGCCGGGTTCACCGAAGGCGGCTACGTGAGCGGCCGTTTTGGCTTTCGCCGCGGCTTCGACGTCTTCGAGAGCCGCGATCGCGGCCACCGGCACCGGCCACTCGAGAACACCTTCCGCCGGGGCGTCGAGTTCCTGGAAAGCCTCGGAACGGACGACCGCTTCCTGCTGTTCCTCCATACCTACGCCGTCCACACCCCCTACGACGCGCCGGAGCAATACCGGGAGCCGTTCTGGCCCGGCGATCCGCCGCCCGGGGCGGTGCCCGGGACCGGCCCGGCGCTCACCCGCTTGAACCGCACGGGCGAGCGCCCGCCGCCGCCCGCGGTCGATTGGTTGAGGGCGCTCTACGACGCCGGCATCCGGCAGACCGACGAGGTTTTAGAAAGATTTTTCGCGGATTTGAAGCGGCTGGGCCTCGAAGACGAGGTCACGGTGGTGATCACTTCCGATCATGGCGAGGAGTTTCTCGACCACGGTCTGTTCAACCACACGCAGGCCTACCGCGAGACGATGCGTGTCCCTCTCCTGGTGGTCCATCCGGATCACCGTTCCGCCGTGCGGCACGGCGGCGTTGTGGAGCTGATCGATCTCGCGCCCACGCTTTACGAGCTGGCGCGCCTTTCGCCCTCCGGCCGGCCGAGTGGCGAAAGCCTTGCGGGGCTCCTCGGTCGTCCGTTGCCACCGATTCCGGGCACCGCCTGGGTCGAGTCGATGGGCGGAGTGCGGGCTGTCTACCGGGGAGAGCAGCGGGAGCTCGAAAGCCTTCTGCTGTTCGCGCCCGGTCCCGGAGACTGGCTCTCCCGCCGCGTCGCCTTCGATGCTCCTGGAGACGAGCTGGAGCTCGAGGCGCGCTCTTTCGAGGAGCCCCGGAGGCTGGTCGTGCGGCAAGGGGAGGAAGTCCTCGCCGAGGTCGCCCTGACTCCCGAATGGACGCCGGTCCGGATCGCCACGGAGGACCCTGCCCGTCTCGTTCTGGAGGCGGACGGCTGTGGGGTCCCCGGTGGGGACGAGGCGCGCAGGGACGAGAACTGCCACGCGTTCCAGGTCCGCGGGCTCCGCCTGGCCCGCATCGAGCTCTACGACGTCTCCCGAGACCCGCAACAGCTCCAAGACCTCTCCCGCGAGCGGACACGGTCGACGCGAACGCTTCTCCGGGACCTCATGGCCTTCAAGCCGGTTCCGGTGGCGGAGGCGGGGGCGGCGCCGCTTGATCCGGAGTTGGAGGAGAGTCTGCGGTCGCTCGGGTATCTTCAGTAGAGCCTTCGAGGGTGACGTCTTTGGCGTCATGAATCCGGGAAATTCGGGCGAAACCTCCTTCAGCAAGATCCCAATGTAGAGACGCCACGTGGGCGTCTCCGAGGCGGTGAAATCCTCCCGAAAACAATGACGTGCCGCGGAGTCTCTCGTCCGTCCAGGCCGTTCTCTCCGATCCGGAGACGCCCCACGTGGCGTCTCTCTCAAGAAACTTCCAGGCAGGGGTCGCCTCTTAGGGTATTTTTTCATGGGACCTGAGAAGAGGGTACGAGATGGAATCCCAGAGCCCGTGCGCGTTGGGTGAGACTCTGAACCATTCGTTGTTGGTAGCGCTCCTCGTAGTGTTGTAGGCCAGAGTCCACGTAGGCCTGTCCGCTGGTCAGCAGGAAGTACACCAGCCGCGCGAGTTTGTGGGCGGTGGCGGTAATCGCTTTGGCTCGGTCCATGCGGGCGCACAGCCGACGGTGGTAGGCACCCAGGGCCGATCGGCTCTGCCTCAAAGATTGGGCGCTCATGCGAAGCGCCTGCGCGACACGGTTGGCGCATCGCTTAGTCTCTCCCGAGAGGGTTTTGCCGCCCGAGATCTTGGTACCCGGACACAAACCTAGCCAGGAGGTGAAGTGCTTGACGTTGGGGAAGCGACTCAAGTCGGTACCGATCTCGCTGATGATCTTCAGCGCCGAACTGGCCTCGATCCCTGGGATGCGCGTCAGATCCACGCCACTGACCTCGAAGAGCGCCTTGCGCGCATTAAAGCGCGGGGCGTTCTTCGACGGACCGCCTCGCGGGCCACCCTCCAACTCCTCCGGCGCCTCATGAGCCTTGAGAGCGCTGAGCAGGCGCTGTAACTCCGCATCGCAGTCGGCAATTTGGCTGGCATAGGCATCGTAGAGCGCAAGGGCCTGCTTGAGCGAAAACAGATGCTCGGCGCGCCAAGTGCCTTCGAGGGAGCGCGCGATCTGCGCCTCGTCGGCGCGGATACGTCGATCCCGCAGACCGGCCAGTACCTGCGCGTCGCGTTCACCTGCGACGATCGCCCGCACGATGGCCTGACCTGTTACACCCATGAGGTCGGAAATGACATGGTGCAACTGTATGTTCATCTGGGTCAAGGCCTTTTGCAGGTGCTGCACATGACGCGATTGATACGACAACAGCATGTCGCGATGGCGCCAGATGGCTCGCAAGGCGCAGATCTCGTCAGCCGGCCGGAACGCCCCGCGCAGCAGTCCGAAGCTCATGAGTTGCTGGAGCCATTGACAATCGAGAACGTCGCTCTTGCGCCCCGGCACTCCCTTGACGTGGTGAGCGTTGACCAGGTGAACCTCAAAACCTGCGGTTTCCAGCAATTCGTAGAGAGGAATCCAGTAGACGCCCGTAGACTCCATGGCAACGGCTGTGATGCGACAATCACGCAGCCACTGCACAAGACGCCTTAGATCGTCCGTGAAAGCGGTAAACTCCCGCACAGGCTCGGCGTCACGATCCACAGGCACGGCGACGAAATGGCTGCTCGCGCCGACGTCAATGCCAGCCGCGTCGGGGTAGGTGATGGACAGCGACGGCAACGCCGCTGCCTTCTTGCGCCGCGGCTTACTGGGTTTCTTTGGTCTCCTGCGCCGTGGTGCGCTTGCATCTCCTCGCGGTGGCTTGGACATCACATATCCTCCGGGAACAAGGTCTTGAGGGATGCGCATCCGCGTGGGATTTCGTCAGTATGTTGCTCAGTCTCTCAAACGGGATGGCCGCCGCAGCGAGCCTCACCAATGTCATGGACGGGACCCCGACCACGCTACAGCACGGGCGGCCGAAACCGCGCCAGTGAGACGCCGGCCATGGGCGAACGCGCCCCCGAACCGTATCCCACAAGCACCCAGTTTCTTCCGGCCATGGTCCGGCCCCGACCGGTTGAGGCGCTACATTGGGAGGCGCTCCGATCTCCGACTACTTGTGGATGAGAGGGTGCACGTCAGTGGCGGGTGAGGATCTTCTCATCCCCCCACCCCCGCCACCTCCCGCAACGCCTCGGCCGGCAGCGCGAACGCTCCCGCGATCAGATCCGAATCCGGCTCGGCGATCTCGGGGTAGCAGATGCCGGGGAGGAGCTGGACGTCGAAGATCTCCTGGACTAAGCCTTCGAAGCGGAGGAAGGCGGCGGTCTCTCCGGTGCGGACGTCCACGACCCAGACGCCGCAGAGCTTTTCTTTGACCCGCTCGGTCAGTGGGAGGCCTCCGAAAACGTTGCTTTCGCGCACCTGGGAGAGTCCCACGAAGGCGTAGGGGCCGGCGAAGGCGAGGCCGCGGGTGAAGCCGGGGAGTTGGGCGACCGGGTTTACGCGGCCGGTGGCGAGGTCCACGGTTCCGATCTCTCCTTTTCCGGAT
>DATEIO010000958.1:0-4316 GCA_035278895.1 Thermoanaerobaculia bacterium | reverse complement strand
TCCCACCTGGCACCCCATGCCCATGTGCTGAATCTCAAGAAAGAAGACTTCTCGCGCGATCCCCAGGTGGTGGAATTCATGAACAGCGATCCGCTCACCGCTCACGAGGTCCAGCCGACGAAGACCGTGGCCGAGCTGGCGCGCGCCGACGACCGGCTCGAGAAGGAATTCCCGCTCATCACCCTTCCGGTGCTCATCCTCCACGGGACGGCCGACAAGGTGACCCGGCCGAGCGGCAGCCAGTTCTTCTACGACACCGCCGGTTCCGCCGACAAGACGCTGAAGCTCTACGAGGGGCACGCTCACGACCTTTTGAACGACCTCGACAAGGAAGTAGTGATCGCGGACATCAAATCCTGGATCGAAGCGCGCCTTCCAAGAGCCGCTTGAGGCGGGGGAATGCTGCTCACGGAGATCGCCACTCTAGACGAGCTGCTGCAAGCCCATATCGCAGAGCTGGGCCGCGACCTGACGGCGTACAGAAATCACACGTACCGCGTGGTGAATCTGTGTGCCGCATTCTCCTCGCGGGAGCCCGAGCAACTCGAAAAGATGGCGATCGCCGCGGCGTTTCACGACCTGGGCATCTGGACCGATGGCACTTTCGATTACCTGCAGCCTTCGATCCGACTGGCCGGTGCCCACCTCGCCCACACAGGCAAAGAGGAATGGACCCCCGAGATCACGGCAATGATTCGCGAGCACCACAAGATCTCCGCCTGGCAGGGCCATCCCCACTGGCTCGTCGAGCCCTTCCGCCGGGCGGACTGGGTGGACGTCACTCGGGTCCGCACGTTCGGGCTGCCGCGAAGCCTCCTGCGCGAGATCTTCGCCGCGTGGCCCAGCGCAGGCTTTCACAAGCGGCTCGTCCAACTGGAGCTCAGGCGCCTGCGGACCCATCCCTGGAATCCCCTGCCGATGGTGAGGCTGTAAAGCCGGGCTCAGGTCGCGATCGGTGCGGCGAGGAGCTCGTCGGGGATCGCGAAGGCGTCTACGAGACCGCGGGCGGCGGGGCGCAGCTCCCGGCAGAGGCTGTCGATCTGTTTGCGGATCGCGCGGGCTTTGGTGGCTTCGAGAACCCCGTGCTCGAGCAGCCAGCCGGCGTCGGCTTCGAGGCGGGCGAGGGCGTGGAGGGCGAGGAGGGGACGCAAGGTGGCGGCCAGATCGGCCGGCGCGGCGGCGACGGCCGCGGTGGCGCGCTCGACCACGGTCCGCTCGACGTGGGCGCGGGCGGTGGCGAGGAGGTGGAGCTGGCACTCGAGCATCGCCTGCGTAGGCTCCTCACCCGCGTCGAGGCGTTTCTTCAGGCGGCGGGCGACGGTTGCGAGCAGGTGATCCTCACGCCAGCGCAGCGTCTCGAGATGAAACTCGGGGTCGCACAGGTGCTCCGGGTCGGTCCTCCGCGGGAGGATCGGGTTGAGCTCGCGCACCGCCGTACCGGCCCGGGCCGCGACGAAGCGCATCAGGTCCACGAATCCCAGATCGCCGAACTGCTTGCGGTAGGCGGAGAGGAGCCCTTTGGCCACGAGCTGGAGAAGGACGGTGTTGTCCCCTTCGAAGGTGGTGAAGACATCGCTGTCCGCCTTGAGCGCCGCGAAGCGGTTGGCGGCGAGGTAGCCCTGCCCGCCGCAGGCTTCGCGGCAGGCCTGGATCGTGTCGGTCGCGTGCCAGGTGGCCACGGCCTTCAAGCCCGCGGCCAGGCCCTCGACGCTCCGGCGTTCTTCTTCGTCTCCCCACCCTGAGACAGCCTCGACGTACCGGGCCGCCAGATCGCGCAGGGCGAAGTGGAGGGCGTACGTCGTGGCGAGGCGGGGGAGCAGCCGCCACTGGTGCGCCGGGTAGTCCAGGAGCAGCGTCTCGGCGGTCCCCGGCGCGCCGAACTGGCGCCGGCGCTCGGCATAGCGGACGGCGATGCACAGCGCCGATTTCGCGGCTGACAGGGAGGCCAGGGCCACGCTCACCCGGCCCCCGACCAGAGTTCCCAGCATGGTGAAGAAGCGCTTGCCGGGGCTGGCGATCGGGCTGGCGTAGGAGCCGTCCGCCGCCACGGTGGCGAAGCGGTCGAGGAGAGCTTCCCGCGGCACGCGCACATGGTCGAAAGCGATCCGGCCGTTGTCGACGCCGTTCAAGCCGAGCTTCTCGCCGCAGTCTTCGATGTGGACGCCGGGCAGGACGCTCCCGCCGGGATCGCGGAGCGGGACCACGAAGGCGTGCACGCCGTGACGCGCGCCGCCGGTCTCCAACTGGGCAAAGACGACGGCCATCCGGGCGTCGCGGGCCGCGCCGCCGATGTAGTCCTTGCGCGCCCCCGCGTGGGGAGTGTGAATCTCGAAGGTGCCGTCCGCGGGCTCGTAGCGGGCGGTCGTTTCGAGGTCGGCGACGTTCGAGCCGTGCCCGGTCTCGGTCATGGCGAAGGAGCCGGCGAGATCGAGGCGGGCCGCGGTGGGCAGCCAAGCGGCGTGATGGCGCCCGGTCCCGAGCTGGTGAATGCTGCCGGCGAAGAGCCCGAACTGGACGCCGAGCTTGACGAGCAGGGAGAGGTCGTGGTGCGCGAGGGTCTCGAAAGCGGCCAGGAACGCCGCCGGGTCTCCGCTGCCGCCGTGCTCTCCGGGGAGCCCCAGCGAGGCGATCCCTTCCTCCGCCAGCCGGCGGCACCAGGCGAGCACCTGCGCGCGGTAGGCCTCGCGGCCGATCTCGGGGCGATAGGCGAATTCGGGAGCCGTGAGGAGCCGGCGGACCCGCTCGCGGGTGCCGCGCTCGGCCCCGTCGAGGAAAACCGCGAGGCCGGCGATGTCGAAGGGCGTTGCGGGCGTTGCCTCCGGAGGCTTGCGGACCGCGCCGGCGAGCCCCCGGGCGGCCTCGGTGCCGTTCACGCCGAGAGCGGCTTCGGCCGCTGCCAGGGCCTCGTGCTCGCCAGGGTGGATCGGGGCTCCGCGCCGCTCGGCGAGCTCCTCGCCGAGCGCGGTGAGCGAGGACCGCCCGGCATCCGCCAGCTCCTGGCCAGCCCATTGGAGGCTCGCCAGAAGGCCCGCCAACTCGCCGGCCGACGGTGCTGCCGCCGGATCGAGCCAGGCGTTGAGGAGATCGCGGCTCGGCGCCGGGAGCCCGGCGCCATCCGCCAGCCGGGAGCGGATGTTCGCGATCTCGGCCGGCTCGAGGTCGCCATCGGCCCAGGCCCGATACACGAGCGGCAGGTATGCGGCCAGGCGAGGCTCGGCGAGCGCGGCGCTGCGGGCCTCCTGCGGAGAAGCGGCGGAGCTCGGAATCATGGCGTCGGTCCCCTTCTTCATCATACCCGCGCCGGGCTTCTGCGCTGCAGCAAGGAAGAAAGTAGAGCGATCGGAGGGGGCTTTTCCGTCTTCAAGGGATAGAACAATTTCCCGGAGGGAGGTCCCTTGAGAGCGAGAAGACGCGAAAGGTGGGGTAGACAGCCCGAGAGGATTCCGGTACAATCTTACCGTTGTCTTACGAGGAAAGGAGAAAACGATGATGACAACCCGGCTATCCACCAAAGGGCAGCTCATCATCCCCAAGGAGATTCGGGACCGGTACGGCTGGGAGACCGGCGTCGAGTTGGAGATCGAGGACCGGGGAGATCATGTGGTGATCCGGCGGGTGGAAAGCCTGCCGGAGACCACTCTCGAAGAGCTCGTCGGCTGCGCAGGGTACCGGGGACCGCGGCGGAGCCTCGCAGACATGGAGGCGGCCATCGCAAAGGGAGCCCGGGAGAGACGGTGATCGCGCTCGACACGAACGTCATCATCCGGCTCGTGATGGTGGACGAACCCGAGCAGGTCAAGGCGGCGCTCGCGGTCTTCAAGTCCGGTCCTCTTCTACTGTGCAAGACCGTTCTTCTGGAGACCGAATGGGTGCTGCGGTACAGCTATGAGCTCCGAAGGGAGGCGATCGGAGAAATCCTCCGAAAGCTGCTCGGTTACCGCAAAGTGCAGGTCGAAGACCGGGGGGCTGTCTATCAGGCGCTCGCCTGGTACCAGGAGGGGATGGATTTCGCGGATGCCCTGCACCTCGCCTCGACGGCGGGCGCGACCCGGTTCGCCACCTTTGATCGCGCCCTTGCCAAAGCCGCGGGGCGGCTCCCGGAGGGGCCGCCCGTGGAGTTGCTCAAGCCTGCGGACGGATAGGGCGGGGCAGGGCTACTTCTTCTCCTTCTTGGGGCGCGCCGGCGCCTGGAGATCCTCGACCGTGGCCCGGAGCACTTCGGCCACGCTCCAGGCGCGGGCAAAGCAGCCGCGGGGGGAGTGGGGGGCTTCGGCGTCGAAGACCTCGGGAAGCGAGCCGACGCCGGCTTCGGCGAG
>DATEIO010000957.1:0-5241 GCA_035278895.1 Thermoanaerobaculia bacterium | reverse complement strand
CGCGACCTGCCGGGAGAGCAGCTTGTAGAGCTGCACCTGGTCGGCGGCCACCGAGGCCTCGGTGTAGCTGTAGTTCATCTCGAACTGCGAGGGCGCCACCTCCGGGTGGTCCTTCTCGTTGGCGAAGCCCATGGCCCGCTGTACCTCGGCGGCGGTGTCGATGAACTGCCGCAGGGAGTCCCCGGGCAGCGAGTGGTAGTAGCCACCCGTGGAGATGAACTCGAAGCAGCCGGTCTCGTGATAGGCGCGCTCCGCGTCGCGCCCGCGGAAGAGGAAGCCTTCGATCTCGTTGGCGGCGTGGGCGACCATGCCATCCTGGGCGTACAGCTTGTCGGCGTACCCCTTGAGCAGGGCCCGCATATCGGCGCTGTACGGGCTGCCGTCGCGCTCGCGGACCTCGCCGAAGGCCAGTACCTTGCCGGGGCCGAAGATGTCCGACGGCAGCCAGTAGAAGGCCGGCCAGTCGATCGCCAGTCGCAGGTCCGACTCCTGCTGCCGCGAGAAGCCGCGGATCGACGAGCCGTCGAAGGTCAGATTGTCCGCCGCCTTGAGCAGGAACTTCTTGTCATAGTCCAGCATGTGCAGCCGGCCTTCGAGGTCGGTGAAGCACACGGTGACCGCCTTGATGCGCTTCTCGTCGTTGAGATAGCGCATTCGCTGTTCGCGGACCGCATCGGCGGGCCGCCGGGCCAGCCGCTCCTCCTTGGCCTCGAGGTTCATCTCCTCCAACTGGTCGTAGGGGATCTCCAGAAAGTCGCGCAGCCCCGGATGCGAGACGCGGGGCGCCGGCCGCGCCATCTCCTCCAGCTTCTCCGGGGTCATGGCGGCGAGCGCCTCGGCTCGGCTCGGTTTTGTTGGATGCATGGGTTCCCTCCTTGGATCGGCCCTTTCTCTTGAGCTAGATTCTACGCGAATTAATCTAGTCGTCAAGAGAGTTAGACTAAATTTACGGCGACATAGGATAAACGCGAGATTTGTCCTGCTATGCTCCCTGCGTCGCCCGAGGGGATGAGGGGGCCCTCAACGCATATTGGGCGAGCTCTCCAGGCTTGAGGAGACGCCGGCTTCCGGGCTCCGCTTGATAGGATTTCCTGATTCCACCTGGAGGAGAGACATCCATGGCACATCCGCGCTGGACTTTCATCCTGGGCGCTCTTTGGCTCGCGATGGCCATGCCCGTTTCAGCCGGCTGGGTGCCTGTGGGCGCCCCCCTCGAGCCGCTGGTCCAACTGCGGCTCGACTCGGGGCGTCCCGAGCTGCTCTATGCCCATGTCTACCTTTCCGGGACGCTGCAGGCCTATCTCTGGAGGAGCGAAGACGCGGGCGCGACCTGGCACAATCTTCAGTCCGGGCTCCTGCGCCGTTCGAACGTGCTCGGGATCGATCCCGCGAATCCGAAGGTGATCTGGGTCTGGACGACACAAAACGAGCTCTGGCGCAGCGACGACGGGGGCGACACCTGGTCGTGGCGGTTCACAGATTCCCCCGATGAGTCCGACCCGTACCGCACGACCCAGCTCCTGGCCGATCCGCGCGATCCCGATACGATCTTCCGTGTCGAGGCCTATATCTCGTATCGCGTGTCCGTTTCGCACGATGGCGGGGTGTCCTTCCGCAAGGGAGCTGTCGTGCCCAGATCTTATGCGGGAGGGGAGGTCTCCTTTCACGCGGAGCGCGGGGAGCTGGTGGCCTTCTCCGACCGAGGCCTCGAAGTGAGCACCGACGGGGGACAGACCTGGAGCGTGCGAGGACGTTACCGGAGCCGGAGGTTCGAGTTGGGCCGCATCGCGCCCTCGGATCCCGACACGATGTACGCCGTGCCGACCGACGACTCCGCCCTGCCGATTTCCAGCGCCTGTGTGGTCCGCAGCGACGATGCCGGCGCGCATTGGCGACCGTTGGCGTTCCCGCGGCTGCCCCGCAATCATTGGGGTTGCGAGGATCTCGCGATCGATCCCAAAGATGCCCGGCATGTGTGGGTCTCTGCCGCGGCCTACACACAAACGTCCTCTCGTCCTCTGATCTTCGAGTCGAGGGATGGCGGCGAGACCTGGTCGAGCGGGCTCCGCGTGCCCACGGAGGGAGGGGTGGTCGCGGCCGGGGGCAAAGTCCTCTACACCGGCGGCAGCTTCCCGGGAAAAGGCCTCCATGTCAGCGAAGACGGCGGGCGTACCTGGAAGCGGCGGGACGAGGGGCTCCTCGCCAGCTCGCAGTCCAGCTTCGTCGCTCAACGTCTCCCCGACGGAAGAGCGGGCCGGAGGCTCGTCACCGGGTCCCATCGCAGCGACGGCGGAAAGGAATGGGTGAAGCTTCCGCTGGCCCTCTCCTCGCTCGCGGACGCGGGAGGCTCGGTCCTCGTGGCCACGGATGCAGAGAGGGACAGCTTGAGAAGGAGCCGGAATGGCGGCGAGACCTGGCGTTCCGTGCCCTCGGCGCCCCCCAAGGTGTTGTCCCTGTTTGCCGACCTGGCACAGCCTCGATACCTGGCGCTCCAGACGTTCAAAGACGAGGACACTCTGGGCGACACCGGCTTCTGGACGAGCGACGACGGCGGGGCGACCTGGCGCCTGTCCAAAGTGACGGGCTGCGCACACATCGCGTCCTTTGACTATTGTCTCGACTCCAACGCCTACGCGGTCGACCCTTTCGACCCCACACGGCGATGGATGGCGGGACTGGCCGAGCTGTTTTCTCTCCCCGTGCTGTTCATCAGCCGAGACGCCGGCGTTTCCTGGCAGGCCGTGGCCTCCGCTCCAACCGGCGTTTCAACGCTCGCCGCCGATCCCAGGGTCAAGGACCGGATCCTCGCGGCGACCCGGGACGGACTGTTCGTGAGCGAGGACGGCGGAGAGCACTGGCGTCCCCTGGGTCAAGGCCTGCCGAACGGCGCGGCGATCCGTCAGTTCGCGTGGGACGAGAGATCCGCGACCTGGTATGCCGCGACAACCTCCCACGGGATCTACCGCAGTCTCGATGGCGGCTCCAACTGGCAGCTCCTCGAAGGCGCGCCGGACCTGGAGGCCCCGACGATCGAGGTCGACCCCCGGAGGCCCGGCGCTCTCCTCGCGCTGTTCCGCGGTCAAGGCGTGTGGCGCTGGATGCCGTAAGTTTCCCGGGCGGGTCGAGAGCCTCTTTCCGGCGCCGGCTTGGCCGTCGCGCCTGATCTACTTCTGCCGGAGCAACACCCACCCCGCGATAGGCGCGGCAAGCAGCCATACCGCCACGGTCAGCAGCAGCGGCTTGCTGAGCTTGATGGACGCGATCACGTTCACCGCCTCGCCGGCGAGGGTGCCGCCGAGGAGCGTGAAGACCAGCACGACGGCGGCGGCGAGCGTCACGGCCTGGCCGATCAGCAGAGAGCGCCGCGCGGTCGCCTGTGCCTCCTGGCGCCGACGCATCTGCATCCGCCACAGCATCGTCCCGGAGCTCGGCAGCGCCGCCTCGGTCACCGCTTGCACGCGCTCGTCGAGCAGCGCGCCGGCGACGAGACGCAGCTCACGGCAGGCCGCGCACGTTGCTATGTGCGACTCCAGCTCTTCTCCGATGAAACCGGCGCCGAGGGCATCGAGCAGCTCGTCCTCGCGCGGACAGGCATTCGCGTGGCTCACCGGGCACCTCCGGCCAGAATCCCCGCCAGCTTTCGCCGCGCGCGCAGCAGCAGTGTGCGCACGCTGATCGCGCGGAGCCCAAGGACCTCCGCGATCTCCTCGTGCGACGATCCTTGCGCGTACGCGAGCCAGAGGATCTCGCGCTGCGTCGGGTCGAGCTGTTGGATCGCCCGGGCGACGTCGGTGCGCATCGCGACCTCGGTCTCCGGGCTCGGTCTCGCGCTCTCCGGCATCGCGCCGGCCGACGGCGCCCCCTCGTCGGCCAGCGGCACCTCTTCGTAACGCTTGCCGCGGCGGGCCGCGTCGCGCACGAGGTTCGTGGCGATCTGGAACAGCGAGTTGCGGCGATGGGCCTCGCTCTCGTAGCGCTTCGACGCGCGATAGAAGCGGTAGTAGGCCTCCTGCAGGAAATCGTCAGCCTTGTGCGGGTCGCCGCTGAGCCGCGACAGATATGCCCACAACGGACGCGCCGTGCGCTCGTAGAACGCACGGAACTCGTCGTCGCCCATGACGGCCAAGGCCTCTTCCGCGTGGCGCTCGGCCATCATCTTGTCGAGGATCACGAGCGAATAGCTCATCCCGTCGATCATCGCACGGTTCCTGTCCCGTCGAGAGCCTCAGGTGGCGCGCCGCCGTCCTCCCAAAGGCCGAGGCGGCGCGACAGCTTGAGCGAAACGGCGGCGGAGGCGATGAACCCGGCGCCCACACACAGCGCGATCGCTCCAAGGGCGAACAGCCCCTGCGACGACTCCCTTTCGAAGACGGCGCTGAGCAGCAGCATCCCGAGGCCGACGATGGCGGTCACGACACCGATCTGCACTGACCACAGGATGCGCGTTGCCAGCGTCGACGTCTTCCCTTGCGCCGGATGCTCGGCGTGCAGCGGAATCGGCGCGGACTCGAGGAACTTACCGCCCGCCGGCGTGCGGATGTACTCGAGGAGTTGCTCGGTCGTGTTGAAGCGATCGAGAATCTTGTTGTGCACGTCGCTCTGCGTGCGCGAGAGCTGCTTCCAGCGTTTCTGTTCGATCAGCGTCCGGATCAGCCACCCGAGCGCGACGACGGTCAGGCCGACGCCGCTGAAGACCGCCAGCACCTCGAAGAGGCTGTCGAGCGTGCTTCGGTACTCCGCGGGGCTGTTGAACTGGGCCAGGTAGAAGCGCGGGTTCTTGGGGATCTCCGGATGCCGGGCCACGAATTCCTGAACTTCCGGATAGCCGGACATGAACGCGTCGTTGTTCAGCAGCGCCGGGTCGAGCTTGAGAATCATCCACAGCTCGTACGGATGCTGCTCGAGAAGGCGGGTGAATTGATCCCGGACGTCGAAGTGTCTGCGGGTCGACGGGTTCTCGGGATCTTCGGTGGCTGTCTCGGTCTCCGTTTCAGGGGCAGCCGCGGCCGTGGTGGCCGTCTCGTCGGCGCTCGTCGCGGCCGTCGTCGATTCTGCCGTATCGGTCGGGGCGGTCGTCGGCGCCTCCTGAGCGATGAGCTTGCCGGCGAGGGCAAGGACCAGCATCAGGATGCAGATCGTTCGGGCGGTGAGCGTCATGGGCATGAGTCTCCTTCGCCCGGTACTACGAGCGACGTCGAGAGAGGTGTACAGCCCGCCCGCATATCCTGCCCATGCCTGCCC
>DATEIO010000956.1:0-8464 GCA_035278895.1 Thermoanaerobaculia bacterium | reverse complement strand
CGGCCCAGGAGCGGGGATCGCGGAATTGGGGATCGCGGCGCAGCGACTGCTGGGCCGCGCGCAGGGCCGCTGCCGCCGGCAGGTGGTCCTGCCAGAGCGCGCGGTAGAAGTGGGTCATCAGCTTTTCCGTGGCACTGTCGTCGACGCGCCAGAGGCTCGCCACCACTCGCGGCACTCCGGCATAGAAGAAGCCGCGCGTGAGGCCCAGAATGCCTTCGCCGCGGACCTCCTTGCCGAGAGCGGTGCGACAGCCGGAGAGGACCACCAGGTCGGCGTCCAGGTCGAGATCGTAGAGGTCCGCGAGGCTCAAGAAGCCTTCCTGCGGCTGGCCGGCGGCGTCGACCTGCGAGAGCACCAGACCGGAAAGCTCGGGGGTCTGCGGATCGGCCAGCCCGTGGGTGGCGAAGTGGACGGCGCGGTAGCCGCGGAGATGGCCGGAGAGCACCGCCCCCCGGCTGGCTTCCAGGCCGAGCGCGGTCCATACCTGGCCGGAAGGAGCGAAGCCCGCGATCGCCTCGGCCTCCTTCCGGGAGAACGGCAGGCGCTCGAAGACCGGGAGCAGGCTTCCCGCCGCTCCTCCACGGAGCAGGTCCGGTTTCGCGATCTGCGGAGCGGAGGCGGGCCGGCTCTTGAGGCGCGGATCGTTCGCAGCGAACACCGGGTCGGCCAGGACCGCCGCCCATTTCGCGGCCGGGGGGCGCTGCTCCAGCCGCTGCCGTTGGAGAGCCAGGGTGGTGGCCGAGGGCACGTAGGCGATCTCGAACAGGCCGAGGAGAGGGCCGCCGGAATCCGGAGCGGGCAGCGCGCTGAAGGGGATTCGCTCGAGCGCGGCGTCGGGCACCACGGCCAGGCGGCGCTTGTTGGCCATGCCGGGCCACGCCGGCGCGAGCAGGATGCGGGAGAGGCTCTCCGCCACTTCCCGGCGGCGGCCGCCCCCGGCTTCGCGCGTGCTCAGATCCCCGTAGAGCTGGTTGGCCAGCGCTTCGATCTCCCGCTCGGGCGGAAGCGTGAAGCTCCGGAAGAAGCCGGCTCCGATCACCCAGAGATAGCTGCGCTCCTCGCCGAGCGAATACTCGAGGAGAAGGGTGTCGGCATCGAGCAGCCCGGCGGTGCTCTCGACGCCGTAGGTGGGCGGTGCGGCGGCATGGCGCGGCTCGCTCCGGTGGATTTCGGCCTCCAGGCCGTCGAGCTCGGCCCGCAGCGTCTCGATCTCCCGCCCCAGGGTTTCGGCCTGGGTCGCGCCCTGTTTCACCTGCTGATCGGCCTTGGCCGTCAGCCGGCGGCGCAGAGACTGCCGCCGTTCGAAAAGGCCCGCGGGGACCGCGCTGCCGGCCTGGACGGCGCTGCCGGATTGCAGGACGTCGAGCAGGCTGCGCGCACGGGCCCGCTCGCTGACTTCGAAGGCCGCCTGGTCGTGGCCCGCCTTGGGGTCCGCCGCGTGCTGGTCCATGAGCAGATCGAGGACCAGCGAGTAGGAGCGGCGCTGCGTCGCCACAAAGGCCGCGCGCAGGTTGGGGCTGACGAAGCCGGTGCGCAGCTCTTCGACCCGGGCCACGGCCTCGTCCGCGTGGGCGCGGGCCTCCTTGGGGAGACCCAGGGACCGCTCGACCGTGGCCAGCGCCTGGAGCGCTTCGGCTTCGCCGACGCGGTCGCGCAGGCCCCGCCGCCGCGCCAGGACGTCCTCGAAGATGGGACGGGCCTCGCTCGCCCGACCCGCCAGGGCGAGCGCGCGCCCGCGGAGCTGAAGGGCCTGGGCTTCGCGTTGACGAAGGCCCATTTCCTGGAAAGAGGCGATGGCCGGATCGAGCTCCTGGAGAGCGGCAGGGGGATCGCGCTGATCGAGCCGGACCTCGGCCAAGCGCAGCCGGGTGATCGCCTCCTGGCGGCGGTCGCCCAAGGCCTTGGCCAGGTCCAGGGCCTGCTGGTGATGACGGAGCGCCTGGCTCAGATCCCCGAGCTTGCGCCAGGATTCACCGAGATGGTTGAGAGGGAGGATCTCTCCCCCCCGGTCGCCGGTTTCCTGGCGCAGCTTCCGGGCCTCTTCCAGGAAGGGGAGCGCGCGCTGCGGCTCTCCCAGGTTGTTGTAGAGGAACCCGACGTTGGTGAGCCGAGCGGCTTCCAGGGAGCGGTCGCCGACCGGTGCCAGGACCTCTCCGGCCTCGGCGTAGAAACGCAACGCCTCCTGCCACTCGCCCAGGACGCGGTAGACCGTCCCGAGGTTGTTCAAGCTCTCGGCCACGCTGCGGAGGTCACCGAGTTGCCGGCGCAGAGCGATCGCCTGTTCGTAGTGCTCCAGCGCGGCCTCGGGCTCGCCCAGGCCGTCGTAGACGCCGCCCAGGTTGTTGAGGGTCAGCGCCTCGTGCTTCCCCTCGCCCAAATCGTGGAAGAGGGCGCGCGTCTCTTGATAGCAGGAGAGCGCCGCGGGCAGGGCTCCGCTCCGGAGGTCGAGATAACACAGATTGTTGCGGGTCACGGCTTCGTCGAGGCGCTCTCCGAGGCTCTGCCAGAGCGGGAGGGCGTCCTCCAAAGGCTTGCGGGCCGCCTGGGTCTCCCCCGTCGACGCGCGGGTGAGCCCGATCTCGTTCAGGGTCGCGGCCTCGCGGCGCGGATCGCCGAGCTCCCGCCAGAGCGGAAGCACCCGCTGGAGGTCGTTGAGCGCCGCCGGCCACTCGCGCAGGTCCTTCTCCACGATGGCGGTCGCGGACAGGGCCTCCGCCTCCCAGCGGCGCTCTCCGAGCGAGTGCCAGACGGCCTCGGCTTCGCGGTACAGCGACACGGCCCGGCGAAACGCCTCAGGCGTGCGGGCAAAAGCCTCCTGGCCGGCGAGGCTCATGCGCGACAGGGCCGCGTGGCGCTCCGCATCCTCCTCCGCCGACGGCGCCGCCTCTACCCCGATCGTGTAACGCCCCGGCCCGGCCAGATTGTCCTTGGGGCGGACCTCGATCCGGTAGTCTCCAGGGCTTTCCAGCAGCAGAACCTCGGAGCCCCAGCGGTGCTCTCCGAGATCCACGGAAAAATCGACTCCCGGCCCCGTGGCCCGCACCACCAGATCGAGGGCGTGCTGCTCGGCGATGACGAGGAGAGGAGAGCCCGTGCCCTGAAGCCGGTAGAAGTGGGTCTCCCCGCCCCGGATCGGACGCTCGCGGGCCGGGCCGGGCAACAGGAGATCGCCCTCTTCCTCGGCGCCGAAGGCCGCGGACGCCGCCAGGATGAGGGCCGCGATCACCAGAAGAGCCGGCCAGCCAGACCTGCTGGGAAGCATTGTCTAAGTATACGTCGAAAAAGCTCCCCGGCGGCTGGGGGGAAGCCCGCCGGGGAGGGGCTGGACGCCTGCAGAGCTTGCCGGATCGAAAGGTTTTGCAAGCTTCCGGGAGACGCTGTCGTCCTGGAAACTGTCGCGAGGGTGGCGGTTATCTCACCGCCGGCATCGGCTTTTCTGGCGCAGGCTCCTGTTGACCCCTTCCCCTTCCCTCGATAAGCTTTCCCGGGATTTCTTCCAGGAACGAACGAGCATTCACGCAGGCTTCCTATGACGTTGTCTTCGAAGCATTACGACACCCTCGTGATCGGCGGCGGGCCCGCCGGGGCCACCGCGGCCCTGGTCATGGCTCGGGCCGGCCTGTCGGTCCTCGTCCTCGAGCGGACGGAGTTCCCCCGCTTCCACATCGGCGAATCGCTCCTCCCCCGGAACATGTCGCTGCTACGCGAGCTCGGGCTCGAAGAGGCCCTGGCCACGGTCCCCCGGGTTGAAAAGCGAGGAGCGGAGTTCATCACGGGCGACGGCCGTCACAAGGCCAGCTTCACGTTCGACCAGGGGCTCCTCCCGGGCCCCACCGTGACCTATAACGTCGAGCGGGCGCCGTTCGACCGCATGCTCCTGGACGCCGCCCGGGCTGCCGGAGCCGAGGTGGTCGAGGGATGCGCGGTGCGGAGCTTCGCCGAGCTCACGGACGACGCCGTGCGGGTGACGGTGGACAACGGCGAGGAGGTTTCCGCCCGCTGGCTCGTGGACGCCTCGGGGCAGTCCACGGTGGTCGGCAAGCATCTGGGCACCCGGCGCGTGCTGCCCTACCTGCGCAAAGCGGCGTACTTCGGGCACTTCGAAAACGTCCGGCGGCGGCCGGGGATCGAGGGGGGCTTCCCCGTCATCGCCATGTGCGACGAGGGATGGTTCTGGCTGATCCCGCTCGACGAGCATCGGACGAGCATCGGCTTCGTCACGGATGCCGGCCTCGCGCGCCGCGTGGGCGTCCCCCCCGAGCGGCTGCTCGCCTGGGCGATCGACCGCTGCCCCCACATGCGCGAGCGCCTGACCGACGCCGTCTACCCGGAGACCACTCACGTGGCCGCCGACTTCACCTATCGGTGCGCCCCCTACGCCGGGCCGGGCTACTTCCTCGTGGGCGACGCCGCCACCTTCATAGACCCGATCTTCTCGACCGGGGTCTGTCTGGGGATGATGAGCGGCGCCGAAGCCGGCCGGGGGATCGTCGCGATCCTGCAAGGCCGCACGCCCGTCCAACGGGTCCGCGACGGCTACATCCGCTTCGTGGAAGAGAGCTCGGCGCCCTTCTTCCGCCTCGTCCGGGGCTACTACGAGCACTCCTTCCGCGAGATGCTCCTGGAGGGAGAGGGACCGTTCGCCATCCACCGGGCGGTGCTCGCCGTGCTCGCCGGCAACGTCTTCCCCCGCCCGCCCTTCCCCGTGCGCTGGCGCCTCGCCCTGTTCCACCTCTGCGTCCGCCTGAACCGGCGCTTCCCCCTGGTGCCACGCAGAGAAAGCTTTTCGCTCCTCGCCTCCTCCTCCGCGGAAGCAGCCGGGCTGGACGCGGAAGCCGAGACTCTCGCGACGACTTCATAACTCCGGGGCGGCTCATTCGCCCCGCGAGGCGGTGCTCTCGCCTCACGGGGCGGGGCTCTCGCCCCACAAGGCGGATGACCCGCCGCGCAAGGTGGCACTCTCGCCCCAAGAGGCGGCACTCTCGCCTCACGAGGCGACGCTCTCGCCCCACAGGGCGGATGACTCGCCTCTCAGGGCGGTGCTCTCGCCTCATGGGGCGGTGCTCTTGCCTCCCAGGGCGGTGCTCTCGCCTCGTGAGGCGGGGCTTTCGCCTCGCGGGGCGGATCACTCGCATCCTAAGACTTCCCCAGGGGCTGAATGATCTCTCCGCGTCGAAATCTATCGGGAAAGGGGAAAGCGAAGTCAGCGATGAGCACGGTTGCGTTGCAGTGTGAGCACGACGGGACCATGGGGCTGGTCTTCGACCGCCTCAAACCTGTAGTGGGGACGAGCCCCGCTTCAAGACAAGGGTGCGAGTGGAGGTCAAGCCAAAGGGAGATCGCGCCTCAAGTAACGGAATTCGAACTCACCCTTTTCCATCCGAGGGAAAATCCTTTCCGCCACGGGGCCTGCCATCGGTGCCACCATCAGTGCGTGGCCCATGGTTGGAGGAGACGGTGTGATTCAGACGGTGCGCTCGCGGCTCGATGGAGACTTCGAGCTGAAAATGCCTGTGGGAACGAAGGTTCTGTGCGTGATCGTCGGCCCGCCGGGAGGAGCGCTCAAGATCCACGAGGTCAACGTGGCAGGCGATGCCGAGTTGCTCTTTCAGGTGGAGCCTCTGGGTGGCGAGTTGACGGTCACCGTCGGCAACGGCGAGACTCTCGAAAACAATTCTTTTGTCATCTGGCAGGAAGACCTCGTGCTTCCGCTGTCGGTGCTCAGGGAATGGGCGGACGGCAACGGCGGCCACTTCTGGTCAGGAGGCCAGATCCGCATTCCGCAACTCGCCCCCGGCAGCTACACGGTCTGCGCCGGCCCTCCGGAACCCCTCGTAGCCCCTCATGAGCTCGAGGGGTGGAAGAGCCGGGCGAGGTGCCAAAGCGGCTATCTGGCGGCGGGTGCTTCCCTCGACCTGCGGTTCCCCTGATCTTCGCGAGGCCCGGCAAAGGACACCAAGGACACCAACGACACCAAGGACGAGATTTCCTTGTCTTTGGTGTCCTTATAGTCCTTGGTGTCCTTTGGGTCCTTTTCTGGCGCGCCTCCTACGACGCCTTCCCTTCGGGATCGATCATGCAGACTCCCACCAGCTCGGTGAGCTCCAGGCCGCGCTCGCGCAGCTCGTCCACGGCATGGTCGAGCAGCGTGCGGCCGAGGTCGGCTCCGCGGGCTTCCGAATCGACCACCAGGGTGAGCAGGCCCAGGTCTCCCGGAGTGTAGAGCGCGAAAAGAAAACCCGCGAGACCCCGCGGCCCGCCGTTGGCCATGAAGCCGAGCACGTGCCGGCCGCTCTTCCACTCGTCCCCGCTCGCAAGCCGCCCCTCGAAAAGAGAGACCGCGAGCTCCCTCATCTTTTCCAGATCGTCGCCCGCGAGCTTGTGGATGCTCAGCGGCCCCCGCAAGCCGCGCAACCGCTGCCGTTCGGTCTCCAGCTCCTCCCACTCCCGGTCCAATTCCTCCTGCGAGAGGCTGGCCGCCTCCAGAAGCGAGCGGATGGCCGGCTCCAGGCTGTCCATCAGCACCCACTCCAGGGTGCCCTGGATGCTGCTCTCCACCGTCTCTGGCCCCTCCTCCGCGAGCACCTCCTCGGGGGGCAGGGGCAACCTTGCGTGGAGCTCCCGCACCCGCGCCGCGAGATCTCCGAGATCCGCCGCCAGCAGCCGGCACCTCCCCCGGGCATCGTCCGGCTCCGGGAATGCTCCGGCCCAGAGACGCCCCGGCGAGAGACGGACGAGAAGCCGCGCTCCCGCCGCGAGACCCGTCGCGGACAGCGCCTCCACTCCATCGGCTTGAACTTCCAGGAAAAGCTGATTGGCACGAATAGACAAAATACCAGCGAGCTCACGGCTCATTGTCTCTCCTCGTCCCTGAGTCGGGTCTTTTCTTCCCGGTCCACGCGACCGGCAGGACATTTCTAGATCACTCCGTTACTTTTTGTCAAGCATCGATGAAAACGTCAGGTGGCTTGACGGGAGTCTCCGGCTCTTGTAATCTTCCGTCCTGATCATGGATATACTCTCCGCACAGGTCATCCAGACTCTGAGACGGGCCTTTCGGGCTCTCGGTCTCACCACAGGCTCGGTCGAACGCCAACTGGGAATGAGCACGGGCTATCTGAGCCGGATCTTCGCCGGCAAGATCGAGCTCAAGCTCCGGCACATCGAGGAGATCGCGAAGATCCTCGGCCTGGAGCCTGCGGAGCTTTTGTCCCTGTCGTTTCCTCCGGAGCCGGACAAGAGGCTCTCTCCGGCGGCCCGGCGCGTGCGCGAGGCCCTGGGCCTGGAGCCTGCCGAGCTCAAGGCGCCCTCCTCCCGCGAGCCCGCCGAGAGCGAGACGGAAGAGATGATGCTGCGCACCCTGCGCCGGGTCCTCGGCCTGTCGACTCCCTCGAGGTCGAAAGAAGAGGAGATGGAGGAGATGGTGGTCCGCGCGTTGCGGCGGCTCGTCTTCGAAGAGGGCGGGACGCAACGCCAGGGGCGTTAGACAGGCGGTTCGAAGCGGGCGTTGGGATCCCGCTCGGCGCGGCGCAGGAAGGCCGTGATCTCCTGGACGAAGCGCAACAGGACGGTGTCTGCCATCTCCATCTCGGCCGCCCGGCGCAGAAGGAGCACCGCCCGCTCAGCTTCCCGCATCAGGCCGATGTCCACCAGGGTTTTCGCCGCTTCGCGAAGGAGCGTTCTCGCTTCGGGCGTCTGTCTCTGCGAGAGGAGCACGGCCGCGAGATCGAGGGATGCGACGGCCGAGTCGTACAGGCGCCGGACGTCGTCGGCGAGGAATCCATCGATCACTTCTCGGAAGACCCTTTCGGCGCTGGCAAAGTGGCTCAGGCCGGCGTAGATCCGCCCTTTGAGCCATTCGATCTTGAGCCGGTTGACCCGGTCCTGGGCGCCGGCCAGCAGCCTCGATTTCCGAAAGTAGAGATGATTCGCCTCCTTAAAGAGGCCGCAATCTATGAGAAGGCAAAGCTCGGTGTGGACCGCCGCCAGGACGAGGCTCGGCTCCCGCTCTTCATCCACCATGCTCAGGCCTTTCTGCAGGAGCCGGAGCGCTTCGTCGTATTGGCCAGAGTCGTAAGTGAAAATGCCCTGGCTAATTAAGGCGCGGCCCGCCAGATGGTAGTCACGCCGGCTTTGATGGAACTTGAAGACGAAGCTGAGCGCCCGGCATGCCTCATTGAAATCGCGGCGGTCCGCAGCCAGTGAGGCCTGCAAATCGAGGAGCCGGATCTCGATCTGCGGATCGCCCGAGCCGAGGTCGAGCAACTCCACCGCGCGCTTGAAACAGGCTTTCGCCCGAGCGAGCTGCTGGGCCACGCGATAAGCGTTGCCGAGGTTGGCCCAGGCGCGGCACTGGTGATCCGCCACTTTCTTCGGACCGTGTTTCACAGCGTCGAGCTCCTGGGCAATCCGGACGGCCTCCTGCGCGAGCTCCAACATCCGTTGGGGGGCTTCATGGCGGAGA
>DATEIO010000955.1:0-3187 GCA_035278895.1 Thermoanaerobaculia bacterium | reverse complement strand
AGCAGGGCGAAGAAGCGCTCCTTACCCGCGTCCGTGGCTGCTTCCTGGCACGCTTCGGTGACGGTGAGCACCGGGTTCAATCCCGCCTCGACCAGGTTTTTGACCCCTTGGAGGATGCGCACGAACGTCCCCTCGCCGCGGATCGGATCGTTGGTCGTGGCGTCGTAGCCGTCCAAGGAGATCCGGAGGTCGAGCGAGTAATCCGAGTCCTCTTGCAGGGCTTTCAGGCGGGCGCAGCGGGCGGGGTCCAGGAGAAGGCCGTTGGTGAGGACGCTCGCGGGCCCGAGCTTCAGGGTCTCTTCAAGGATCGCCTCCATCTCGGGGTTCAGGAACGGCTCGCCACCGGTGAAGTAGTACTCCCGCACCCCCAGCTCAGCGGCTTCGGCGAGAGAGCGCCGGACCTCGGAGAGGGTCATCATCTCGTGCGTGTGGTTGGTGGGCGAGCAAGAGACGAAGCAGTGGGTGCAGGCCAGGTTGCAGACGGTCCCCCCCACCTGGAACCAGAGCGTGTCGAGGCTCCGGAGCTGGACTTTCGGGGCGGCGACAGGAAGGGGTTGCGGTTCGAGAACGCTCATCTGGACGAATCAGTGTACACCCGGGCCGTTTCCGGCCCTGCGCTATGATCGGCGGGCTTTGAGACGCTTCCTCTTCTTTGCCCTGCCCCTCCTCGTCCTCACCATGGGGCTCTTCCGCTTCGTCCAGGAGCTCACGGGCCTCGATCCGGACCCGGCCGCGCTGGCACCCGCGGGAGCTCCGGCGCTCCCGGCCTGGGTGACGCTCGGCACGTGGATTCTGGAGGCGGTGGGGCTCGCGGCCCTGTTCCTGCTCGTCCACGCGCGGGGCGGCGGGCGGTTTACGGCGGGGCTCCTGACCGCCTGGATCGCCTGGATCTTCCGCGGGCCGCTCCTCGTGGTTGCCGTGGCGGGACTGGGCGGTCTCCCGCCCGGCCCCTGGTGGTCGCTCGCCTTCTCGTGGTGGATTCTCTACACCCTGTGCGGGCTGGTCCTGGCCGGGATCGCGGCCGCCACGGGGCTGCAGCCCTAGGGGAATGGCTGCCCGCCCGACGGCGTTTCAGAAGGAGCGAACCCGGCGTGTGCTAGGCTCCGCTACCGGTCGACTGAACTCCATGAAGATCGCCGCCGTCGGGAGCGCGCTCCCGCCCCACTACTACGACCAGGACACGCTGCTCGCGGCGCTCCGTGCGCGGTGGGCGGATCGCCATTTCAACCTGGACCGGCTCGAAAGGCTCCACAAGAACGTGCTCGTGGGCGGGCGGCATCTGGCGCTGCCCATCGAGGAGTACGACGGCCTGACCTCGTGGGGGAAGGCGAACGACGCCTGGATCCGCGTTGCGCAGGAGGTGGGGGAGGCGGCGGTGCGCGACGGCCTGGAGAAGGCGGGGCTGACGACCGGCGATGTCGACTCCCTGATCTTCGTGACGGTGACGGGGGTCGCGACGCCGTCGATCGACGCCCGGCTGATGAACCGGCTGGGGCTGCCACCGCGGGTCAAGCGGGTGCCGATCTTCGGCCTCGGGTGCGTGGCGGGGGCCGCGGGGATCGCGCGGGCGGCCGACTACGTGCGGGGCTACCCGGACCACGTGGCGGTCCTCCTCTCCGTCGAGCTCTGCTCGCTCACCCTCCAGCCGGAGGACCTCTCGATCCCCAACCTGATCGCCTCGGGCCTGTTCGGCGACGGCGCCGCGGCCGTGGTGGTCACCGGCGACAACCGCCCCGCGGACGGTCCCCGGATCGTGGCCAGCCGCTCGGTCTTCTATCCGGATTCCGAGCAGGTCATGGGGTGGGACATCTCGGAGACGGGGTTCAAGATCGTGCTGTCGTCGGACGTGCCGGTTGTGGCGCGGGAGAAGCTGCGGCCGGACGTGGACGCGTTCCTGGCCGAGCATGGCCTCACGCGCGCCGACATCTCCTCGTGGGTCTGCCACCCCGGCGGGCCCAAGGTGCTGGAGGCGATGCACGAGTCGCTGGAGCTTCCCGAAGGCGCCTTGGACGTCACCTGGCGGAGCCTCCGCGAGGTGGGGAACCTCTCGTCGACCTCCGTTCTTCTAGTCCTGGCCGATACCCTGGCGAACCACCGCCCGCCCCCGGGGAGCTGGGGCATGCTCCTCGCCATGGGCCCCGGCTTCTGCTCCGAGCTCGTCCTGCTCCGCTGGTAACCGTCAGCCGGCGAGCACCGGCTGGTACCGCGGGTGCCGGTCGATGAACACGCGCACGTACCAGCAGGAGGGGATCACCTTGTAGCCGTGCTCCAGGGCGTCCTCCAGAGCCACCTTGACGAGCTCTTCCGCGATCCCCTTGCCCCGCAGCTCCGGCGGAACGTAGGTGTGCGTGAAGTTCAGGGTCTTGTCGCCCACCGGGATGTATTCGCAGACCGACTCGCGGCCCTCCACCACGGCGTAGTACTTCCTCCCCTCCTGGTGCTGCACGTCGATCTTGGTCATCATCGTCATTCGCCTCCGCAGATCTTCGAATCCAAGCCCCGTGCCACTCAGGCGGACAGGAACAGCCCCTGGAGCGTCCCCTGGATGTCAAGGGCGGCCTGGTAGGGATCCGGAGCGTTCCGGATGGGCCGGCCGACCACGATGTAGTCCGCGCCGTTCCGGATCGCGTCCTCGACGGTGACCACCCGCTTCTGGTCGTCCGCGGGGCGGTTCTCGACGGGGCGGATGCCGGGGGTCACGATCACGAGCTTCTCCCCGAAGCTCTCCTTCAGAGCCTTCGCTTCGAGGCCCGAGGAGACGACGCCGTCGCACCCGAGCGCCAAAGCGCGGCGGGCGCGGGAGAGGACGAGCTTGTGGACGTCCACCTCGAAGCCCAAGTCCTTCAAATCCCCCTGATCGAGGCTCGTGAGCACGGTGACGGCGAGGATCTTCAGGTCCCCCTTCTCCCGACAGGCGGCTTCCAGGATGCTGTCGTTGCCGTGGACCGTGGTGAAGGTGATGGGGCGCTGGCTGAGCTGGCGGACGGCGGAGCGGACGGTCTCGGGGACGTCGAAGAGCTTCAAGTCCAGAAAGACCTTCTTCTCTCGCTCGATCAGCCAGTCGATGAAGTCGAAGGAGCCGCCCGAGGAGAAGAGCTCCAGGCCCACCTTGTAGAACTGGACGGCCTCGCGGAGGGTTTCGACGAGCTGTTTCGCCTCGTCGACGGTCGGCACGTCCAGCGCGAAG
>DATEIO010000954.1:0-64829 GCA_035278895.1 Thermoanaerobaculia bacterium | reverse complement strand
GGTGGGGATCAGCACGTAGCGTCCGTTCCTGACCCGGGGCATCAGCTGCTCCATCAGCCCCAACTCGGGTGGGTTCACCACGTCGTCCGCCGAGTTGATCGCCAGCACCGGCGCCGCGATCTTCTCCAGCCCCGGCGACGGATCGTATTCCCGGGAGGAGTCGAAGGCGTAGAGCATGTCGTTGGCGTCGGTGGCGGCCAGCCGGCGCTCGATCTGCTCGGCCAGGAAGGCGTCGGCCTGATCGCGGGTCGGCGCCGTCTTCTGCCACTGGAGAGGGCTGCTGGTCATCAGCATGAGGATGTGGAGGGCGGCGGTCAGGCCTTGGCGAGGCTGGGCCTGGTAGCCGCCGTTCTTCCACTCCGGATCGCCGCGGATCGAGTCGAGCACCATCCGGCGCAGCACGCGGTTGCGGCCGGCGATCTGGGTCGGCACGCTGGCCAGGGGCACCAGACCGTCCATGAAGCCGGGATAGGTCTCCCCCCACACCCAGGTGTGCATCCCTCCCATCGAGGTGCCCATCACCAGGAGCAGGTGGTTCACCTGCAGGCCCTCGGTCAGCAGCCGGTACTGGGCCGCCACCATGTCGTCGTAGGTGTAGCGGGGGAAGCGCAGCCGCAGGTCGTCGCTCGGCTTGCTCGATCCGCCATGTCCGATGCCGTCCGGCAGCACGATGAAGTAGCGCGCGGCGTCGAGGAGCCGGCCGGGACCGAACAACTGCCCGGCGAAGGTCTCCGTCAGGAAGTTGCTCCCCGAGCCGCCCGTGCCATGGAGCACCAGCACGGCATTGGTCGTCCTTCCCCGGTCGTCGCGGACCGGCCGTCCCAGTGTGCGGTAGTGGAGCTTCAGCTCGGGGAGGGTTTCGCCCGTTCCGAAGCGGAAATCGCGCAGGACGAAGTCCCATTCGACCGGCTCGGGAAAGGAGGCGCCCGCCGCGGGCGCAGCCAGACCGCCAGCAGCGAGGACGAGAACGAGAAGGCCCCGGATCAGGTTGCGCAACCTCATAGACCCTCCACCACCCGCGCCCGGCGGATGAAGTCGCGGGCGATCTTAACGGAATCCTTGCCGTCCAAGCTTTCGGAACCTCCCCCTCTGAGGGATACTTGCTGAGCGACAAGCTATCTCTCAAGGAGGATTGCAATGAAACGGACGAGGATTCTCCGGCTGCTCTCGGCCATGCTCTTGACCCTGGCGACGACAGCGGGGGCCGCGGGAGGCTCAGCGAAGCTCCCCCCGGCCGGATACGACGAGTCCCGTGACCCCGCCGCCGACCTGAAGGCCGCGGTCGCCCAGGCGCAGCGGGAGAACAAACGCATCCTTCTCGAGGTTGGCGGCGAGTGGTGCATCTACTGCCGCATTCTCAACAAGGTCATCCACGAGGATGAGCGCCTGACGCAACGCCTGCGCGACGGGTTTGTGGTCGTCAAGGTCAACTTCAGCGACAAGGTAAAGAACGAGGCCTTCCTTTCTCGCTATCCAGAGATCCCGTCCTACCCCCATCTCTTCCTCCTCGAATCGGACGGCTCGCTGTTGCTCTCGCAGACTCCGGACGACTTCATGAAGGACGACAAGTACGTCCCGGACCTGATCCTGGCGTTCCTGGAGAAATGGGGGCCGAAAAGGGGAGGCGCCAGCGGCGAACAAAGTTCGCAGAACGATGTCGATTTCCGGCAAGCTCGTTCGACGCCCCAATGAGAGGCCAAAAAAGGCCGTCTCAAACAAGGAGGCAGACAATGCGGGTCATGGTATTCGCCAAAGCCACTGAGGACAGCGAACAGAGCGTTCCCCCCACTCCCGAGGCGTTCGAGGCGATGGACCGATTCACCGAGGAGCTGGTCCAGGCCGGCGTCCTGGTGGCCGCCGCCGGCCTCAAGCCCTCCGCCCAATCCAAGCGCATCGTTTGCGAGGGCCCCGGCCGCACGGTCATCGATGGGCCGTTCGCCGAGACCCGCGAGCTGTTCGTCGGCTCTGGGAGGTCAGGGACATGGACGAGGCCGTGGCCTGGGCGATGCGCTCCCCCAATGTCATGCCGGGCCGGAGCGAGATCGAGATCCGGCCGTTCCTCGAGGCGGAGGATCTGGCCGAGTTTCTGACGCCCGAGGAGCTCGCGACGCCCCGTGAAGGGACGCGCGGGAAGCTCGGCGTCGCCTGATGATCGCCGGCTGGCCGGCTGGAGCCGGCTTGCCTCCGGTTTGCCTCCCTTGGGGCCTTGGCCGAAAATGAGCTGTGACCGTAGGCGAGACGCACCGGGCGATCGAAGCGACCTTTCGCATTGAACGGGCCAGGCTCATCGCGGGCCTGGTCCGCGTGGTGCGGAATGTCGACCTTGCCGAGGAGCTGGCGCAGGACGCGCTGGTCGTTGCCCTGTCCGAATGGCCGCGGATCGGCGTTCCGGCCAATCCGGGCGCCTGGCTGATGGCCCTCGCCAAACGGCGCGCCATCGACGCCCTTCGGCGCGACAAGATGCGCGAGCGCAAGCACGAGGAGATCGCGCGGACGCTGGACGAGACGTTCGACGGCGCGGTCGCGGTGATCGAAGCGGCCCTGGACGATGATCTCGGCGACGAGACTTCGCGTCGAATCGGGCGCGGGCGTCCCATCACGGTTTGCGAGGGCCCGCCGAAGTCGAGAGCGCTCCGCCGCGTTTCGCGGCGAGACAGGACCCTATCCTGCGCGGTGCCGCCGCGGCTCTGGAGTCACGGCGGGCTTCAGCGCGCGGGAAAACTTCGTACGGCTGGGAAAAATTTTAACTCTCAGGAGGAGGAGGGGCGTACAGGTTGCAGGTGAATTCCGTGCAGGTCGCCGAGGGTTGATCGGACAGGCTGCCCACCACTTTTGCCAGAAGATCCTCCAGCGATCCACTCCCAAGGTCCTGGATTCCGACTCGGAAGGCTGCACGGTTGAGAGACGCCATATCTCGCAAAACCCGGTTCTTCTTCATTCCTTCTCCTTGGTGCGATACGGATAGCTTTGATCAATTCGACTTGTGCCTGCTACGAAATGTGATCATTGCAAGGGGCAGACCAGCCAGTCTGGAGGAAAAAGCCTTTCAAACCCTCTCCGTGAGTAAGCCACGACTCAAGGATGGGTAATTCTTGACCAGGTGACCAGAGTTTTTAAAAGGTTGATGAGAAGGGTGAAGGCCCCTCCGGAATGACCGAAGGGGAATCTGCCGTGGATCAGAGATCGCAGACCCTTTTACCGAGTGCGGAGGTGGGAGCTCCTGCAGCGTGCGCCAGATAGGCGTCGGCGACGCTCGCCTTGAAGCGGGAGGCGAAGCCGTCGCAATAGCTCGAATGGAACTGCCCGCTTCCCGCCCACGCGAGCACCGCGCAGCCACCGCCGCAGTGGAGAGCGTAACGGCAGCGCCGGCAGACCGGATTGCTCGCCACCGTGCGGCTGCGCCACATCTTCGACTCCTCGACTTTGAGCTCGATCTCTCCCTCGGGCAGCACGCGGCCGATCCGGACCTCCGGATCTCCGGTCTTCTCCCAGCAGGCGTAGATGTCTCCGAAAGGATCGAAGATGTACATGCGGTCGTGCGCGCTGCAGAAACTCGGCCGCAGGCTCGGCAGCACGGATTCGGGCGCATCAAAGATCCGGCGCGCCCGGACGCGCAGAGCCTCATCGGGGCGCGCCAGCCCTGCCAGGCGCGGATTCTCTTCGCGCATCCGCGTCAGCTCCCGGTCGAGATCCCACGAGCTCAGCACGCTTTTGGGATCGGTCTTGCCATTGCCGCCCCGCACGGGCGAGGTGTAGGCCGAGAACCGGGGGTGGCGATCCCAGCCGCGGGCCTCGATCTCGGCGGCCACGGCCGGCAGATCCATGAGGTTGTTGCGATCGACGTTGAGACGGATGCTGACCGCGGCACCCTGTTCAAGGGCCATCGTGATATTGGCCGCAATCCGCTCATAGGAGCCCGTGCCATCCGCATAGATCCGGCGGCGGTCGTGTTCCTGCGGCGGTCCGTCGAGCGTGATCTGGAGAGTCGCGATCCCACCGGGGCCCAGCAGGTCGCGGTAGGCCTGGAGCTCGGTGCCGTTGGTCACCGCCCAGACATCCGCCTCCCCCAGCTCAAAGGTGCGGCGGAGGAGGTGCTCGATGGCGGGGCGATGGGCCGCCAGCAGCGGCTCGCCCCCGAAGAGGCCGACGTTGCGCCGCCTGAACGCATCCGGATCGAGACCATGGAGCCTCTCGATCCGCGGCAGGGCCGCGAAGATGCGATCGATCATGGCCGGCCGCATGGAGCGGAGCAGGTGATGGAAGCTGCAATCGTTACGCATGTGGTCCTGATAACAATAGGAGCACCGCAGGTTGCAGTCATAGGTGGGCATGAAGATATAGCTGGGGGCCTGGCGCAGAGCCCGTTCATGGAGCGCGTTGGCGAGGCGGCCGAAGAAGGCCTCTTCGTCTTCCGGCGCGAGCTCGGTCAGATAGCCCTGCTCGCGCAACAGATCGATCGTCTCTTCCGAAGGAGATCCCGGTGCCCCCACGGGCTCCGGCTCCTGACTCCACTCGCCATACAAGGGCCTGGCCCTCTCCTGGACCTCGCGCGAGCGGAGGAAATCAGCCACCTCCCGCGAGACCTTGTCATAGGCGCCGGTATAACCATGTACCAGCAGGATCTCTCGTTCGTTGCCGGGCAGATGGACGAAGATCGTATAACTGCTCGTGCGCAGCATGGAGCACCTCTCTGGAGTGAAGTCGGATTGTGTTTCGACGAGCCAACTATCTCGTTTTGCCTTGGGCGACCAGATAGTTTGCAAGAGGCGGACCACGTCCTGAAAAGGAAACCTTCCGGAAGAGGCGAGGAGCAGAGCCTCGGAAAATGGGTAAACTCTTACTCAAAGCAGGGTAAACTGTTTCCCCCTCGGGCTGGCGAACGTCCGCGGCTCCAGGGCTCCGCCATGGCACGCAGGCTGCATTCTGCACTTGCTGATAGACTTCAGAAGCCGAGCTTGACCGGTTCCAAAGGTACTCATGCTACGCGCCATCATCCGCAAGGAGTGCCAGTACCATCTGGCAGGCTTCCGCTTCCGGGTCGGGGCGTTCCTCGCGATCCTCCTCGCCGCGTCGTCCGCTCTGATCGCGGCACGCGACTACGACCTGCGCCTGCGCACTTGGCGGGAGCAGGTCGCCGAGCACGCGCGGGCTCTGTCGCGGGCTTCGGTCTATTCCTACCTGCAGCCCGTGGTGGTACGTCCGCCCGAGCCGCTGAGCATTCTCGACCAGGGGTTTGATGCCCACCTTGGCACCGAGGTCGTGATCCACGTCTACACGGTCCCCGCGGTCGCCGTCGGCGGCCATCGCGGCAATGAGCTTCTGGTGGGCGTGCCTGCTCTGGACCTCACCACGATCGTGACGGTCGTCCTGGGGCTGCTGGCCCTGCTCCTCGCCGGCGATTCCGTCACCTGTGAGCGGGAGAACGGCATGCTCCGCGCAGTCCTCGCCCAAGGAGTCCGGCGGTCGCCCCTGTTGATCGGCAAGATCCTCGGCGGCATTCTGACCCTGGCGTTGCCGCTCGGCGGGGCCCTCCTGGTGAGCCTCGCGATCCTGAGATTCGCGACCACGGCAGAGCTGACGGCCGGCCACTGGCTGCGCATCGCCGCCCTCACCGTGGTCTACGTCGCCTATCTCTGCCTGATGTTCCTGGTGGGGCTCGTCGTTTCGCTGGGGAGGCGCAGCCCGTCGACAGCCCTGACGGCCTCGGTCATCGTCTGGCTGACTTTCATCCTGCTCCTGCCCGGCGCGGTCTGGGCCACGGCAGAGGACCTGGCCGGCATCCGGGAGGGCCAGCGGGCCGCCCGGGCACAGCAGGAGCGGATGGCCGCCCGGCATGAGGAGCGGCTCGCCGCGGAGCTTCGGAGCGAGCCGCTCCTCGCGACGTTCAGCGGACACACGGCAGTCAACTTTTCCGGGCGGGCTCATGGGGCCGTGCGGTACCGCCACGGCTCCGCGGCCTACTACGACGCCTTGAGCGATTACTTCCGTTTCGAGGTACGGGAAGGGATGCGCTATGCCGGCGAGGTTTTCGCCGTGCAGCAGCAGATCCAGGCGCGACAGCGTCGCAGCGAGCGGTTTGCGGCCGGGGTCGCCGCGCTCTCCCCGGCCGCTCTGCTCGATGGCCTGTCGGAGTCCCTGGCCGGGACGTCGCTCGCGGAGCACGAGCAGTTCCTTGCGGCTTGCCGGAGCTATCGGCTCGAGCTTATCCGCTATCTCGAGCGCAAGAACGCCTTCGCGTCCTGGCGCTGGTTCACGGACGACCGTCCGGAGAGCCTCACTCCCTGGCCGCGCTTCCTGGGTCTCGCTCCCGAGGACGTGAGCGAGACCAATGCTCAAAGCCTGTTCAGCCGCTTCAGCGACCCGCAGGTGGCCGCACAGGTCCGGCGGGATCTCGAAGCCCGGGAGCACGATCCGTCGCAGCGACTGCGGCTGGACGATCTGCCGCGTTTCCACGCCCCGAGCCCCCGCCTGCTCGCGAGTCTCCAGGATGGCGCTTTCGAAGCGTTCGTCCTGCTCGCCCTCAATGCTGCCGCCGGGGCCCTCTCCCTCTCCCTCTTCCGCAGGGAGCTCCTCGCATGATCGGCCGGGAGGACGGCTCTCTTCTGGTTCCCCGGCCCCTGGAGACGAGGCGGGTGACCGTGGTGGGGACCATCCTCCGCCATGACGTCCGGAGGGCGGCGGGCAGCCTCCGGTTCTGGGCTCCCGCGCTGCTGCTGATCATCCTCATGGGTCTGGCGGCCGTGACCGCCGCGGCCCGCCACCGCTTCGAATCCGCTGAGCGCGCCGCCGTTCTCGAAGCCTACGAGCGTCAGATCTCCGGCATCTCTCTGGACAGCGCCGTCGAGATCCTCCATCCCGCGCTCAAGGCGCCCTGGCGTCTCGCCCTGGTAGTCGACGGCGGGCAGTCCGTGACCCCCGACGCCTCTCTGCAGGCCTTGAGCGCGCTGATTACACCCGAGATCCGGAGCACCCGCGGCGACTCCAGGCTTCTGCCCCGTACCGTGCCAATCGACTGGATGTTCGCCATCCGAATCGTCCTTTCGATCGGCGCCTTCCTGCTCTGTCACGACGCGATCTGCGAGGAGCGCCGGAGCGAGAGGCTGCGCCTCCTCCTCTCCTGCCCCATCCCGCGCTGGAAGGTGCTGGCGGGCAAATTCCTCGCCGCCTGGGCCTGTCTGGCAGTTCCCCTGATGGCTGGCGCCGCTCTGAGCCTGGCGTTGGCCACCGGCCTGGGGGGGCTCCGGTTGACCTCCACGGATCTCGTCAAGGCCGGGCTCGTGGTGCTCCTGGGTCTCTGGGCCGCGGCGTTTTTCATCCTGGCGGCGCTGCTGGTGTCGTCGCTCACGCGCGATCCGTCCACCAGTCTGGGCGCTCTGGCCCTGCTCTGGATCACGGGCGTGGTGGTGATCCCGGCGCTCGCTCTCCTGCTCGCCCATGTCCTGCGGCCGGTTCCAGAGGAAGAGGAGATCGCGCAGCGCATGGCCGAAGCCAGCGCCCGGATCGATCGCGAGCTCGGTGGCCTGCAGGGACGCTGGCGGCGCCCTCAGTGGGCCGTGGCGGACGACTATGCCTGGGAGAAGATCTCGGCCCGGGCCGAGAATCGGCGCGCCGCGTTGCGTGACCGGATCCGGCAGGAGGAGCTGGACCGAAAGCTGGAGCAGGCGCACCTGGCGGACGATTTCGCGGCCGCCTCCCCGTTCTCTCTGGTCCAGCAGATCGCGGAACGCCTGGCCGGCGCCGGACGGTGGCGCGAGCACTCCTTCCTCGACCAAGCCGCGGCTTTCCACTCCCAACTCGCGGAACGGGTCCGGGCGCTCGATGCCGCGGACCCGGCGAGCCCGCATCTGCTCTTCTTCCGCGGCTACATGTCCGGCCGGCCGGTCCAGCCGGACGACCTCCCTCGCTTCACCTTCCGTGAGAGCTCCATGCGCGAAGGCTTCACGGCCGCCGGTCCGGCCCTGCTGATGTTCGCGCTCGAGACCCTGGGTCTTTTGGGAGCGACCCTGTTCGTCTTCTACCGCTCCGAGCCCGGGTGACCCGATGATCGAAGCCATCGATCTCAGCAAGCGCTATCCGAGCGGCCGGCTCGCCCTGGATGCTCTGAATCTGAAAGTGCAGGCCGGGGAGATCTACTGTCTCGTCGGAGCCCAGGGAGCCGGCAAGACCACGGTGATCGACCTGTTCCTCGGCCTGACCCGGCCGACCGCCGGCCACTGCCTGATCGATGGGATCGACGTGGACCGGGAGCCTCTCGCCGCAAAGCGGCGGGTCGCGTTCTTTAGCAGTGGTACGGGTTTCTACGATCGCCTGACCGCGCGCCAGAACCTCGAATATTTCGCCAGCTTAGGGTGCGGCCGTCCGATGCTGCGGGACCGCTGCGAGATGGCTCTGCGCGAGGTCGGGCTCCCCGAGGCGGCATTCGATCAGTGCCTGGTGGATCTCGGTCCCGGCGCCGTCCGCAAGGTCGGCATGGCCGTGGCTCTGGTCAAGGACGCCTCCGCCCTGGTGCTCGACGAGCCGCTCTCCGGGCTCGATCCCAAGGCCGCCGCCGAGCTCGTCGAGCTGATCGAGACCCTGCGCGACCGCGGCAAGGCGCTGCTCGTCACCCTGCAGGACCTGGTCTGGGTACGCCGGATCGCCGACCGCATGGGGATCCTCCAGGAGGGGCGGCAGGTCCTCGTCCGCAGCCGGGAGGAGCTGCGCTATGAGGACCTGGAGCGCCTCTATCTCGACTACATGCGCGGCGGGCTGACCGCGCGCTGAAAGACCGGGAGGCTAGGCTCCCCCGTCCTCGATGTCATCGCTGGTCAGGCCGTACTGCCGCATCTTGTTGAACAAGGTCTTGCGGCTGACCCCCAGGCTCTCGGCAGTCGCGGTCCGGCTCCCCCGGTGCTCGGCCAGCCGGGTGAGGATCATCATCTTCTCCAGCCGCTCGGTCGCCTCCGCCACCGCGTCGGTCAGGTTGAGGTGCGCGAGATCCGACCGGCCGGGCAGCGCGGCTCCCTCCGCCGGTACGCCGCGGACCCGCCCCGGCAGATCGGCGACGGTCAGCTCCTCGCCTTCACAGAGGATCATGGCGCGGCAGATGGTGTTCTCCAACTCCCGCACGTTGCCCGGCCAGCCGTACTCGCACAGGAGCCGCTTCGTCTCCGGATCGATGCCTGCGACCGACAACCCGAGCTCGCGGTTGAAACGGTCGAGGAAGTGGTCGATCAGGATCGGCAGGTCGGCCCGGCGCTCGCGCAGAGGAGGGAGGCGGACATGGACCACGTTGAGACGCCAGTAGAGATCCTCGCGGAATCGCCCTTCGCGCACCTCCTTGTCCAGGTCCTTGTTGGTGGCCGCGACCACCCGGACGTCGATGCTGCGCGGAGCGCGCCCCCCCACGCGAGTGATCTGCCGCTCCTGGAGGGCCCGCAACAGCTTGCTCTGGGCATCGAGGGCGAGGTCGCCGACCTCGTCGAGAAAAAGCGTGCCGCCGTCGGCCTGCTCGAACTTGCCCGCGCGGCTCTCGCGGGCGTCGGTGAATGCCCCCTTCTCGTGGCCGAAGAACTCCGACTCGACGAGAGTCTGCGGGATCGCGCTGCAGTTGACGGCGACGAACGGCCCCTGGGCGCGGGCGCTGCGCCGGTGGATGGCGCGCGCCACCAGCTCCTTGCCGGTTCCCGACTCGCCGGTGATGAGGACGGTCACGTCGACCCGCACGACCTTGGCCATCATGCGGAAGACCTCCTGGAGCTCGCGGCTGGCGCCGACGATCTCGTGGAAGCCGTAGCGGGTTTCGAGCTCCTCGCGCAGCGACTCGACCTCGGAGGAGAGGCGGCGCACCTCGAGAGCACGGTCGACCGTCATCAGCAGCTCGTCGTTGTCGAACGGCTTGGCCACGTAGTCGAAGGCGCCGCGGCGCATGGCCTCGACCGCCGTGGCGATGGAGCCGTGTGCGGTCATCATGATCACGTCCAGCCGTGGCGCGATGGCGCGCATCCGGCGCAACGCTTCCAGACCGTCCATGCCCGGAAGCTTGAGATCCAGGAGGACGACTTCCGGCTTGAATTCCGGGAGCAGGGCGAGCGCCTCCTCGCCCGAGCCGGATTCGGCCACGCGGTGGCGGCTGTCCTGAAGCAACACGGCGAGGATGCGCCGGATCGGCCTCTCATCGTCGACGATCAGGATGTTGGCCATGCTTTTTTCTCCGCGAGCGGCAGTCGGACAGAGGCCGTGGTCCCTTTTCCCAGCTCGCTCTCCAGCTGGATCTCCCCCTGGTGCCTCTCGACAATACCGTAGCAGATGGCGAGCCCCAGACCAGTGCCTTCCCGTTTGGTCGTATAGAAGGGGTCGAAGATATGGCGGAGCTGGTCGGAGGGAATTCCGGGCCCCGTATCGGCGATCCGGACCTGGGCCCAGCGCTGCCCGCCCCCGAGCGGCGAACGCCAGGGGGACGCGGTGACGGTGATCCGGCCACCACCGGGCATGGACTGCAGAGCGTTCAAGAGCAGATTGAGAAAGACCTGCTTGAGCTGACCGGCGTCGGCCAGGACGCGCAGCGGCTCGCTGCCGAGGCGGGCTTCGAGAACGACCCCCTGCTCTCCCGCGCGGGCCTGGACCAGATGGATCGACGTGGACACCAGATCGGTCAGATCGGTCTCCGTCAGATGGACCTCGCCGGCCCGGCTGAGGCTGAGCAGCCCGCCGACCGTGCCGTTGATGCGGTCGACCTCGCTCAGGATCTCGGCGACGAGCTGATGGCGCGGCTCGGCAGGGTCGAGGCCCTGGAGGAGGTACTGCATGGTCGAACGGATCGCGGTCAGCGGGTTGCGGATCTCGTGGGCTACGCCGGCCGCGAGCTGACCGACCGCAGCCAGGCGTTCGGCGCGGTGGAGGCGGTCGAGGCGCTCCTGCTGCGCGCGGTAGAGGGCCGCGTTCTCGAAGGCGAGGCTCGCCTGGGAGGCCAGGAGCTGCAGCAGCTCCAGGTCGCTCCCGAGCAACTGGCGCCCTGACTGGTCCCATCCGAGGAGAAGGATCCCGGTCATGCGGTTGAGCGAGACCATGGGGACCGCGACCGTGACCCGCAAGCGGTCGAAGAGGTCCTTCTCTGCCGGATCGAGATAGTCGAAAACCCCCGACTGACGGTCGCGGACGAAGGAGACCTCGTTGACCGTGAGCCAGCGCGCGAGCTTGCCGCGGGCGGGGAGCTCGACCCCTTCGAGCTCGGCCGGATCGAGGCCGAAGGAGAAGCCGGGCTGGAACACGGCTTCTCCGAGGTCGGGCTCCAGGACGATGAGCCGGTCCGGATCGAACAGCTCGCGGATGCGCGCGGCCACGCTCGACTTCAAGGCCTCGCGGTCGACGATCAGCGCGAGCGAGCGGCCCAGCTCCTGGAAGGCGCGGCGGTCGACTCGCCTGCGCCTCCACCACCTTCCGACGAGCCGCTCGAGCCGCTTTAGCATCAACCAGGATCATACCCTGGCTGTGGCTCTGGCCTCCCGCGTCCAGCTACTCCTGCTTGAGCGAGAGCAGCGGGTCCAGGCGCGAGGCGCGGCGCGCCGGGGCATAGCAGGCGAGGAGGGCCAGGGCGAGAACGATCAGAACCCCCGCCACGAACGTGAGGGCGTCGGTGGCGCTCACTCCGAACAGGATGTTCTGCAGGAGGCGCGTCGACGCGTAAGCGGCGAAGAGCCCCAGGCCCAACCCGAGCAGAGTGATCCAGAGCCCCTCCCGCAACACATGCATCAACACCTGTCCCGGACGCGCACCGATCGCCATCCGAATGCCAATCTCCCGTCTCCTCTGCGACACCGAGTAGTTCGTCACTCCGTAGATGCCGATCCCGATCAGGAACAGCGCCAGGGCTCCGAACAGCCCGAACAGCAGCGAGCTGAACCGGCCCAGGGCCGTCTCTTCCGCCACGGCCTGCTGCAGGGTCGTGATCTCGAACACCGGCAGCGCGGGATCGAGCTCCCGCACCGCCTGCCGCACCTGATTCGTGAGCGCGGCCGGGTCGGACTGGCTCTTCACGATCACCCCCAGGCTGGCCACGCCGGTCTGCAGGATCGGACGATAGACGTCCGGGTCGTCCGGGTTCCCCTCCGGATCCGGCAGGAGCGACCGGTAGCGGACGTCTCCTGCCACGCCCACGACGACCCACTTGTTCTCGCCGTTGACGATCCGCTTGCCGAGGGGGCTCTGGCCGGGCCAGGCCTCTTCGGCGAGCGCCTTGCTGACGATCACCTCCTGGGACGGCTGGCCCGGCGCGTGCGGCGTGAAGCCGCTCCCCTGCAGGAGAGGAATCCGGGTGGCGGCGAAGAACTCGGGGCTCACCAGGTGCTCGTAGACCCGGACCTCGCTTTCGGGATCGCGCGCCAGTTGATCCTCGATCCCGATCAGCCGCGCGCGCGAGCCCCCGCCCAGGGGCAGGTCGGAAGCCAGGGCCACCGTGTCCACTCCCGGCAGCGCTTTCACCCGCTCGTGGAGCCGCTGGACCATGGCGATCGATTTCTCCTCGGGATAGACGCCGGGGGGGAGGTGCACCTGGAAGGTCAGCAGCTCTTCGCTCGAGAACCCCGGCTTGACCGACTGCTGCTGGTGGAAGCTCTGCAGCACCAGACCGGCCCCGATCAGGACCGGCACGGCGATGGCCACCTCGGCGGCGACCAGCAGGTTCTGCGAGCGCAGGCGGCGGAAGCCGCCGAGCCCCTCCTGCGCCGCCCCGCGGGCGTCCTTGAGGGTGCCGGTCAGGTCCGTCTTGATCACCTGCGCGGCCGGCAGGAGGCCCAGCAGGAGCCCGGCCAGGAGCGACAGCACGAGGGCGAACCCGAACACCACCGGATCGACCCCCACCTCCACGTATTCGGGGAGCTCGAGAGGGCTGTACCGCTGCAGCAGGGCGACCCCGATCCTCCCGACTCCCAGCCCCACGATCCCGCCCAGGATCCCGAGCAGGAGAGTCTCGGCCGCCACCAGCAGCACCAGACGGCTGCGTGGCGCGCCAATGGCCGCCCGGATGGCCACCTCCTTGCGCCGGTTCGTTGTCCGCGCCATGAGCAGGTTGGTCACGTTGGTGCATGCGATCAGCAAGACCAGGCCCACGGCGCCGAACAGCAGCCGGAACGTCCCCTGGACCTCGCCCAGCAGGTCCTCCTCGAGAGGGACGACCTTGGCGGCACGGTCGGCGTTGGTGTCCGCATACTCCTGCGCCAGCCGGCTCGAGATCGCGGTCATCTCCGACTGCAGCTCATCCGCGGTCTTTCCGGGAGCGAGACGGGCGGCGACGTCCAGCCAGCGCGAGCCCCGGCTCTCGAAGACCCTGGGCGCGCGGTTCGGCATCAGATCCGCGGCCTTGCGGACCGGGATCCAGAGATCGGTGTCTCCCCAGGAGCCCCGGAAGCGCTCCGGCATGACGCCGATCACCTGAAGCGACACACCGCTCAGGATCAGGGTCTGCCCCAGAACGCCCGGGTCCGCGCCGAAGCGCTGCTGCCAGAGGCGGTGGCTGAGGACGGCCACCGGCGCTCCGTTGGGCGTCTGATTCTCCTCCTTCCGGAAGGTCCGGCCGATCTGCGGGGCAAACCCATAGACGCGGAAGTAGTCGGGCGTCACCATGTCGACCTCGACGCGCTCGGCGCTCCCCTCCCCCACCAGGTTGAACGCCTCCCGGCTGAAGCCCGCGATCGATTCGACGGACCGCGTCTGCGCGGCCCAGTCCTGGAAGTCGGGGTACGAAGCCCCGCGCACCTCCTCTTTCCCATCGCGCACCACGGTCCCGTGAACGTTCACCAGGCGCTCGGCCCCGGGAAACGGCAGAGGGTGGAGCGCGGTCGACTTGAAAAAACTGAAAATCGCGGCGTTCGCACCGATCCCAAGAGCCAGTGTCAACACCGCCATCGTGGTGAACACAGGGCTCTTGGCCAGCGTGCGCGCGCTGAGGCGAAGATCTTGGATGAAGAATTCCATGGCGATGTCTCCTGGTTCTCCGTGGCTGTCATCAGCCACTCATTCCAACTCGCGAGGTTCTGCTTCGTTCGCGGGCGTTTGCCAGCTCATGCTCAACCTCGCGAAGACGATTGAGCAAGGCAAGTGCCAGGCCGGAGGCGCCGCAACCCCTTGAAAATACCGGCCTTCGGGTAACTCCTTTCCCGTGCCGGGGTAAACCGCTTCCCACTCATCCCGCCATTCCCCGGGCGGCTATGGCGATCCTCGGCTCCCTCACCCTCTCTTCGCTCAGAAGGGCCCCCTGGTCGAGCTTCAGGACGCGGTCGGCGATCCCGTAATAGCGGTCGTCGTGAGAGATCACGACCACGGTCTTCCCCTGTTCTTTGAGCTGCGGCAACACCTGGGTGTAGAAGAAATCCCGGAACACGGGATCCTGATCGGCGGCCCATTCGTCGAACAGCACCAGGGGGCGGTCTTCCAGCCAGGTCGTGAGCAGGGCGAGGCGTTTGCGCTGCCCTTGCGACAGGCTCAAGGTGGTGAACGAGCCGTCTTCGATCCGTACTTTGTGGCGAAGCTGGAGACGGGTCAGCAGATCCTGGACGCCCGCGAAGGCGGCGCCCTGGCCGAGCCCCAGAAGCTCGCGGAAGAGGTAGAAGTCGGCAAAGACGGCGGAGACGTGCTGGCGGCACCACTCCAGAGTCTCCGGGGTGATCACCCGGCCGTTCAACCGGACCTGCCCCTCGACCGGCGTATAGAGGCCGGTGATCAGCTTGGCCAGGGTGGTCTTGCCGCTGCCATTGCCTCCGGTCACGAACACCAGCTCGCCAGGCTCGAGCCGCAGGTCGATGGGCCCCACGCTGAACCCGATCTCCTCCTCGCCCGGATGGCTGTAGCGGACGCCGCGGAGCTCCAGGGCGGCGACGGGCAGGATGGGCTCGGGCTCGGCGGCGTGGTCTCCCCGGGTCCGCGCGAGCGAGAGGCCGAGCTTCTCGACGTTTTCCAGGGACACGGCGGCCTGAGCGAGGTCGGGCAGGGCGTCGAGAAGCGATTGCAGAGGATTGAGGATGTAGAGCAGCACCAGAGCCGCCCCGGTGACCGTGGCCTGCGGCAGCCCGATCGTCCGGGCCAGGAAGAAGACCAGGGTGCCGATGAGGAGGAACAACAAGAGCTGTCCCCAGGTCGAGGCGATCCGGAAGAGGGTCAGCGACTCGATGCGGAGCTTCTGGAAGAGCCGCCCCGCCTCGTCGAGCCGGGTCATGAACGCATGGCGCCGCCGCCGGTTGAGCTGTAGCTCCTTGGCTCCTTCGGTCACTCCACGGTAGTGCTCGAAGACCTGGTCGGTCACCGCGCGCGCCTGCCGTTGCCGGCTGCGGGCCCGCAGATTCGGGAGCTGATAGGTCACCACGCCGAACGGCAGGATGACCACCACCAGCAGCAGAACCTTCCAGGAGAGCCACCCCAGGTAGGCGAGGCCGCCGAGCAGGATCGCGAAGTTGATGCACAGGGGAGACAATCGCTGGAGCGCCCCTGCGATGCTGCTGATGTCTGAGGTCAGGACCGCCGTGAGGCGATGGGAGCCGATGCTCTCGAGCCGGTTCAGCGGCGTACCCAGGATGTCCCAGCTCAACTGGCTCCGCAGGCCGAAGACGGTGCTCAGGCTGACCCGGTCGAGGAGGTAGCCGGAGAGGAGCCGGGACGCCGCGAAGAGCCCGGCAAGCCCGAGGAACGGCAGCAGCAGATCTCCCGGGGTGCCCTGGGCGGACCGGTGGATGGCGCTGTTGAGCACCGCGAGCAGCCCGGTGCCCGCGAGCCCCGACAGGCACCCCGCAGCGATGGCCAGGAGCGCCGCACCGCGCGAGTACCGCAGGAGAATATGAACCAGCTTCATGGACGGGACCTCCTCTCTTTCTTTGCGAGGCCGAGAATCTCTGCCATCTCGCGGGCGAGCTCGCCCACATGGGGCTCCCGCAGCAGGCTGTAGTGGTTTCCTGGGACGGTGCGGACCTCGGCGCCGTCGAGAGCCAGCCGGTTCCACCCCAGGTCCCCCTCACGGCCCGGCCGGATGCCTTCGGCCGCGCGCAGGAGGACGACGGGGCCCGGGTAGGCCGCGGGGCGGTACGACACCATCGCGCGGTGGTTGCTCCGGAACACCTCGAACCAGCGCCGGACGTCTTCCTCCTCCAGGTCCGCGGGGAGCAGGTCGTGCTCGCGGGCCAGGCGGAGCAGCCGCTGGACGGCCTCCTCCGGCTCGGCCCGGGCGATCTCTCCCAGAGCCGGCCTGGCCTGGCCGTTGAGACCGCCGATCGCGGCGAAATCGCGAGCGAACTCCAGGAGCAGCGCGCTCTCGGGCTCGGCCCGGGGATAGCTCGCATGGCCCGGAGCCGTGGTGTCGAGGAGGAAGAGAGCCTCCACCTCGTCGCCCCGTTCGCAGAGCTGCCGCGCCATCTCGAAGGCCAGGACGCCGCCCATGGACCAGCCCGCGAGGCGGACCGGGCCGGTGGGCTGGACATTCCGGACCTCCCGCAGGTACTCCGCCGCCCGCTCGGCCATCGAGCCCTGAGACGGCGCGGCGACCTGGAGGCCGTAGAAGGGCTGGCCGGGGCCAAGGCTCCGCGCCAGCTCCGCATAGCAGAGGACCTGGCCGCCGATCGGATGGACGCAGAAGATCGGGCGCTCGCTCCCCCGCCCCTCGATCTTCACCAGGGCCGAGGCCGGGCGCGCCGGACCGCGACGCCGCAGGACGGTGGCCAGGTGCTCCATAGTCGGGCTCTCGAACAGGCAGGACAGCGGGAGGTCCACACCGAACTGCCTGCGCAGGCGGGCGAGGAACCGGACCGCCAGGAGCGAGTGCCCGCCCAGGGCGAAGAAGTCATCCCGCACGCCGACCCGCGGCACGCCCAGGACCTCGGCGGCGATCCGGCACAGATCGAGCTCCATGGGGTCGCGCGGGAGCACCGCGCCGGCGGTTTCAGAGACCTGGGGCAGGCCATCGGCCAGCTTCCCGCGGTCGAGCTTGCCGCTCGGGGTCCTGGGCAGGGAATCCCGCAGGGAGAACACCGCCGGGACCATGTGCTTCGGCAGCTCGCCCTGCAGCCCGCGCTGCAGAGCCTCGACCGTGGGGGACGAGCCCTCGGCCGGGACTACGCAGGCGACCAGACGCGGCCCCCCTTCCGCGTTCTCCTGGAGGACGACCGCGGCCTCCCGGACCTCCGGCTGCCGCCGCAGAGCGGCCTCGATCTCTTCGAGCTCGATCCGGAATCCCCGCAGCTTGACCTGGCGGTCGAGCCGGCCCAGGAACTCCAGGGTGCCGTCCGCGCGCTGCCGCACCGCATCGCCGGTACGGTAGAGGCGCGCTCCGGGCTCGGCCGCGAAGGGCGCGGGCACGAAGCATAAGGCGGTGAGGTCCGGCCGGCCGAGGTAGCCGCGGGCGAGAGCGGTGCCGGCAATGCAAAGCTCTCCCGCGACTCCCGGCGGGACCGGCTGCCCTGAGCGGTTGAGAACCAGGAGGCTCACGTTCGAGATCGGTTGGCCGAGGGGGGCGACCGGTCCCCGCGTTCCCGGCGCGAAGGCCCAGGAAGTGGCGTCGATGGCCGCCTCGGTCGGCCCGTAGAGGTTGATCACCGCGGCACCGTTCCGGCTCCGGAAGTCCTCGACCAGGTCGAGCGGCAGGGCCTCGCCGCCGCAGAAGAGCCGCCGGAGGTGAGCGCAACGCTCCAGACCCGGGGTTTCCAGGAGCATGCGCAGCAGCGAGGGCACGACCTGCAGCACGGTGATCTGCTCCCGCTCCAGGGTCTCCACGAGGTAGGCGGGGTCCTGATGCCCGCCTGGCCGTGCCAGCACCACCCGGGCTCCCGCCAGGAGAGGGAGGAAGAGCTCCCAGATCGAGGCGTCGAAGCCGAAGGGGGTCTTCTGGAAGACCCGGTCGCCCGGCTTCAGCGGATACGCCTCCTGCATCCAGAGCATGTGGTTGACGATGGCGGTGTGTGAGACGACCACCCCCTTGGGACGGCCGGTCGATCCCGAGGTGTAGAGGAGGTAGGCGGCGCTCTGTCCGCAGCCCTGGAGCGGCAGCGGCTCGGGGCTCTCCGCCTCGAGGGCCGGCCGTTCAGTGTCGAGGAGGAGCCGGCGGACCGGCAGGCTCTCCGGCAAGCGTGCCGCCAGGGACGAGGTGGTCACCACCACGGGCGCCGCGGCATCGCGGAGCACGAGGTCCAGCCACCCCTGCGGATACGAGGGATCGAGCGGTACCCAGGCACCTCCGGCCTTGAGCACCCCGAGCAGGGCGGCCAGGAGGTCGAGCGAGCGATCGAGGCAGATGCCGACCCGCGTCTCCACCCCCACGCCCAGCGTGCGGAGGTAGCGCGCCAGCCGGTTGGACCGCGCTTCAAGCTCGCCGTAGGTGAGCGCCTGCCCTTCGCAGGAGGCGGCCACGGCCTCCGGCGTCCGCCATGCGCTCTCTTCGAACAGCTCGTGGAGCCGCCGCTCGGGCCAGGCCGCGACCGGTCCGGCCGTCCCGGCAAGCATCCGCTCGCGGTCGCCCGCGCTCAGCAGGGGCAGATCGGTTACACGCTGCGCCGGATCGGCCACCGCCGCGCTCAGGAGCTCGCAGAAGCTTGCGAGCATCTGCTCGGCCGTGGAGGCGTCGAACAGGTCGCAAGCGTAGGAGAGGCTTCCGGAGAGCCCGCCCTCCCGGTCGCGCACCGCCAGGGTCAGGTCGAACTTCTCGGCGCCCTGGGAGACCGGCAGCGCAGCCACGCGCAGGCCGGGGAAGCCCTCCGCGTCCGGCTCGGGCAGGTTCTGGTAGGCGAGCATGGCCTGGAACAGCGGCGCCCGCGACAGGCTCCGTTGCGGCTCGAGCTCTTCGACGAGCTTCTCGAACGGGACGTCCTGGTGGAGATGCGCGTCGAGACAGGTTTCGCGCACGCGGGCCAGCAGGTCGCGGAAGGTCGGATTTCCAGCGAGGTCCGTGCGCAGGACGAGGGTGTTCACGAAGAACCCGACGAGCCCCTCGACCTCTAGCCGGGTCCGCCCCGCGATCGGGGCGCCGACGCTGACGTCGTCCTGGCCCGAGAAGCGGCCAAGCAGGACCTGGAAGGCGGCGAGCAGGACCATGAAGGGGGTCGCTGTCTCGGCCCGGCCGAGGTCGTGGATCGCAGCCGTCAGGTCGGCCGGCAATGCGAAGGAGATCGCGCGGCCGCGCCGGCTCGGCACCGCGGGGCGCGGCCGGTCGGCAGGCAGCTCGAGGAGGGCCGGGGCTCCCTGCAGCCGGCTGCGCCAGTGGGCCAGCTCGGCCTCCAGCGTCTCGCCCTGAAGCCACCGCCGCTGCCACGCGGCGAAGTCGGCGTACTGGACCGGGAGCTCCGGCAAGGAGGAAGGCCGTCCGGCGGCGAGATCGCGGTAGAGGGTCCCGATCTCGCGGCTCAGGAGACTCAGGGACCAGCCGTCTCCCGCGATGTGGTGCAGGGTGACGAGGAGATGGTGCTCTTCGGCTCCGAGCCTGACCAGGGCCGTGCGCAGGACCGGCCCCCTCACGAGGTCGAAGGGACGCCGGGCCTCGGTCCGGGCGAGCCGGAGGGCCTCGGAGTGGCGCGCCGCTTCCGGGAGACCGGAGAGATCCACCAGTGGCAGGCTCCAGGCGCGGGCCGGCTCGATCACCTGGAAAGGCTCGCCGTCCACCGCCCGGAACACGGTGCGCAGGACCTCGTGCCGGCGTATCACCTCGGTCAAGCCCCCTTCCAGGGCCGCCCGCTCCAGCGGGCCGTCCACCCGCAGGGCGAGCGGGATGTTGTAGGCCGGGCTCCCGGGTTCCAGGCAGTCGAGGAACCAGAGCCGCTGCTGGGCGAAGGAGAGCGGCGGGTACTCCGGACGCGGCGCCCGGACCAGGGCCGGAGACGCAGCGGAGCCCGGCGTACGGAGGCGCTCCTCCACCTGCCGCGCCAACCTGGCCGCGGTGGGTTCTTCGAAGACCGCCCGCAGCGGGAGGTCCACGCCCAGATCCCGTCGCAGCCGGGAGATGAGCCGGGTGGCAAGCAGGGAGTGGCCGCCGAGCTCGAAGAAGCTCGTCTCGACACCGGGCAGCTCGATCCCGAGCACCTTGGCAAAGATCCCCGAAACGATCTCTTCGAGGGGAGTGCGCGGCGCCAGCCCGCCAGCCGTCTGCGCCTCGACCCGGCCGGGGTCCGGCAGGGCACGGCGGTCGAGCTTGCCGTTGGGCAGAAGCGGAAATTCGTTCAACACCGTCCACGCCGCCGGCACCATGTACTCCGGCAAGCGGTCCTTGAGGTGATCCCGCAGCGCGGCCAGATCGGCCTCCCCCCCGGACTCCGGCACCACGTAGGCGGCCAAGAACGTGCCGGTCGCCCTTTCGCGCGCCACGACCACGGACTCGCGAACGGCCGGGTGCTGCGCCAGGGCCGCCTCGATCTCGGCCAGCTCGATGCGGAAGCCCCGCACCTTGACCTGGTGGTCGAGGCGCCCCAGGTACTCCACCTCGCCGTCCGGCAGCTGCCGCGCCAAGTCTCCGGTCCGGTACAGCCGCGTACCGGGAGGCCCGAACGGATCGGGCACGAAGCGCTCTGCTGTCAGGTCAGGCCGCCCGAGATAGCCGCGCCCGACCTGGACGCCGCCGATGTGGAGCTCGCCTGCCACCCCGACCGGCGCGAGCCGGTTCTGGGGATCGAGGATCTGGATGCGCACGTTGTCCACCGGCCGGCCAATCGGGATGCGCTTCTCGCCGGGCTGGCAGAGATGCCAAGTCACCTCCACCGCGGTTTCGGTGGGGCCATACAGGTTGTGGAGCTCGACGTCGAAGGGACGCCCCAGGCGAGCCGCAAAGCTCTCGGCCAGATCGGCCGGCAGGGCCTCACCGCTCGCGAGCACCCGCCGCAGGCCGGAGCAACCGGACAGATCGGGCTCTTCCAGGAAGATCCGCAGCATGGAAGGGACGAAGTGCAGACAGGTGATCCCCTCCTCCGCGATGGTCCGCGCCAGATAGGCGGGATCCTGATGACCGCCCGGACGGGCCAGCACCAGGCGCGCGCCGGTCAAAAGCGGCCAGAAGAATTCCCATACCGAGACGTCGAAGCTGAATGGCGTCTTCTGCAGGACCCGGTCAGCGGCCGTCAACGGACGCTGCCGCTGGAACCAGAGCAGGCGGTTGACGATGCCGCGGTGGGTGTTGATCGCTCCCTTCGGACGTCCGGTCGACCCGGAAGTGAAGAGGACGTAGGCCGCATGGTCCGGGCCGGAACCGCTGTCCATCCGCGCCTCCATCGCGATGGAATCCGCAGCGGCGCCGGCTGCCAGATCCACCAGGCAGGTTTCTGCGCCGACCAGGGCTTCCAGGCGTTCTTCGAGGGGCTTCTGCGTCAGCACCACCGAGAACCGGGCGTCCTCGATTACCAGGGCGAGCCGCGCATCCGGATAGCCCGGGTCGAGAGGCACCCAGGCGCCGCCGGCTTTGAGGATGCCCAGCAGACCGATCACCAGCTCGAGCGACCGTTCGGCGCAGAGGCCCACCCGCTCCTCCGGACCGACGCCCCGGGCGCGCAGCCGGTGGGCCAGCGCCGTAGCGCGCCGGTCCAGCTCGCGGTAGGTCAGCGATTCCCCTTCGAACACCACGGCCACGGCGCCGGGGGTGCGCTCGACCTGCGTCTCGATCAGGCCGTGCAGGGTCGCTTCCGGGATCTCGCTCGCCGCTCCCTCTGCCGCAGCCAGGAGCTGCTGGCGCTCGGCCGAAGTCAGGAGGGGGAGATCGGAGAGGCGGGCCTGTGGATTGGCCACGGCGCCTTCCAGAAGGGTGATGAGGCGATCTGCCAGACGCTCCATCGTCGTTGCATCGAACAGCCCGGCCCGGTAGCTGAAGCTGCCGCGGAGCCCTTCGCTCCCTTCGGACAGCGCCAGCGTCAGATCGAACTTGGCCACTCCGGGCTCGCCGCCGGCCGAGGAGAGCTCCAGGCCTCCCGCCCGCACACCCTGGCGCGTCACGTTTTGCAAAACGAGCATCGCCTGGAAGAGCGGCGTGTTCGCCAGATCGCGCTGCGGCGCCAGCTCGTCGACCAGGCGCTCGAACGGGAGATCCTGGTGCGCATAGGCCTGGAGCGCCGTCTCCCGCGCCTGGCCGAGAAGATCCTCGAACGCCGGATCGTCCTCCATCCGGCTGCGCAGCACGAGCGTGTTGACGAAGAACCCGATCAGCCCTTCGGTTTCCAGATGACGGCGGCCGGCGATCGGGGTGCCGACGCTGACGTCCCCCTGGCCGGAGCAGCGGGCCAGCAGGGCCTGGAAGCCCGCCAACAGAGCCATGAACAGCGTCGACGACCGCCGCCGGCAGAGCTCCGCGAGGGCGCGGGACACGGGAGTCGGCAGGGTGAGCGGAAGGCTGCCGCCCCGCGAGCTCGCCACCGGCGGACGGGGCCGGTCCAGCGGAAGATCCAGCACCGGTGGAGCACCGGCGAGATGATCGCGCCAGAAGGCGAGCTGGCCCTCCAGCACCTCGCCCTGGAGCCACTCCCGCTGCCACCGCGCGAAGTCCGCATACTGCACCGGCAGCTCCGGCAAGGGGGCGGGGAGGCCCGCAGAGAAGGCTTGGTACAGCGCGCCCACCTCACGCTCCAGCACGGTCTGCGACCAGGCATCGGAGGCGATGTGATGAAGGGTGAGAAGCAGGACGTGCTCCTCCGCGCCGAGACGGAGCAGACGGGCGCGCACCGGCAGCTCGTGCGCCAGATCGAACGGGGTCCGCGCCTCGATGCGAGCCATGTGGCGAGCCGAGACCTCGCGCTCATCCACCGGCAGATCCGTTAGGTCGACGATCGGCAAGGTGAGCCGCGCCGCCGGATCGATGTGCTGCACCGGCTCGCCGTTGAGGGACGGAAACGTGGTGCGCAACACCTCGTGGCGGCGCACGATCTCGCCGAAAGCACGAGTGAGGGCCGGCACGTCCAGACCTCCGCGGATGCGCAGCACCTGCGGCATGTTGTAGGCCGGGCTGTCGGGCTCGAGCTGCCAGAGGAACCAGAGCCGCTGCTGGGCAAAGGAAAGGGGGAGGGGCCCCCGCTCGCGCGGTGACGGCCGGAGGGGCGGAGCTTCCAGAGCGGCGCCGGCGGTCAGCGCCTCCTCCACCCGCCGCGCCAGGCCCGCGACTGTCGGTTCCTCGAACAGGGCGCGCAGCGGCAGGTCGATGGCGAACGAGGTCCGGATCCGGGAGACGACCCGGGTGGCGAGCAGCGAGTGGCCGCCGAGATCGAAGAAGCTCGCCTCGACGCCGGGCTGCTCGACGCCCAGGACCTCGGCGAAGATCCCGGCCACGATCTCTTCCACCGGCGTGCGCGGCGCGATCGAGGCACCCTGCGCGCGTCCGATCGGAAGCGGCGAGGGCAGGCCCCGCCGGTCGACCTTTCCATTGGGCAGGAGCGGCAACTCGTCGAGCACGGCCCAGGCTGAGGGCACCATCGCCTCGGGCAGGTGGCGCTGCAGATGCTCGCGCCAGACCATGGGACCGGCTTCGCTCTCCGGCTTCGCCACGACCCAGGCTGCCAGGAACGTTGCGTCCGCCCCTTGGCGGGCCATCACCACGGCGGTGTGGACCCCGGGGTGCCGCGCCAGGGCCGCCTCGATCTCGCCCAGCTCGATGCGCACGCCCCGGATCTTGACTTGATGGTCGAGACGGCCCAGGTACTCCACCTCTCCATCCGGCAGATACCGCGCCAAGTCACCGGTGCGGTACAGCCGCGCGCCCGGCTCCCCGAACGGATCGGGGACGAAGCGCTCCGCGGTCAGGTCGGGCCGGCCGAGGTAGCCGCGCCCCACCTGCACGCCGCCGATGTGCAGCTCGCCGGGAGCCCCCAGCGGCGAAAGGCCGCCCTGGGTATCGACGATATGGATGCGCGTGTTGTCCACGGGCCGGCCAATGGGGATCCGCTCCTCCCCGGGACGGCAGGAGTGGAACGTCACGTCCACCGCGGCCTCGGTCGGCCCGTACAGGTTGTGCAGCTCGATGCCGAAGGGGACCCCCAGGCGGGCGTGGAAGAGCTCGGCCAGATCGGCCGGCAGGGCCTCTCCGCTCGCCATCACCTGCCGCAAGCTGGAGCAGCCCGAGAGATCGGGTTCCTCCAGGAAGGCCCGCAGCATGGACGGCACAAAGTGCACGTGGGTGATCCCGGCCTCGGCGATGGTCCGCACCAGATAGGCTGGATCCTGATGGCCTCCCGGACGCGCCACCACCAAGCGCGCTCCAGTCAAAAGCGGCCAGAAAAATTCCCACACCGAGACGTCGAAGCTGAACGGGGTCTTCTGCAGCACCCGGTCCGCGGGGGTCAGACCATACGCGCTCTGCATCCAGAGCAGCCGGTTGACGATGCCGCGGTGGCTGTTGACCGCTCCCTTGGGACGTCCCGTCGAACCGGAGGTGAAGATGACGTACGCGGCGTGATCCGGCTCCGCCCCGTCTTCGAGGCGCCAGTCCGGAGCGGCAGCTTCATCGTCCAGGGCGAGCTCCACCACGGGCGTTTCCCCCACGAGCCCGGCCAGGCGCTCGCGCAAGGGGGCCTGGGTCAGCAACACGGCCACGCGCGCGTCCTCGGCCACCAGGGCCAGCCGTGCATCCGGGTAGCCCGGATCGAGGGGCACATAGGCGCCGCCGGCCTCAAGGATGCCCAGGAGCCCCACGACCAGCTCCAGCGAGCGCTCGGCGCAGAGGCCCACCCGCACCTCCGGACCGACTCCCAGAGCCCGCAGCCGCCTGGCCAGGACCGCGGCCTGGCGGTCCAATTGGGCATAGGTCAGCGCGTCCTGCTCGAAGACCACGGCCACCGCGCCGGGCGTACGCTCCGCCTGCGCCCGAATCAGGCCGTGCAGAGTCGCTTCCGGGATCGCCACCGCCACACCCTGCCACTCGGCGAGGAGCTGGTGGCGCTCGGTAGCCGTCAAGAGGGCGATTTCGGACAGCCGGCGCCGCGGGTCGGCGACGACCTCTTCGAGGAGCTGGCCGAAGTGGCCGAACAGGCGCTCGATCGTGGAGGCATCAAAGAGATCGCAGGCGTAGGAAAGGCCGCCGGACAGCCCGTCTTCCAGCTCGCGCACGGCCAGTGTGAGATCGAACTTCTCCGTCCCCGGGGACGCCGGCAGCGAAGCCACCTGAAGGCCCGGGAGCCCCTCGGCGGTCGGCTCCGGCAGGTTCTGATAGGCGAGCATGACCTGGAAAAGGGGCGCCCGCGAAAGGCTTCGCTGCGGATCGAGCTCCTCGACGAGCTTCTCGAATGGGATGTCCTGATGGAGATGCGCGTCCAAGGCGACCTCTCGCACGCGCGCCAGCAGGCCGGCAAACGCCGGATCCCCAGAGAGATCAACGCGCAGAACCAGGGTGTTCACGAAGAAGCCGATGAGCCCCTCGGTCTCGACCCGGGTCCGCCCGGCGATCGGGGTGCCGACACTGACGTCATCCTGGCCTGAGAGGCGGGAGAGCAGGGTCTGAAAGGCAGCGAGCAGGACCATGAAGGAGGTCGCCGTGTGCGCGCGGCCGAGGTCCCGGATCGCGGTGGCCAGCCCTGCCGGGAGCGCGAAGGGAACCGAGCGGCCCTGCCGGCTCGGCACTGCGGGACGCGGGCGATCGGTAGGCAGCTCGATCTGGACCGGGGCCCCCTGCAGCCGGTTGCGCCAGAGGGCCAGCTCGGCCTTCAAGGTCTCGCCCTGGAGCCACCGCCGCTGCCAGGCGGCGAAGTCGGCGTACTGGACCGGGAGCTCCGGCAGGGAGGGCGGCCGGCCGGCGGCGAAGTCCCGGTAGAGGGTGCCGATCTCGCGGCTCAGAAGGCCCAGGGACCAGCCGTCGCCCGCAATGTGGTGCAGGGTGGCGAGCAGAGCGTGCTCTTCCCCGCCCAACCGGACCAGGGAGGCGCGCAGCACCGGCCCGCTCTCCAGGTCAAAGGGGCACCGGGCCTCGTTCCGAGCGAGCCGGAGCAGCTCCGTCCCGCGCGCCTCCTCCGGCAGGCTGGAGAGGTCCACCAACGGCAGGGGGCGCGACCGGGCGGGCTCGACGACCTGGACCGCCTCCCCGTCGACCTCGCGGAAGACAGTGCGCAGCACCTCGTGCCGCCGGACCACCTCCGCAAGGCTCGCTTCCAGGGCCGTCCGGTCCAGGAGGCCGTAAAGCCGGAAAGCGAGCGGAATGTTGTAGGCGGTGCTTCCGGGCTCTAACCGGTCGAGGAACCAGAGCCGCTGCTGCGCGAAGGAGAGCGGCAGGCGCTCCGGACGCTCCCCGCGCAAGAGGGGCGGAGCCACGCAGGCCTGCGCGGCGCGCAGGCGCTCCTCGACCTCCCGCGCCAGCCCGCCCAGGGTGGGGCTCTCGAACAGCACCCGCAGCGGCATCTCGATTCCGAAGCCCTGACGCAGCCGGGACATCAGGCGGGTCGCGACCAGAGAATGCCCGCCGAGCGCGAAGAAGTCGTCCTCGAGACCGACCCGGTCGACCTGCAGCAGGTCCGCCCAGACCGCGGCCACCAGCTCTTCGGTCGGGGTGCGGGGCGCGCTGAAGCCCTCCCGTTCCGGCTCAGGCTCGGGCAGGGCCCGGCGGTCGATCTTGCCATTGGGGGTGAGGGGCAGGGCCACCATCCGCACGATCGCGGAGGGCACCATGTAGGCTGGGAGCGTCTCGCCCAGGAAGCTCCGGAGCCCGGCGGCGGAGACGTCCGCTCCCGGAGCGGCCACGACATAGGCGACGAGCCTCCGGCCCGGAGAGTCCTTCTCCTGGCGGGCCAGGACCACAGCCTCTCGCACTGCGGAATGCGCCCGCAGAGCCGCCTCGATCTCCCCCGGCTCGATACGGAATCCGCGGATCTTGACCTGCGTATCGAGGCGGCCGAGGATCTCGACCTCTCCCCGGCCGGTCCGGCGGCAGAGGTCGCCGGTGCGATAGAGCCGCTCTCCCGGGCGATCGGCGAAGGGGTCGGGAACGAAGCGGTCGGCGCTCAGATCCGGCCGGTCCAGGTAGCCCCGCGCCAAGCCGTCGCCGCCCAGGTAGAGCTCGCCCACGACGCCCGTGGGCACCAGCCGCATCGCGCGGTCCAGCACGTAGAGGCCGGTATTGGCGACAGGCCGGCCGATCGGCACCGTCGCCGCTCCCGGCGGGACCGCGCTCACCCGCTGCCAGGAGGCGAAGGTCGTGCATTCGGTCGGACCGTAGACGTGCAGCAGCCGCCGCGGCCCTCCGGCGGCCAGCAGGGCGCGCACGCGGTCCGCATCGGACGCCTCGCCGCCGAACAGCAGGTCGCGCACCGAGGACAGCGCCCGGGGCGCCTCCAGGGCGAGCTGATGGAAAAGAGCCGTGGTCAGGAACAGGACATCGATCCGGTCGCGCTCGAGCTGTTCTCCGAGCTCCTGCGTTGACAGCAGCACCTCGCGCGGCACCCCGACGAGCGTGGCGCCGTTGAGCAGAGCGCCCCAGATTTCGAACGTCGCGGCATCGAAGGCCACGTTGGAGGCCTGGGCTACGCGGTCGCCAGGCGCCAGACGGATGTAATCCGTCCCCCGCACCAGCCGCGCGATCGCTCGGTGGGTGATCGCGACCCCCTTGGGCACTCCGGTCGATCCGGAGGTGTACATCACGTAGGCGAGGCTCTCCGCGGCCACCGCCGCCTGTGGCGGAGCGTCCGGGCAGCGGTCGATCTCGGCGGCCTCTTCATCGAGCAGCACCCGGGGCAGGTTGAGCCCGGCGTCGAGAAGATCGAGGGTGGCCCGGTCCGAGACGAGGGCGGCCAGGCCCGCTTCGTGCGCCAGCAGGGACAGCCGCTCGCGGGGAGAGGCAAGGTCGAGCGGCACGTAGGCTCCGCCGGCCTTGAGGATCGCCACCAGAGCCAGGACCATCTCGGCCGATCGCTCCAGGAGGACTCCCACCCTCGCCTCGGGCCCCACGCCGCGCCGGAGCAGGGCATGGGCCAAACGGTTGGCGCGGCGTTCGAGCTCGCCGTAGCTCCACTTGGTCGCGCCGAAGAGCACGGCCGGAGCCTCGGGGGTCCGCGCGGTCTGCTCGGCGAGCAGCTCGTGGATGCAACGCTCCCGTTCATAGACCGCGGCCGCGTCGTTCCACTCCCCTGTGAGCTGGTGCCGCTCTGCGTCGGAGAGGAGCGGCAGCTCATCCAAGCGCAGGCCCGGACCGGCCACCATGGCCGTCAGCAGCCGCTCCAGGTGGGTCGCCAGCCGGGCGGCAGTGGTCGAGTCGAACAGGTCGGCGTCGTACTGGAGCGTTCCGCTCAGGGCCGATCTCCTCTCGGCCATGAAGAGACCGAGGTCGAACTTGGCCATGCCGGAGTCGATCTCCAGCCCTTCGATCCGGATTCCCTGGAGCCCCGGCTCCGCGGCCGGAGCGGTCTGGAACGAGAAGATCGCCTGGAACAGAGGCACCCGGCTCAGATGGCGTTCCGGTTGGAGCTCCTCGACAAGCTTCTCGAACGGGAGATCCTGGTGCGCATAGGCCTGGAGCGCCGTCTCGCGCACCCGCTCCAGCAGCTCGCGGACCGTCTGCTCTAAGGCCAGCTCGGTGCGCAGGACGAGCGTATTCACAAAAAAGCCGATCAGGCCCTCGGTCTCGAGCTGGCGCCGCCCTGCGATGGGGGTGCCGACCCGGATGTCTCCCTCGTTCGTGGAGCTGCGGAACAGCAGGGTTTTCCAGGCCGCGAGCAGGGTCATGAAGAGCGTCGTGCCCGCGTTCCGGGAGAGGACGGACAGCTTCTCCGCCACGGGCTCGGGCAGGGAGAACGGCCACCGGCCCCCACGGCGGCTCGAAACCGCCGGACGGGGCCGGTCGGTGGGCAGGCTCAGCTCGGCATCCTCCTGCAGACGCCCGCGCCAGTAGGCGATCTCCCGCTCCAGCACCTCGCCTGACAGCCACTGCCGCTGCCAGGCCGCGAAATCGGCGTACTGGATGGGGAGCTCCGGCAAGGCCGCTGCCCGGTAGAGGGCCGCGAGCTCGCGAGACAGCACGTCCATCGACCAGCCGTCTCCGGCGATGTGATGCAGGTTCATCAGCAGGATGTGCTCTTCAGCCGCCAGCCGCAGGAGCGTGGTGCGCAGCACCGGGCCTCGCACCAGGTCGAAGGGCCGCGCGGCCTCACGGCGCGCCAGCCGCCGCGCCTCGGCCTCTCGCACGGCCTCCGGCAGAGCGGACAGGTCGACCTGTGGCAGGCTCCAATCCGAAGGCGGATCGATGATCTGGACCGGCACGCCCGCCACCTCGGCGAATCGGGTGCGCAGGGCCTCGTGCCGCCGCACCAGACCGTCGAAGGCGTTGCGCAGAGCCGTGGCGCTGAGCGCGCCGCGCAGGCGGAGGGTGCTCGGCATGTTGTACAGCGCGCTTCCCGGCTCGAGCTGGTCGATGAGCCAGAGCCGCTGCTGCGCGAAGGAGAGAGGGAGATCTCCGGTCCGTGGCACCGGCCGGATCGGCGGCGCTTCCAGCCCGGTGCTGGAGCTCAGCGCCGTCTCGGCCTGCCGGGCGAGGGCCCTCGCGGTCGGATTCTCGAACAGAGCCCGCAACGGCAGGTCCACCCGCAGCAGGCTGGCGATCCGGGAGATCACCCGGGTGACCAGCAGGGAATGGCCACCGAGCTCGAAGAAGCTCGTGTCGATGTCGAGCCGCTCGCGGCCGAGCACCTCGGCGAAGATCCCGGCTAGGATCTCCTCGAGAGGGGTGCGCGGCGCCGCTTCCTGCAGGCTCTCTCCGGCCGCCTCGACCTTCGGTTCCGGCAGCGCGCGGCGATCCACCTTGCCGCTGCGGTTCAGGGGCATCTCGTCGAGCACCACGCAGGCGGACGGGACCATGTACTCCGGCAGGCTCTGGCGCAGGTGATCCCGCAGGGCCTGGGGCGTGGCCGCAGCCACGGCGTAGGCGATGAGGCGCGGCTGGCCGGGCACGTCCTCACGCAGCAGAGCGACCGCTTCGCGCACGGCCGGGTGACGGGCCAGCGCGGCCTCGATCTCTCCGAGCTCGATCCGGAAGCCGCGCAGCTTGACCTGGTGGTCGAGCCGGCCCAGGAACTCCAGCCGGCCGTCGGCGAAGCGGCGCACCCGGTCGCCGCTGCGGTACAGCCGGGCTCCGGGAGCCCCGAACGGATCCGGAACGAACTTCTCCGCCGTGAGGTCCGGGCGGCCCAGGTAGCCGCGCGCCAGACCCGCTCCCGCGATGCACAGCTCGCCGGAAACGCCGAGCGGCACCGGACCGAGCGCGGCATCGAGCACCCGGCAGGCCGCGTTGTCCACTGCAACGCCCAGGCTCGGCTCCGGCCGGGCTCCGATCTCCTCCACCGTGGAATCCACCGTGCACTCGGTGGGGCCGTAGACGTTGAAGAAGCGGCGCGACGCATCGGAGGCCAGGGCTCTCCAGAGAGAAACGTCGATGGCCTCGCCGCCGACCAGGAGAGCGCGCGGCGCGCCCGGGGTCTCCAGAAGGCCCGACTCCACCAGGAGACGCAGATGCGAGGGCGTGCAGTCGAAGACGTCCAGGCGCTCGCTCCGCATCCACTCGAGCAGAGCCGGGCCGTCAGCGCGCATCTCCTCAGAGACGATCGAGACGGTGTCGCCGAACAGCAGGCGCGTCCATTGCTGCACCGAGGCGTCGAACGTCAGCGGCGCGTTGAGGCTCACCCGGCGCGGTGCAGGATCGGCGAGCTGGCCGTGAATCGCCCGGTCCAGGGCCAGAGCCAGATTGATCGCCGCACCGTGAGAGATGAGCGTCCCCTTGGGGCGGCCGGTCGAGCCCGAGGTGTAGATGACATAGGCGAGGCTCTCCCCGGTGAGGGGGACGGGAGGAGCCGTCACAGGCTGCCGCGCCAGCGTCTCCGGTTCGGCGTCGAGCAGCACCGGATGCCAGCTCCCCACCGGCAGCCCGGGGACGCGGCGGGATCCGAGCACCACAGAGGCCCCGGAGTCGGCGAGCATGGCGGCGAGACGTTCTCCCGGCTGCCGCGGATCGAGCGGCACGTAGGCGGCGCCGGCCTTGAGCGTTCCGAGCAGGGCGGCCAGGGCCTCGGGCGAGCGTTCCAGGCAGAGGGCCACCCGGTCCTCGGCCCGCACTCCGAGCTCGCGCAGGAGCCAGGCGATCCGGTTCGCCTGTGCGTCGAGCTCGCGGTAGGTCCGCCGGTCGTCTCCGCAGCGCACGGCCTCGGCCTCCGGGCTCCGCTCTACCTGGAGGGCAAACAGGCCGTGCAGAGTCGCTCCCTCGGGACGGCCGGCCACGGCGCCGCGGCCCGCGGCCAGGAGATGGAGCCGCTCGGCCGGGGTGAGCAGAGCGAGATCGGAAAGGCGGGTCTGCGGATCGGCGGCGGCGCTCTCGAGCAGAGTGATCAGGTGGCCCGCCAGGCGCTCGACCGTCGTCCGGTCGAACAGCTCGGCGCGGTAGGCGAAGCTCCCCTGGAGCTCGCCGTTGCCCTCGGCCAGGGTGAGCATCAGATCGAGCTTTGCCACGCCGGCGTCCGCAGACACGGAAGAGAGCTGCAAACCGCCCGCGCGAGCCCCCTTCCGGCCCACGTTCTGGAGCGCGAGCATCACCTGGAACAGGGGCGTGTGCGCCAGGTCCCGCTGCGGAGCCAGATCGTCGACCAGGCGCTCGAACGGGAGATCCTGGTGGGCATAGGCCTGGAGAGCCGTCTCCCGCGTCCCGGCGAGCAGATCCGAAAACGTCGGATCCCCCTCCATCGAGCCGCGCAAGACAAGGGTGTTGACGAAGAAACCAATCAGATTTTCAGTCTCGGCGTGGCGCCGTCCGGCGATGGGCGTGCCGACGCAGACGTCGGGCTGACCGGAGAAGCGGGCCAGGAAGGCCTGGAAACCCGCGAGCAGGGTCATGAACAGGGTCGAAGAGCTCCGCTGGCTCAGCTCCGCGAGCGCGCGAGACAACACGGCCGGCGGAGCGAAAGCGACCTTGCCGCCGCGAGGGCTCGCCACCGCCGGCCGCGGCCGGTCCAGCGGCAGATCGAGCACCGGAGGCGCTCCCGCCAACTGACCGCGCCAGTAGCCGAGCTGGCGCTCCAGCGCTTCGCCCTGGAGCCACTGCCGCTGCCACTGCGCGAAATCCGCGTACTGGACCGGCAGCTCCGGCAGAGGAGAAGGGAGCCCCGCGCGGAAAGCCTGGTACAGGGCCGTCAGCTCGCGCTCCAGCACGGTCTGCGACCAGGCGTCGGAAACGATGTGATGGAGAGTGAGGAGCAGGACGTGCTCCTCCGCGCCGAGACGGAGAAGCCTGGCGCGCACCGGCGCCTCGCGCGCCAGATCGAACGGCATCCGGGCCTCGGCACGGGCACGTTCCTCTACGGCGATCTCGCGATCCTCCGCCGGCAGATGCGCCAGATCGAGGATCGGGATGGCAAGCCGCGCCTCGGGGTGGATCCGCTGCACCGGCTCTCCATCCAGGGCCGGAAAGGTGGTGCGCAGCACCTCGTGGCGGCGCACGATCTCGCCGAGGGCCTGCTCCAGGGCCTCTGCGTCCAGGGCTCCGCGGATCCGCAGAGCCTGCGGAACGTTATAGGCCGGGCTGTCCGGATCGAGCTGCCAGAGGAACCAGAGCCGCTGCTGGGCAAAGGACAGGGGGAGCGCTCCTTCGCGCGGTACCGGGCGGATCGGCGGAGCCTCCGGAGCGGCGCCGGCGGTCCGCGCCTCCTCCACCCGCCGCGCCAGACCCGCCGCGGTCGGCGCCTCGAACAGGATGCGCAGCGGCAGGTCCACCCCGAACGCCCCGCGCACCCGCGAGATCACGCGGGTGGCGAGCAGCGAGTGCCCGCCCAGCGAGAAGAAGCTCGCGTCCGCGCCGGGCCGCTCGATCCCCAGCACGTCGGCAAAGAGGCCGGCCACGATCTCCTCGAGAGGCGTGCTCGGCGCCTGCACCTCCGCGCCCGGGGCGGGCTCCGGCGGCACCGGCAGCGCGCGGCGGTCGACCTTGCCGCTACGGTTCAGCGGCATCTGCTCGAGCACCACGCAGACGGACGGCACCATGTACTCGGGAAGGAGCCGGCTCAGGTGCTCGCGGAGCTCTTCCGGCGTGGCCGCGGCCACGGCATAGGCGACCAGACGCGGCTGGCCGGGCACGTCCTCGCGCAGCAGCGCCACGGCCTCGCGCACGGCCGGGTGACGGGCCAGCGCGGCCTCGATCTCTCCGAGCTCGATGCGGAAGCCGCGCAGCTTGACCTGATGGTCGAGCCGGCCCAGGAACTCCAACCGGCCGTCGGCGAAGAGGCGCACCCGGTCGCCGCTGTGATACAGCCGGGCTCCGGGGAGACCGAACGGATCCGGAACGAACTTCTCCGCCGTGAGGTCCGGGCGGCCCAGGTAGCCGCGCGCCAGACCCGCTCCCGCAATGCACAACTCGCCAGGCAGGCCGAGCGGCACCTTGCGGAGCGCCGCGTCGAGCACCCGCACCTCCACGTTGTCGACCGGCTGCCCCAGGCTCGGCTCCGGCCGCGCCGCGATCTCCTCCACCGTGGAATCCACCGTGCATTCCGTGGGACCGTAGACGTTGAAGAAGGAGCGCCGGGAGTCGGCGGCCATCGCCTCCCACAGCGTCCGGTCGATGGCCTCGCCGCCGACCAGGAGCGCGCCCGGCGCGCCGGGGCTCTCCATCAGGCCTGCTTCCGCCAGGAGGCGCAGATGCGAGGGCGTGCAGTCGAGGACGTCCAGGCGCTCCCGGTGCATCCACTCGAGCAGCGCCGGGCCGTCGGCGCGCAGCTCTTCCGGCACGATGACCAGGGCATCGCCGAACAGCAGGCGCGTCCACTGCTGGACCGAGGCATCGAAGGTCAGCGGCGCATTGGCGCTCACCCGCCGGGGCGCGGGTCCACCGATCCGGCCGTAGATTCTCCGGTCCAGGGCGTTGGCCAGGTTGACCGCGGCGCGGTGCTCGATGAGCACCCCCTTGGGACGCCCGGTCGAGCCCGAGGTGTAGATGACATAGGCGAGACCCTCGGCGGAGACGGCGAGCGGCGGACAGGTCGCGGGCTGGCGCTCCAGCAGCTCGCTCGCGGCGTCGAGCTCTACGAGGCGCCAGGCGCCCACCGGCAGGCGGGAGGCGGTGTGGCGGTCGCCCAGCACCACGGCGGCCCCGGCGTCCTCCAGCATGGAGGCGAGACGGTCCACCGGCTGCCGGGAGTCGAGCGGCACGTAGGCGGCGCCAGCCTTGAGCACCCCGAGCAGAGCGGCCACCATGGCGGGCGACCGCTCGAGGCAGAGCGCCACCCGGGCTTCGGCCTGCACCCCGAGCCCGATCAGGCACCAGGCGATCCGGTTGGCCCACCGGTCCAGCTCGGCATAGGTCAGCGACTCTCCGGCGCAGCGCACGGCCTCGGCGTCCGGGGTGCGCTCCGCCTGCGCCTCGAACAGGCCGGGCAGGGTCCCCTGCCGGTCGGCCGGCGCCCGGCCCTCCTCTGCCTGGAGCTGGAGACGCTCCGTCCGGGTGAGGAGGTCGAGATCCGAGAGACGGGTCCGCGGGTCGGCCACGGCGCTCGCCAGCAGGACGGTGAAGCGCTCGGCCAGACAGGCGATGGTGGCGGGGTCGAACAGATCGGCGCGGAACTGGAAGCTCCCCTGGAGCCCCCCGGCCCCTTCGGACAGGGTCAGCATCAGGTCGAGCTTGGTGGCTTCGGTGGCCACGCCGAACGAGGAGAGCTCCAGGCCGGCCACCCCGAGGCTCTCCCGCCCCACGTTCTGCAGGGCGAGCATCACCTGGAAGAGCGGCGTATACGCGAGGTCCCGCTGCGGCGCGAGCTCATCGACCAGGCGGTCGAAGGGGAGGTCCTGATGGGCGTAGGCCCGCAGGGCCGTCTCCCGTGCCTGGGTGACGAGATCCTCGAAGCTCGGGTCGTCCTCCATCCGGCCGCGCAGCACGAGCGTGTTGACGAAGAACCCGATCAGCCCCTCGGTCTCGAGCTGCCGCCGGCCTGCGATCGGGGTACCGACGCTCACGTCCGCCTGGCCGGAATAGCGGGCGAGCAGGGCCTGGAAGCCGGCGAGCAGAGTCATGAACAGGGTCGAGGAGAGCTGCCGGCTCAGCTCCGTCAAGGAGAGCGACAGGGGGGCCGGCAGGGAGAAGGGCACCTTCCCGCCGCGCGCGCTCGCGACCGCCGGCCGCGGCCGGTCCAGGGGCAGGTCGAGCAGCGGCGGAGCGCCGTCGAGCTGGTCGCGCCAGTCGGCGAGCTCGCGTTCCAGGACCTCCCCCTGGAGCCACTGCCGCTGCCATTGCGCGAAGTCCGCATACTGGATCGGCAGCTCCGGAAGCGGCGAGGGGAGCCCGGCCGCGAAGGCTCCGTACAGAGCCGACACCTCCCGCTGCAGCACGGTCCGCGACCAGGCATCGGAGGCGATGTGGTGGAAGGTGAGCAGGAGGACGTGGTCCGCGGCGTCGAGCCGGAGCAACCGGGCCCGCACCGGGATCTCGCGCGCCAGATCGAACGGGTTCCGCGCCTCGCTGCCGGCCGCCCGGCGCGCCATGGCCTCGCGCTCCGCCGCCGGCAGGTCCGACAGGTCGGTGAGCGGCAGTTGGAGCTGCGCTGCCGGTGCGATGTGCTGAACCGGCTCCCCCTCCAGGGCCGGGAACGTGGTGCGCAGGACCTCGTGGCGCCGCACGATCTCGGAGAGGGTGTGCTCCAGGGCCTCCGTGTCCAGAGGGCCGCGGATGCGCAGCGCCTGCGGGATGTTATACGCCGGGCTGTCGGGCTCGAGCTGCCAGAGGAACCAGAGCCGCTGCTGGGCGAAGGACAGAGGGAGATGCCCCTCGCGCGGCACCGGCCGGAGCGGCGGAGCCTCCAGAGCCATGTTGGCGGCCCTCGCTTCCTCCACCCGCCGCGCCAAGCCTGCAACCGCCGGCTCTTCGAACAGGGCGCGCAACGGCAAGTCAATGCCGAACGCGGTCCGCACCCGGGAGATGACCCGGGTGGCGAGCAGCGAATGGCCGCCGAGATCGAAGAAGCTCGCCTCCGCGCCGGGCCGCTCGATCCCGAGGACGTCGGCGAAGATGCCGGCCACGATCTCTTCGCCCGGTGTCCACGCCTGCGGCCGCTCTTCACCGCCTGCCGCCAACGCGGCAGGAGCGGGCAGCGCGCGGCGGTCCACCTTGCCATTGCGGGTCAGCGGCATCCGGTCGAGGACCACGCAGGCGGACGGCACCATGGGCTCGGGCAGGCGCTGCCGCAGGTGCTCGCGCAGCTCTTCCGGAGCGGCCTCCGCCACCGCCCAGGCCACCAGGCGCGGATGCCCGGGCCGGTCCTCGTGCAGCAGGACGACCGCGTCGTGCACGGCCGGATGGCTGGCCAGCGCAGCCTCGATCTCGCCGGGCTCGATGCGGAAGCCGCGCAGCTTGATCTGATGGTCGAGGCGGCCGAGGAGCGCGAGACGGCCGTCCGGCAGGAACCGCGCCCGGTCGCCCGTGCGGTACAGCCGGGCCCCGGCGCGCCGGGCGGACGGATCGGGCACGAATCTCTCCGCCGTCAGGTCGGGGCGGCCCAGATAGCCACGGGCCAGACCGGCGCCGCCGATGCACAGCTCTCCCGGCACGCCGAGCGGCAGTTGCCGGAGCGCTGCATCGAGCACGAAGAGCTCCACGTTGGCGATCGTCCGGCCGAGGCCCGGCCCCTGGCCGGCCGCGATCTCGCCGATCGCGGCATCCACCGTGCACTCGGTGGGGCCGTAGACGTCGAAGTAGCGGCGGTGCGAATCCGCAGCGAGCGTCTCCCGGAGGGCAGCGTCGATGGCCTCGCCCCCGACCAGGGCGGCCCGCGGCGCTCCGTCCGTCTCCGCCAGGCCCGCCTCCAAGAGCAACCGGAGCTGCGACGGGGTGCAATCGAGCACGTCGACCTCCGCGGAGCGCAGCCAGGCGAGGAAGGCCGGGCCGTCGGCGCGCAGCTCCTCCGGCACCAGGACCAGGGCGTCGCCGCGAAGCAGGCGCGTCCACTGCTTGACCGAGGCGTCGAACAGGAGTGGAGCGTTGACGCTCACCCGCCAGGGCCCGCGGCCCAGGCGGTCGTAGACCGCCCGGTCGAGAGCGCTCACCAGGTTGATCACCGAGCGGTGCTGGATCAGCGTCCCCTTGGGCCGTCCGGTCGAGCCCGAGGTGTAGATGACGTAGGCGAGCCCTTCGGCCGGAAGGGCCACAGCCGGGGCGGTCGCCGGCAGGCGATCCAGAGCCTCCCGCTCCGCGTCGAGGCAAACGATGCGCCGATCCTCCGAGGGCAAGCGGGACGCCAGGGCGCTCGTGGTGAGCACGATGGAGGCGCCGCAGTCATCGAGCAGGTCGGCCAACCGCCCGGCCGGCTGCCGGGGATCCAGAGGCACGTAGGCGGCACCGGCGGCAAGCACGCCAAGAAGGGCCGCAATGGCCTCCGGCGAGCGCTCCAGGCAGAGGGCCACCCGGTCCTCGGCCCCGACGCCGAGACCGCGCAACCGCCAGGCAATGCGGTACGCCCGTTCGGCGAGCTCGCGATAGGTCCACCGCTCACCGGCGCCGAGAACGGCCGTGGCCTCGGGCGCGCGCTCCACCTGGGCTGCGAACAGGCCGTGCAGGGTCGCCTCCTGCGGCACTTCGACGGCCGCGTCGTTCCACTCGGCCAGGAGCTGGTGGCGTTCGGCCGAGGAGAGGAGAGCGAGCTCGGAGAGGCGGGCGCGCGGCTCGGCGACCGCGCTCTCCAGCAGACGCTCCAGATGCCCGGCCAGGCGCACGAGGGTCTCCCGGTCGAACAGGTCGGTGCGGTACTCCAGCCCGCCGGAGAGCGCGTCCCCGCGCTCTGCCAGGCTCAGTCTCAGGTCGAATTTGGTCACCCCGGTCCCGGCGCCGAAGGGGGAGAGCTGCAGACCGCCTCTTAACGCGCCGCTGCGCTCGACGTTCTGCAGCACGAGCATCACCTGGAACAGGGGCGTGTGCGCCAGGGTGCGCGTGGGGGCCAGCTCGTCGACCAGCCGCTCGAAGGGGAGGTCCTGGTGGGCATAGGCCTGGAGCGCCGTCTCCCGCACTTGGCCGAGAAGCTCCTCGAAGGTGGGATCGTTCGCCAACCGGCCGCGCATCACGAGCGTGTTGACGAAGAATCCGATCAACCCCTCGGTTTCCACATGGCGCCGTCCGGCGATCGGGGTCCCGACGCTGACATCTCCCTGGCCGGAAACGCGGGCCAGCAGAGTCTGGAAGCCGGCCAGCAGGGTCATGAACAGAGTCGACGACCGCTGCCGGCAGAGCCCCGAAAGGGCGCGGCACAGGGCGGGAGGCAGGGTGAAGGGGACACTGTCGCCTTGCGGGCCCGCCACCGGAGGCCGAGGCCGGTCCAGCGGCAGGTCGAGGACCGGCGGGGCGCCGGCGAGCTGATCGCTCCAGAAGGCGAGCTGCCGCTCCAGCGTCTCCCCTTGCAGCCACTGCCGCTGCCAGACCGCGAAGTCGCCGTACTGGACCGGCAGGTCCTGGAGAGGCGAGGGGCGCCCCGCAGCGAAGGCCTCGTACAGGGCGGTCATCTCCCGCTCCAGAACGGACAGCGACCAGGCGTCCGAAACGATGTGATGGAAGGTGAGGAGCAGGAGGTGATCTTCCGCGTCGAGGCGGAGCAGCTTGGCGCGCACCGGCAGCTCCCGGGAGAGGTCGAAGGGACCCCGTGCCTCGGCCTGGGCGGCGCGCCGCGCCAGCTCTTCGCGCTTCCCGGCCGGCAGGTCGGCCAGATCCGCCAGCGGCAGCTCGAGCCGCGCCGCCGGATCGACGACCTGCACCGGGTCGCCGTTCACCGACGGGAAGGCCGTGCGCAGGGCCTCGTGGCGCTGCACGACCTCGGAGAGGGCGCGCTCCAGGACGTCCACGTCCAACAGCCCGTGGATGCGCAGAGCCAGGGGGACGTTGTACGCCGGGCTGGCCGGCTCGAGCTGCCAGAGGAACCAGAGCCTCTGCTGGGAGAAGGACAGCGGGAGAGGCTCCTTGCGCGGCGCGGGCCGGATCGGCGGAATGTCGAGGACGGCGCCGGCCGCCTGCGCGGCTTCGATCCTCCGGGCCAGGGTCGCGGCGGCGGGCGCCTCGAACAGGGTGCGCAGCGGCAGGTCCACTCCAAGCGTGCTGCGCACCCGGGCCATCACGCGGGTAGCGAGCAGCGAATGGCCGCCAAGATCGAAGAAGCTCGCCTCCGGGCCGGGCAGCCCGATGCCGAGCACCTCGGCGAAAATCCCGGCCACGATCTCTTCGAGGGGGGTGCGCGGAGCCGGGCCACCGCTCCCCGGGGCCTCAATCCGGCCGGGATCCGGCAAGGCCCGGCGGTCCAGCTTGCCGTTGGGCAGGAGCGGGAATTCATCCAACACCACCCAGGCCGGAGGCACCATGAACTCCGGCAAGCGATCTCTGAGGTGATCCCGCAGAGCTGCCGGATCGGCGCTCCTCCCCGCCTCCGGCACCACGTAGGCGGCGAGGACCGTACCGTTCGCCCCTTCCCGGGCCACGACCACGGATTCGTGAACGGCCGGGTGCTGTGCCAGGGTCGCCTCGATCTCGGCCAGCTCGATGCGGAAGCCCCGCACCTTGACCTGGTGATCGATGCGTCCCAGGTACTCCAACTCGCCGTCCGGAAGATGCCGCGCCAGATCACCGGTCCGGTACAGCCGGCTGCCGGGAGCGCCGAACGGATCGGGCACGAACCGGTCTGCGGTCAAGTCCGGCCGGCCGAGATAACCGCGCCCGACCTGCACGCCACCAATGTGCAGCTCGCCCGCTGCGCCCACCGGCGCGAGCCCGCCCGCCGCATCGCGCAGATGGATGTGCGTGTTGGCGACCGGCCGGCCGATCGGCACCCTCTCCTCTCCGGACCGGCAGCCGTGGAACGTCACGTCCACCGCCGCTTCCGTGGGGCCGTAGAGATTGTGCAGCCGGGTCCCGAAGGGTCGGCCCAGACGTTCGTGGAACTGCCTGGCCAGATCGAGGGGCAGAGCCTCGCCGCTGGCCATGACCATCCGCAGCTCCGAGCAGCCCGACAGATCCGGCTCGTCCAGGAAGGCCCGCAGCATCGAAGGCACGAAGTGGAGACAGGTGACTCCCTCGTCAGCAATGGTTCGTGCCAGGTAGGCCGGATCCTGATGGCCGCCCGGCTGGGCCAGCACCAGGCGGGCGCCGGTCAGCAGCGGCCAGAAGAATTCCCACACCGAGACGTCGAAGCTGAACGGGGTCTTCTGCAGGACGCAATCCCCAGCCGTCAGACCGTAAGTGCTCTGCATCCAGAGCAGGCGGTTGACGATGCCACGGTGAGTGTTGATCGCTCCCTTCGGGCGTCCTGTCGACCCGGAGGTGAAGATGACGTAGGCCGCATGGCCGGGGCCGGCGCCGCTGTCCGTCCACGCCGGTGTCGCGGCGGCGTCTGCAGCGGGGCCGGCGGCCAGATCCATCAAAGAGATCTCCGGGCCGGCCAGCGCCGCGAGGCGTTCCCGCATCGGTTCCTGGGTCAGCAGCACCGGGAACCGGGCGTCCTCGGCAACTTGGGAGAGCCGCGCATCCGGATACCCCGGGTCGAGCGGCACGTAGGCGCCGCCGGCCTTGAGGATGCCCAGAAGCCCGGCCACCAGCTCGAGCGACCGCTCGGCACAGAGGCCCACCCGATCCTCCGGGCCGACCCCCTGGGCGCGCAACCGGCAGGCCAGCGCCGTGGCTTGCTGATCCAGCTCGCGATAGGTCAGCGATTCTCCGGCGAAGGTGACGGCCACGGCGTCCGGAGCACGCTCGACCTGGGCCTCGATCAAGCTGTGCAAGGCCACCTCAGGGATGTCGGCCGCAGCGTCGTTCCACTCGGCCAGCAGATGGTGGCGCTCGGCAGCGGTCAGGAGCGGAAGGTCCGCGAACCGGGTCTTCGGCTCGGCGACGGCTCCCTCCAGCAGGGTGATCAGGTGCTGGCCGAGCCGTGCGATCGTCGCCGGATCGAACAGCTCGCTGCGGTACTCCAGCCCGCCCTGGAGCCCCTCCGCGCCCTCCGTCAGGCTCAACGTCAGATCGAACTTCGAGACGAGAGGCCCGGCACCGAAGGAGGAGAGATCCAGGCCGGCGACCTGCACACCGTCCCGTCCCACGTTCTGCAGAACGAGCAGGGCCTGGAAGAGCGGCGAGTGCGCCATGTCGCGCTGCGGAGCGAGCTCGTCGACCAGGCGTTCGAACGGGAGGTCCTGGTGAGCGTAGGCCTGGAGCGCGGTCTCCCGAGCCTGTCCCAGGAGATCCTCGAACGCCGGGTTCCCCTCCATCCGTCCGCGCAGCACGAGGGTGTTGACGAAAAACCCGATCAGCCCTTCGGTCTCGACATGGCGGCGGCCTGCAATCGGGGTTCCGACGCTCACGTCCTCCTGCCCCGAGAGGCGGGCCAGCAGGGCCTGGAAGCCGGCCAGCAAAGTCATGAACAGGGTCGACGCCCGCCGCTGGCTCAGCTCGGCCAGGGCGCGCGACAGCGGGGCCGGAATCGCGAGCGTCTGCCGCCGGCCGCGCGAGCTCGACACCGCGGGACGCGGCCGGTCGAGCGGCAGCGCGAGGACCGGCAGAGCGCCTTCGAGCCGGCCACGCCAATGGGCGAGCTGGCGCTCCAGGGCTTCCCCCCGCAGCCAATCGCGCTGCCAGCGCGCGAAGTCCACATACTGGACCGGCAGCTCGGACAAGGGGGAGGGCCGGCCGGCGGCGAAGGACTCGTAGAGCCGGGTCACCTCGCGCTCCAGAACCGCCAGCGACCAGGCGTCGCAGGCGATGTGGTGGAAGGTGAGAAGCAGGACATGGTCGTCGGCGTCGAGGCACAGCAACTGCGCCCGCACCGGGATCTCGCACGCCAGGTCGAATGGGCGCCGCGCATCCGCGCGGAAAAGGTGGTGCGCCACCGCTTCCCGCTCCTCCTCGGGCAGGGACGACAGGTCGATCCGCGGCAGGGAGAGAAACGCCGCCGGCTCGATCCGCTGCACCGGCTCTCCCTCCAGGGCCGGGAACGTCGTGCGCAGGACCTCGTGGCGACGCACGATCTCCCGGAGCGTCTGCGCCACGGCGGCGACCTCCAGCGGACCGCGGATCCGCAGGGCCTTGGGGTTGTTGTACGCCGGGCTGTCCGGCTCGAGCTGCCAGAGGAACCAGAGCCGCTGCTGGGCAAAAGACAGGGGGAGGTCCCCCTCGCGCGGCATCGCCTGGAGTGGCGGCGCCTCCAGAGCGCCTCCGGCTGCCAGAGCGGCTTCGATCCGCGGTCCCAGCGCCGCCGCCGTGGGGTCCTCGAAAAGGACGCGCAGAGGCAGGTCGATGCGGAACGACTCGCGCACCCGGGCGATGAGCTGAGTGGCCAGAAGCGAGTGCCCGCCGAGCTCGAAGAAGCTCTCGTCGGCGCCCGGAGGCTGGATGCCGAGAACGTCGGCAAAGATCCCGACCAGGATCTCTTCGATGGGGGTCCGCGGCGTCAGGCGCTCCCGCGCCTCGGTGGCCACCTCCTCCGGCGCGGGCAGCGCGCGGCGGTCGACCTTGCCGTTGCGGGTCAGGGGCATCTCCCGGAGGGCCACGCAGGCGGCCGGGACCATGTAGTCGGGCAGCAGCCCGCGCAGGTGCTCGCGCAGCTCTTCCGGCGCCGGTGAGCAGTCCCGGTTCCGCCCCACGGCATAGGCCACGAGGCGCGGCTGGCCGGGCTGGTCCTCGCGCAAGAGCGCCACCGCTTCACTCACCTCCGGGTGGCTGGCCAGGGCAGCCTCGATCTCGCCCAGCTCGATCCGGAAGCCGCGCAGCTTGATCTGGTGGTCCAGGCGGCCGAGGAACTCGATCCTGCCATCCGGGAGGAAACGCGCGCGGTCGCCCGTGCGATAGAGACGGCCCCCCGGCCGGCCGCCGTAGGGATCGGGCACGAACTTCTCCGCCGTCAGATCGGGGCGGCCCAGATAGCCGCGCGCCAGCCCTTCCCCGCCCACGCACAGCTCACCCGGGCTCCCCAGCGGCTGCCGGTGCAGCGCCGAGCCGAGGACGTACAGCTCCACGTTGGCGATCGCCCGGCCGAGGGCCGGCGTCCGGCCGGCCGCGATCTCGTCGATGGCAGCGTCGACGGTGCATTCGGTGGGGCCGTAGACGTTGAAGGACCGGCGATGAGGGTCGGCCGCCAGCGCCTCCCAGAGCGCCGCGTCGATCGCCTCCCCGCCGATCAGCAGGGCCTGAGGCCTGCCATCCGCGGCCGGAAGCCCGGCACCGAGCAGGAGCCGCAAGAGCGACGGTGTGCAGTCGAGGACGTCCACCTGCTCCCGGCGCAGCCAGTCGAGGAGCGCCGGAGCGTCGGTACGCAGCTCCTCGGCCACGATCGCCAGCGTGTCGCCGCGGAGCAGCCGGACCCACTGCTTGACCGAGGCGTCGAAATACAGAGGCGCATTGACGCTCACCCGCCACGGCCCCTCTCCCAGCCGGCCGTAAATGGCCCGGTCGAGAGCGACGATCAGGTTGGCCACGGACCGGTGCCGTATGAGCGTCCCCTTGGGCCGGCCGGTGGAGCCCGAGGTATAGATCACGTAGGCTAGGTGCTCCGCGGTGACGCTCACCTCCGGAGCGGTCCCGGGCTGCTGCTCCAGGAGCTCGCTCTCCTCATCCAGAAGCACCGTGCGCCAGGAGCCCGGCGGCACGCGCGAAGAGAGACGGCTCTGACTCAGGACCACCCGGGCCCCGGCGTCCGAGAGCATGGCGGCGAGCCGGTCGCCCGGCTGCAGGGGGTCGACCGGCACATAGGCGCCGCCGGCCTTGAGAATCCCCAGGAGGGCGGCGATGGCGTCCGCCGAGCGCTCGAGGCAGAGCGCCACCCGGTCGTCGGGTCCGATCCCGAGACCGGCCAGGAGCCAGGCGATCCGGTTGGCCCGCTGGTCGAGCTCGGCGAAGGTCAGCCGCGCGTCGCCGGCGAGCACCGCCAGGGCCTTGGGGGTGCGCCTCGCCTGCTCGGCGAACAGCTCGTGCAGGCGCTCTTCGGCCGGCCGCGGGCAGGAGGTGCGGTTCCACAGGGCGAGGAGCCCAAGCTCCGTGCCGCCCAGCACCTCGAGCTCCTGGACGGGAGTGTCGGGCGCTGCCAGACCCGCGGCGAGCAGGGCGAAGAAGCTCTCCGCGAGGCGCAGCGCCGCCGTGTCCTCGTACAGGCCCGGATCGAAGCACAGGTCGAGCCCGAGCCCTCGCGGACCGCGCGCTGCGGAGAGGCGGAGCTTGAAGCGTTCGGTGCAGCCGTCGAGCCGCGCCAGGGAGAAGCGCACCGGCCCCGCCTGGAAAGGCTCGCCGCGGCGGGTGGTGTACTCGAAGCCGAATCCCCCGCCTCCGGCGGTGCTCCCGTCGAGCGCCTCAGGCCCGTAGAGCTCCTGCCATTCCAGCGCTTCGGCGAGCTCCCGGGAGAAAGAGTCGACCACCTCCGAAAACAGGAAGCTGCTGCGTAGACCGCGGCCGATTGCGGGCCAGCGCTCGTAGAGCCCGATGGCCCCGAGCATCTCTTCATAGGCCCGGCCGTGGCACTGCACGGAAATCCGGAGCTCCTCGCGATCGGTCAGCCGGCAGAGCGTGCCCCACCAGGCTGCGAGGAGGACCGCGCTCTCCGTCACCCCCCGCGCCGCGGCCCAGGCGGCCAGGCCTGCCCCGAGGTCCGGGCCCGGCGAGAGGCGCAAGGTCCGGGAGACCCCTTGCGCCACCTCTGCCTCTCCTTCGAGAGGCAGGCTTGGCGCTGGCCCGGAGATCTCCTGGCGCGACCGCCAGTGGCGCCGTCCCGGCTCCCCCTCCTCGGAGGTGTCGCTCAGGATCTCGTTCTGCCACTCCGAGAACTGGATGTACTGGACCGGCTCCTCCTGCTCCTGCAGGCTCGGCACTCCGCTCTCCGCGAGATACTCCCGGCCGATCTCGCCGACCAGGTTTTCGAGGCTCGCCGCATCTCCGCAGACGGACGGCAGCGTGATCACCAGCGCGTGCCGCTGCCCGCCGAGCGTGATGCGGCAGAAGCGTGCGACCGGCCCTTCCTCGAAGTCGAAGCCGGTCTCCCGCTCTTCGCGCAGGATGGCGTCGAATGCCTCGTCCTCCGCAATTCCGGGGCCTCCGGCGCTCCAGTCCATGGTGCGCAGCGCGAGGTCCGCGCCGTCCTCGACGACCTGGAGCGGGAACGCCATGCCGGACACCGCTTTGAAGGTGGTCCGAAGGATTTCGTGCCGCTCGAGAACCCGCGCCAGCGCCGCTTCGAGGCGGCGCGGATCGAGAGAGCCTTCCACGAGAACGACACCCTGTTCGACCAGAGCGGGGCCGCTCCGGCTCAGGAGCCACACGCGCTTCTGCTGGGGAGAAAGCCAGAATCCCTCGAGCGACGACTGCAGTTGTTCCATGGCGGTCCTCCGAAATCTCTCCAGGCCTGTCAGACAGCAGCCGGCCGGGCCTTCGCTTTGCGGAATCTCTCGAGGTTGGACTGCTTGAGAGCCTTCGCCTGTTGTTGCAGCTCTTCCTTCTCGGCTTCGGTCCTGAGCTCCAGGTCGTGAACCCGGGCTTCCGGGTCGGCGAGGAGGCTTGCGAGGAGATTCTCGAAGCCCTTCTGCATCCGTTCGATGGTCTGCGGGAGAAACAGAGAGGTGTCGTAGCTCCACACCCCTTTCAGGGCGTCTCCCGATTCCCACATCCAGACGCTCAGGTCGACGCGCACCTCTTCGTATCCCTCCTCGAAGGGCTCCATCTCGAGGCCGGGGAGCCCGAGCTTCACGTCCAGCGCGTTCTGGATCCCGAAGAAGACCTGGACGACCGGATTGCGGCCGAGCCGCCTCTCGTCCGTCAGCTCTTCGACCAGGCGCTCGAAGGGGAGGTTCTGATGCGCGTAGGCGCCCAGCGTCACCTCACGCATGCGCCCCAGAAGCTCCAGGAACGTCGGCCGGTCGGTGAGATTCGCTCGCATCGGCAGGACGTTGACGAAGCACCCGATGAGCCCCTCGGTCTCGACGCGCTCGCGGCCCGCGAACGAGGTGCCCAGGACCAGATCGTCCTGCTGCGCGAAGCGGGACATCAGCACGGAGAAGGCGGACAGGAGGGTCATGTACAGCGTGGTCCCCTGCTGGAGGCCGAGAGCCTTGATCTTCTCCGTGATCTCCGGCCCCAGGGCCACGAGGCTCTCCGCCTGCCGGCGGGCAACCCCCCGGGGCCGTGGCTCGTGAGCGGCGGGATCGAGGACCAGCGGCACCCCGGCGAGCTGCTTCTTCCAGTACGCGAGATGCGCGTCGAGGACCTCCCCCTGCAGCCACTGGCGCTGCCACCACGCGAAATCGGCGTACTGGACCGGCAGGTCCGGCAACCCGGCCGGACGCCCCTCCCGGAACCCTTCGTACAGGGTCCGGACTTCGCGTTCGATCACGTTCAGCGACCAGGCGTCTCCGAGGATGTGGTGGAAACCGAGGAGGATGACGTGATCCTTGGAGGAGAGCCGGAGGAGCCGGAACCGGATCACCTCGTGCGCCAGATCGAAGGGGGTCGTCGTCTCGCTCTTGCACCGGCGGCGCGCCTCGTCGAGACGGACGGGCTCCGGCAATCCCTCCAGGTCGATCACCGGGAGGTCGACCGGGGCCGGCGGATGGATGCGCTGCACGGGCTCGCCGGAGACCGAGAGGAAGGTGGTCCGCAGGATCTCGTGGCGCCGCACCAGCTCCGTGAAGGTGGCCTCCAGGGCCGCGACGTCGAGCTCCCCCCGGGCGCGGAGCGCCTTGATGCTGTTGTACATCGTGGCGTCCGGCTCCAACTGCTGGACGAACCAGAGCCGCTGCTGCGCGAACGAGAGCGGCAGATCGCCCTCGCGCGGCACCGGCGGGATGGACTCCCGGACGTCGACGCCGGCGCGCAGAGCGGTCGCCACGCTCTGGGCCAGCCGCTCCGGCGTGGGGCGCTCGAAGAGGAGGCGCAGCGGCATCTCCACCCGGTAGGTCTCGCGCACCCGCGCCATGAGCTGGGTGGCCATCAGGGAGTGCCCCCCCAGGTCGAAGAAGCTCTCGTCGACGCCGACCCGGTCGAGGCCGAGCACTGCGGCGAAGAGCCCCACCAGGACCTCTTCGATCGGAGTGCGTGGCGCCCGGACCTGGCGCTGCCCGGCTGCGGCCACCTCTTCCGGCGCCGGCAGCGCGCGGCGGTCGACCTTGCCGTTGGGGGTGATGGGGAGCTCGTCCAGGATCACCAGATCGGAGGGGACCATGAAGTCCGGCAGCCAGCGGCGGGCGTGCTCGCGAAGGCCGTCGGCCGAGAGCTCCGCCGCGCCGGCCTCGCGCAACCGGGCGAGCCCTGAAGCCTCGCAGGCGCGGGCGGCCCGGGTCTCCAGGCCCTGGCGGATGGCGTAGACGTTGTAGCGATCGGTGCCGGTCAGCAGCTCGTCCTGCTCGGCCACCACGCGGAAGCCGCGCGGCTCCAGCAGGGCGCGGATCTGAGCGACCCGTCCTTCGGTCGCCTCGCCGGCCCCGTCGTGGACTTCGAGGACGACCTGGTCGATGCGCGGCCAATCCTCGTCGTCGATCCCGAGGAGCACGTCCAGCTCGGCCCGCTGCACGTCGATCTTCAACAGATCGACGTGCTCGATCCCCTGCTCCCGCATCACGTTGGAGAGACGGCGCAAGGTGACCTCGGCCTCCTCCATCCGGAAGCGATTGGCAAGCAGGTCGCCCGCCTCGGCCAGCAGGGCGTCCGCGCCAGCGATGCCGCTGGCGGTCTGGTTTTCGAGGAAGCGCCGGATGACCTCGATCTCGGCGGACGGCTGAGCGTAGGCACTCTGCCCGGACATCATCGAGTAGCTGGGGTAGTAGGTGAACCGCTCCGTCCGTTCCCGATCCGACAGGCCGAACCGGAAGAGCTTCACGTCCAGCCCATACCGCTGGCTGTTCGCCCGCAGGCAGTCGTGGATCGCAGACAGGGGCTCGAAGGCGTAGACCCGCGGCCGCGTACACTCTCCCTGCACGAAGAGGGTGAACATGCCGATGTTGGCACCGACGTCGAAAACGCAGGCGTCCTCGGGCAGGAAGATTCCGTGCCGGGCGTAGCACCGGCTCTCAAAGATCTCCCGGTACAGGTACTCGGTCTCGTTGCGGTTCTGGTGGGTGACGCGGAGGCCGTTCGGCAGCTCGTGCTGCCCCTCCCCCACTTTCTCCGCGTGCCGCCGCCGCGGCGTCACGTAGGCCACCAGGCGCGGGCGTCCGGGCTGGTCTTCGCGCAGCGCCGCCACCGTCTGTGCCACGCCCGGGTGGCGCGAGAGCACCCCTTCGATCTCCCCCAGCTCCACCCGGTAGCCACGGATCTTGACCTGGTGGTCGACGCGCCCGAGGTATTCCAGCCGGCCGTCTCCGCAGAAGCGCGCGCGGTCGCCGGTCCGGTAGAGACGGGCGCCCGGCTCAGGGGCGAACGGATCGGGCACGAACTTCTCCGCCGTCAGGTCGGGGCGCCCGGCATACCCGCGCGCCAGGCCGGCGCCGGCGATGCAGAGCTCGCCCGGAACCCCGATCGGCGTCCGGCGCCACCCGGCGTCGACCACGTAGGTCCGGACATTGGCGAGCGCCCCGCCGATCGAAGGGGTGCCCCCCGGCTCCACCCGGCACACGGTCGTGTCGACCGTGCATTCCGTGGGACCGTAGACGTTGAAGAAGAGCCGCCCCTTGTCGCGGGCGAGCTGTGCCCACAGGCCGGGATCGATGGCCTCGCCACCGACCAGCACGGCGCGCGGGTAGATCGCGAAGCGGTCGGGCTCGCTGCCGAGGCCGGCGGCGAGGAGCAGGCGGAGCTGCGACGGCGTGCAGTCGAGGACGTCCACGTGGTTCTGGTTGAGCCACAAGAGCAACGCTTCGCCGTCCGCCCGCACCTCCTCGGGAACCACCAGCAGGGTCCGGCCCTGCAGCAGTTGGATCCACTGCTTGACGGAGGCATCGAACGAGACCGGCGCATTGAGAGTCACCCGCAGGGGCCGGCGGCCGTCAAGCCGGGAGTAGATCTCGCGCTCCAGAGCCAACAGGAGGTTCGCCACGGACCGGTTTTCGATCAACGCCGCCTTGGGGCGGCCGGTGGAGCCCGAGGTGTAGATGGCGTAGGCGAGGCTCTCCGGTCCGGCTGCCGGGCTCGCACACCTCTCCGGCTCCTGCGCCAGGGGTGCGCTTTCCCCATCGAGGCAGACCACCTGCCAGGCTCCGCAGGGCACCCGCCCCCGCGAGCGGCTCTGGCAGAGGACCACCGGCGCGCCTGAGTCTTCGAGCAGGGCCGCCAGGCGCTCGGCCGGCTGCCAGGGATCGAACGGCACGTAGGCTCCGCCCGCCGCCAGCACGCCCAGAATACCGGTGATCAGATCCAGGGAACGGTCGAGGCAGAGGGCCACGCGCACCTCGGGACCGACCCCGAGGCCGCGCAGGCGATCCGCGAGACGGTCGACGCGTTTGCTGAGAGCGCGGAAGGTGAGCTGCCCTTCCGGTGCCACCACGGCCACCGCTTCAGGCGCACGCTCGGCCTGGGCCGCAAACCGCCAGGAAAGGCTCGCCTCGTCCGGGAAATCGATCGCGGTCGCATTCCACGCGTCCATCTGCTGCCGCTCGGCCTCGCCCAGGACGTCCAAGTCGGCCGTGGCGGTCTCGGGCGAGCGCGCGGCCTGCCGCAGCAGGGACTCCAGGCTGTCCGCGAGCCGGTGCACGGCCCCACGGTCGAAGTGCGCCGGATCGAACCGCAAGGTCAGCTCGAGCTCACCGGCGCAGCGGCTCACCGACAGGCGGAGCCGGAAAGGCTGGCTCGCCCACTCCGTCTCGAGGACTGTGAGGCGCAGGCTCCCCTCCTCGAACAGGGTCTGCCGGTCCTCGGCATCGAAACCGAAATCTGCCGGATCGCCGCTCTCCACGCCGGATTCCGCGCGCCCGGCGAAAAGCTCCTCCCACCTCTCGACCTCCAGCAGCCTTTCCGTGACGCGCGCGGCCTCCGCCTTGAGCGACCGGCCCGCCGGCCCCCGCAGGCGCAGCGGAAGATAGCGGCCGAAGGCTCCGATCGCGCCCTGGAGCTCAGGGAACTTGCGACCCGGGGTGTAGAGCTGCATCGAGATCTCCCCGACGTCCGCGAGGCGGGCCAGGAGGAGCCCCCAGCAGGTTAGAACCAGGGTCGTGACCGAGGATCCGCAGGCCTCCGCCGCCCGCTCCAGGGCCGCGGCCTCCAGGCGTCGGCGCACGGCCGGGGCCGCCGCTCTCTCCGCCGTGGTCCGGCGGTGCGGAGCCCGTTCGATCGGCAGCGAGAGCGGCGCGCCGTCGTCCCGGGTCTGCCGGGCCCAGAAGGCGGACGCCTCCTCGTCTTCGTTCTCACGGTCTTCGAGCAGCTCGTTCTGCCATTCGGAGAACTGGACGTATCCCAGAGCCTCCGCGTCGAAGGCCTCGCCGTCGCCCGGGGCGGCGCAGGCCTGGACGAGGTCGCAGAGAAGATTCTCCAGGCTCCAGGGATCGGCGCACAGCGCATGAGCAGAGAGGATCAGGAGGTCCCGGCCCGCGCCGAGAGAGGCCAGAGCGAAGCGGACCGGCGGAGCGGACCGGAGGTCGAAAGGAGCCCTCTCCTGCTCCATCCAGCTCCGGACCGCCTCCTCCACTCCCGCGGCAGCCATGGAGCCGGCGGAGATCCGCCGTACCGGGAGCGCGACCTCCTCGCCGATCACCTGGATCGGCACTTCCATGCCCGGCAGGCATTCGAAGCGGGTGCGCAGGGCCTCGTGCCGCCAGGCCACCTCGCGGAGCGCCTGTTCCCAACGGTCCGGATCCGCTCCCTCAAGAGTGGCGGCGCACTGCACCACCTGGGCTCCTGCCGTGCCGCGGTGCCGCCAGAGCTGCCGCTGCTGGGGAGAGAGACGGAAACCTTCAATGACTTGCTGCCGCATGTGCCATCCCCTCTACGGAGTCGAATTCGTGATCAGGGTCTCGTTGGGATCAGAGATCCGGATTGGTGTAGAGGTCCGCCATGGCGACCAGGATCCGGCGGGGTCCCTTGAACGGATCGCGGCCGTGCGACACCAGGAAGTTGTCGACCAGAAGGACGTCCCCCTTCTGCCAAAGGAAGCGGACGGCGTTGTCGCTGTAGGTGCGGCGGATGTGCTCCAGGTCCGGCGCCTCGATCGCCGAGCCGTCGCCGTAGAAGGCGTTGCGCGGCAGCTCGTCGGGCTCAAACTCGGCGAGCAGCGCGTCGCGGACTGCCGGCTCCAGGTTGGACATGTGGAACAGGTGGGCATGGTTGAACCAGACCGTGTCGCCCGTCTTCGGATGGGTCGCGAGCACCTGGCGCCGGGCGCGGGTGCGGACGCGATCGCCGTCGCGCCACTCGATGTCCATGTGGGCGTCCCGGCAGTAGGCCTCGGCCCCGGCCCTGTCCGCGGTCTGGAAGACCACCTGCCAGGGCATGTCGACCCCTTCTCCGTAATTGCGGACGTACATCACTCCCCGCTCCAGGAAGCGCTGTTTGACCTCCGGATCCAGCAGATCGATCACTTTTCGATCGTCGGTGATCGGCGTGCAGCCCCCTTCCTGCGAGGGTTGATCGCAGAAGAACAGGAGCCGGGTCGGCCAGTTGTGCGAGTAGGACATCTCGTGGTGCATCGGGATGTGCTGGTCGGGCGGGAACTCGGTCGAGGTGTAGACGTTCTCCTTCACCTCGTTGCGCGGCGCCGCGCGCTCGGTGTAGTCGAGCAGGTCCGGGCAGATCGCCCGCGCCACCTCGCGGAACTGTTCGGGGCCGTCGACGTCGAAGCCGCGGAACAGGAGAGCGCCGTAGGTGTGGAGCTTCTCTTCCAGGAAGCCCTGGTTGTTGGCCGCCCAGGTGGTGAGATTGAGATTCTCCACGTTGGGCTCGATCACCAGCGGCAGCTCCTGACCGTCCGCTTCCGGCAGGAAGCGGGTCTTGATCAGTTCCTCCTGGGACAGGCGCACGGCCTTGCGCGGGCGCGCGGCGAATCGGCTGAAGCTGGAATCGCTCGTCAGTTGGCTCATGGACATCCTCCTTAGTGGTTCGGCCGGGTCAGCCGGAGTTTTTTCGGTTGGGCTTCAAGCAGCTTGGCGTGCCGCGAGGTCTTCTTCGCTGTTTCAAGACGCGCCCGCTTCTGGCGCTCCTGGGGCGAGAGCATCTCCAGAGCCTCGATCTCGGCCTCGGGCCGCTCGACGATGCTCTCGAGGAGCTGGGCGAACCGGTCGTGCAGGAGCCGGATGGTCGATTCGTCGAACAGCTCGGTGCTGTAGCTCCACTGGACCGAGAAGCCCGTTTCGGTCTCGAACACCCAGACGGTGAGATCGAAGCGCACGGTCTCCTCCTGCCGGCCGAAGGCGCTGAGCTGCAGCCCCGGGAGATCCAGGGTCTCCTGCGGCGTGTTCTGCACGCCGAAGGTGATGCGGAACAAGGGCGCGTCGCCCGCGCTCCGGTCGGGACGCACGGCTTCGACCAGCTTGTCGAAGGGCAGGTCCTGGTGGGCCTGCGCGCCGAGAGAGGCTTCGCGGACCCGCTGCAGCAGAGCGAGGAAGGTAGGGGAGCCCGAGAGATCGACGCGCAGGGGCAGCAGATTCACGAAGAAACCGATCAGATTTTCGATCTCCGCGCGGGTCCGGTTGGCGACCGTCATTCCAACCACCACATCCTCCTGGCCCGAGAGCCGCGCCAAGAGGACGTCGAAGGCGGCGAGCAGCGTCATGAACGGGGTCGTCCCTTGACGCCGGCTGAGCTCCGAGATCTTCTGCGACGTGGCTGCGGCAATGGGCAGCCGGATCCACGCACCGCGGTAGCTCAGGCGGTCGGGGCGCGGACGGTCGGCCGGGAGCTCCAGCAGCTTCCAGGCACCTGCGAGATGGCGTTTCCAGTAAGCGAGGTGATCCGCGAGAACCTCTCCCTGCATCCAGCCCCGCTGCCACTCCGCGAAGTCGGCGTACTGGATCGTCAGCTCCGGCAGCGGCGAAGCCTGTCCGGCTTCGAACGCCTGGTACAGCGTGGCCATCTCGCGGAAGAGGAGGCCGATCGACCAGGCATCGATGACGATGTGGTGCAACGTCAGGAAGATCACATGCCGGTCGGGGGCCAGACGGAACAGGGCGGCACGCAGCAGCGGTCCGCGCGTCAGATCGAAGGGGCGCAAGGCCTCCTCCCGGCTCCAGGCCTGGAGCTCCTGCTCCGCCACCTCCGCGGCACAACCGCCCAGGTCGGTCAGCGGCAGCCGGACCGGTCGCGGCGGCGCGATCCGCTGCACCGGCTGTCCCGCGACCGCCGGCAGGGTCGTGCGTAGAACCTCGTGCCGCCGCACGATCTCGGACAGGGCCTTTTCAAGCGTCCCGGCCTCCAGACGGCCGGTGAGCCGGACGCCGAACAGGTGCGTGTAGAAGGGATTGTCCGGCTCGAGCTGATCGAGGAACCAGAGCCTCTGCTGGGCGTACGAAGGGGCGAAGTCCCGCCCGCGGTCGTCCGTGACCCGGACGAGGGCGGGCGCTTCGCGCGGACCGCCGAGCGCCAGCATCGCTGCGAGCTGCGGCGCGAGCTCCGCCACGCTGGGCGCATCGAACAGGGTGCGCAGCGGGACCTCGACCTGGAAGACCTCGCGCAGCCGGGCGAGCAGCCGGACCGCGAGAAGCGAGTGGCCGCCGAGCTCCAGGAACCCGTCGTGCACCCCCAGGTCCTCGACGCCGAGCACCTCCCGCCAGAGACCCAGCAGGATCTCCTGAAGCGGCTCTCCAGGAGCGCTGCCGGCGCCCTCCGCTGCGCTCCGCGCCGTGGCGAGCAGGGAGCGGCGGTCGAGCACACCGTCCGGTGTCCGAGGGGGATCGTCCAGGCGCACGATCGTGCGCGGCACCCGGTGCTTCGGCAGCCGGCTCTCGAGCCAGGTCCGCAGGGCAGCCACGTCCAGAGGCTGGCCAGGGGCGGCCACGACGCCGGCCCACAGCTCGCCCCCCGCCACGGACCCGATCCCCAGCACCGCGGCCTCGGCGACCCCGGGATGCTCCGCGAGCACCGGCTCGACCGTCTGCGGATCCACGCGCCGGCCACGGATCTCGATCCGTTGGCCGAGAGGGCCGAGGAGCTCGATCTCCCCGGTCTCCTGGAAGCGCGCCAGCTCGCCGGTCCGGAGCCGCTTCACCTCGCCCTCGCCGGTCTCCTCCACCCAGAGCTCTCCGGACACCCCGACCGGCGCTGGCCGCCCGTCCTCATCCAACACCTGAACCCGGGGATCGCGGAGGGCCTCCAGACCCGCGGCCATGGCCTCATCGCCCCACGACCGCCGTCCTGCGATGAGCCGGCGCAGAGGCTCCTCCAGGCTCCGGCCGCCACTCGTCACCAGCTCCCGCTCGCGGCGGTCGAACAGGGCGATCTCGGAGACCGGGGCTTCGGGAGCCTCCGCGATGCTCTCCAACGCGGTCGCCAGGTGCCGCAGGAAGCGCTGGATCGTGCCGGCGTCGAACCGCGCGGCGTTGTACGGCACATAAAGCGCCAGCTCGCGGCCCGGCAGGACGACCAGGTTGAGCGGATAGCGCGTCCGCACCTCCGAGCGCACCTCGCGGATCTCGACCGCTGCGGCCACCGCTTCCGGTCCGCCCGCCGGAACCTCCTGCCGCTGGTTCTCCACCACCAGCAGAACCTCGAAGAGCGGCAGTCCCAGGGGCACTTCGCTCCACGGTTGAACCGAGGGGCTGTGCTCATGCTGCTGGCGCTCGGCCTGGTGCTTCTGGAGCCCGCGGAGCCACGACGCCGTGTCTTCCCCATCCGCAGGGACACGGACGCGGACCGGCAGGGTATTGATGAACGGCCCGACGATCGATTCGACACCGGCAAGCAGCGCCGGCCGGCCCGAGACCGTGGCGCCAAATACCACGTCGCGCCGGCCGCTGTAGCGACCGAGCAGAAGGGCGAGCGCCCCCTGGACGACCGTGCTCAGGGTGACACTGCAACGGCGGGTCAGGGCAACCAGGGCGGCGGTGACGGCCGCGGAGAGCTGGATTCTTTCCTCGCCATGCCTCGTTTCTTCGGAAACGGGAGCCCAACGGTCGACGTCGAGCGGGGTGGGCCCCGTGATGCCGGCGAGCTCCTGCCGCCAGAAGCGCTCGTCCGCGGCGGGGCTCTGCTCTCGCAGCCAGGCGATGTAGCCGCGGAACGGACGGACCGTTGCAAGGTCGGCCGCACGCCCCTGCCGCTGTGCTTCATAGAGGGCGAACATCTCCCGGACCAGGACCGGTGTCGACCACCCGTCGGTGACGATGTGGTGGGTCGTCCAGACGAACCGGTAGTCGCCCGGGGCGAGCTCGATCAGGGTCAGGCGGATCAGGGGCGCCTGCGCGAGATCGAAGCCGCGCTGTTTGTCCTCTCGCAGGAAGGCGGCGAAGCGGGCCTCCACCAGCTCTGGCGGCACGTCCCGCCAGAGCTGGTGGACGAACGGCAGCTCAACCTCTCGATGGACCACCTGGAGAGGCTCGGTGAGCCCCTCCCAGACAAACCCGGTGCGCAGAATGGAGTGCCGGCTCACCACTCCGCGCCAGGCCGCCTGCAGTGCGCCGCGATCGAGCTCCCCCCGGAACGCGCAGCTCATCTGCTCGCAGTAGACCTCGGAGCCGGGCTCGCGCAGGGCGTGGAGCAGCATCCCGAGCTGGATCGGTGAGAGCGGATAGATCTCCTCGACGGAGCGGTCCGCGGTGAGGCGATCGACCGCGGCCTGGGAGAGAGCCGCCAGGGGGAAATCGGAGGGTGTGAAGCCGCCAGCCTCGGGAGACAGACAATGTTCGATCAGGGCCTGCAGGTGCCGCCAGATCCCTTCGGCCAACGCCTCCAAGGTTTCCCGGCGGTGGACCCGTTCGCTGGAACGCAGCGTCAGGTGCATCCGTCCCCCGGTCACGACTCCCTGGACATCCAGGAGGTACTCGCGGCTCTCCGCCGGGTCCATCGACAGACCCGCCGACTCGCGGGCTGGACCAAACGTCGCGCTCCCGGACAGGGCTTGGTCGACTTGGCCGAGGTAGTTGAAGAGGATCTGGGCCTGCGGCAGCTCGCCCAGCGCAGCGGCGATCTCCGGATCTCCGCTGGAGTGGCGCAGCAACCCGTAACCCAGGCCGCGCCCCGGAATCCCGCGCACCTGCTCCTTGACCGACTTCAGGAGCGCTCCCGGGCTCCACAGGCCGCGGATGTCGAGCAGCACCGGGTAGATCGTCGTGAACCAGCCGACGGTGCGGGACACATCGATCCCGGCGCCGAGGTCCTCACGGCCGTGCCCTTCTACGTCGATCAAGGTCAGCGGCTCGCCGGTCCAATCCGCGCAAGCGGACGCCAGAGCGGACAGCAGCACCTCGTCGATCCGGGTGCCGTAGGCCCGGGACGCGTCCTGGAGCAGCGCGCGCGTTTCGTCCTCTCCCAGGGAGACTGCGACGGACAATGCCGAGCCGGCCGTGGCCGCCACGGGTCCTGCGGGATCATCGACCGGCAGGGGCCGCACCCCGCGGCGCTCTCCGGAGAGCCAGAAGCCCAACTCCTCGCGGACCGCCGCGGAGCGGGCGTGGCGTTCCAGCGCCTCGGACCACTGCCGGAAGGAGGAGGTCTTGGCCGGCAGGCGTACCTCACCTCCCGCGGCCAACTGTTCGCAGGCCCCCTGGAGATCCTCCAGCAGCACGCGCCAGGAGATGCCGTCCACGGCCAGATGATGGATGGCGATCAGCAGGCGGTCCGGCTCGCCGGAGCCCAAGTGGAACAGGGCGCAACGGACGATCGGTCCGGTGGCCAGATGCAGGCCGGCCTGTACGCAGGTCGCCGCCGCTTCGAGGTTGGCCCGCCGCTGCGCGGGCGCCAGGGTGGACAGGTCGATCCGGGCGAACGGAGCCCGTGCCGGCAGACCACGGCTCTCCTGCTGCCACCCTGAGGAACCGCGGAAGAAGCGTAGCCGCAGCGCATCGTGGTGCGTCAGGAGATGGAGGACGGCCCGCTCGAGGACCGCCGGCTCCAGGGGCTGCCGTACCTCGAGGAGCAGCGCCTGGTTGTAATGGTCGACCTTTTGGAAGCCACGCTCGAAGAACCAGTGCTGGATCGGCGTCAGGGGCACCGGTCCTGTGACCAGCCCCTGCTCGGTCTTGGGAATCTCCGCGGTGCCGGCCACCGCGGCCAGCGCGGCCACGGTGGGGTGCTCGAAGAGCTGGCGCGGCGTCACTCGCAGCCCTGACTGGTTGGCGCGGGCCACGATCTGGATGCTCAGGATCGAATCCCCGCCGAGCTCGAAGAAGTCGTCGTACACGCCCACCCGCTCGACCCCCAGCACCTGCGCCCAGATCTCCGCGAGAGTCTGCTCGGCCGGCGTGCCCGGTGCCGAGAACCCGGCCCGCGGCTCCGGCCGCTCGCTCTCCGGCGCCGGCAGCGCCCGCCGGTCGACCTTGCCGTTGGGGGTCAGCGGCAGTGCGTCGAGAGCGACGAACAAGGATGGAACCATGAAGGCGGGGAGCTTTTCGCGCAGCCGCTCGCGGAGATCCGGAATCGCCGCCTCGCCAGCGAAGTAGGCCACCAGCCGGCGGTCTCCCGGCCGGTCCTCGCGCACCACGGCCACCGCTTCGCGGACCCCAGGTTGCGCCAGCAGGGACGCCTCGATTTCTCCCAGCTCGATCCGGAAGCCGCGGACTTTGACCTGATGATCGATCCGGCCCAGGAACTCCAGATCGCCGTCGCGCAATCGGCGGACCAGGTCACCGGTGCGGTACAGCCGTCCGCCCGGCTCGTTGCCGAAAGGATCGGGCACAAAGCGCTCGGCCGTCAGCTCCGGCCGGCCCAGGTAGCCGCGCGCCAGCCCGGAGCCGGCGAGGACCAGCTCGCCCGGCACGCCCAGCGGCGCCAGCCGATCCTGGCGATCCAGGACGAACGCCGACGATCCGCTCACCGGACGCCCGATCCGCGGCTCCCTGGCGCTGTCCAGGGGGACGTCGGCAACGGTCGAGTAGGTCGTGTCCTCTGACGGGCCGTACAGGTTGAGCACCCGTTTCACCGTGCCGAGCGCCGCGATGCGGTCGACCAGGGCCCGGCGCAGGGGCTCACCCGCCAGGTTGATCGTGCGTACCGACGGCGGCACCGCGTTCATCCGCAGCAGCTCGTTGATCGCCGAGGGCACCGTGTTGATCAACGTCACCTCGCCGGCGGCGGCCAGATCGGGAAGCTGCAGGGCGTCAGTCCCCAGGATCACACGGCCGCCCCGCGACAGGGGAACGAACAGCTCGAAAATCGAGAGGTCGAAGCAGATCGACGTGGAGGCGAAAACTGCGGAGACCTCGGGGTCCGAGAAAAGCTCCTGCGCCCAGGCCAGGAGGGCGGCCGCGCTGCGGTGCTCGATGGCCACGCCCTTGGGCTGCCCGGTGGAGCCCGAGGTGTAGATCACATAGGCGAGGTGGCCCGGCTCGGCCGGCGGTCCCGCCATGGGACCGACCGCCCACGGCCAGGCGTCATCTAGCCGCACCACCTGAGCCTGGCTCTCCGGCAGCTTTCCGGCCACCGAGGACTCGCTCAGCACCACTGCCGCGCCGGAGTCCTTGAGCATGAAGGCCAGGCGCTCCGCCGGATAGCCCGGATCGAGCGGCACGTACGCACCGCCCGCTTTGAGCACGCCGAGAAGCGCCACCAGCAGCTGTGGCGAGCGTTCCAGGCAGACGCCTACCGTCACCTCCGGTCCCACGCCGAGAGCGCGCAGGCAGTCCGCCAGCCGCTCGGCACGAGCGTCCAGGTCTCCGTAACGGAGCTCGCCGTCCCCTGAGACCACGGCGATGGCATCCGGCTGCTGCCGTGCCTGCCGCTCGAACAGCGCGTGGAGACGCGGTGCGACCTCTCCCTCCAGAGCCCGTCCCTGGTGCTCCGAAAGGATCTGCTGACGCTCGGCCTCACCGAGCATCGGAAGGTCCGCCAACGACCGCTGCGGATCCTCCACGAGCCCTCCCAGAAGCTGCTCCAGATGGAGCCGCAGGGCGCAGATGGTGGCGGCCTCGAACCGGCTGGCGTCGTGCTCGAGAGTCAGCGAGAGCTCGCCGGACGCCGCGGCCAGGAGGTTCAAGGGATAGCTCGTGTGCTCGACCGCTTCGACCCGCCGGATCTGCAACGCTCCCAGCCCCTGGCCGATCCGCGGATCGACCGGATAGTTCTCGAAGACCAGCAATGTGTCGAACAGCGGTGTTCCTGGCGGCACCTCGCTCCAGCGCTGGACCTGGACGAGCGGTGTGTGCTCGACCTCGCGCAGGGCGAGCTGCTCGGCCTGGAGGGACTGCAGCCAGGGGAGGACAGACGCGCGGGGCGGCATCTGCACCCGCACCGGGAGGGTGTTGATGAACAGGCCGGCCATGGATTCCACACCCGCGAGCTGCGGCGGGCGGCCCGATACCACGCTCCCGAAGACCACGTCATCGCTGCCGCTGTAGCGCCCCAGGAGGAGCGCCCAGGCACCCTGCACCAGGGTATGGACCGTAAGCTGGTGGCGGCGCGCGAACGCCTCGAGCCCGGCGAAGGATGTGGCCGGCCAGCGGACCTGTTCTCTCCCCCGCTCCTCAACCGGGCTTGCGGAGGCCTCGCGCCGCTCGACCGGCAGGACCGTCGGGACCGTGAAACCGGCGAGGATCCTCCGCCAGAGCTCCTCGGCCGGGCCGGGGTCGCGCGCCTGCAGGAAGGCGATGTAGTCGCGATACGGGCGTGCCTCCGGAAGCTCCAGCGGCTCTCCGGCGGAGAAAGCGCGGTAGGCGGCGGCGACCTCGCGGAGGACCAGAGGCACGGACCAGCCATCCATCAGAAGGTGGTGGTGCGTCCAGATCAGGTGGTGCTCGCGCTCTCCCACGCGCACGAGGACCTGGCGCATGAGCGGGGGCTTCGTCAGCTCGAAGCCTTCCTGGCGCTCGCGCCGCGCGAGCTCGTCCAGCCCCTCCCGCTGCCGGTCGGCCGCGAGCCCGCGCCAGTCTTCGGCCCGGAGAGCCAGATGCGCCTTGCGCTCGACGGCCTGGACGGGACGGCCGCTCCCGGTGGTGAAGAACCCGGTGCGCAGGACCGGCTGGCGAGCGATCACGGCGTCCCAGGCACGCTCGAAAGCCTGGACGTCCAGGTTCTCGAGGGCGTATCGCGACTGGCAGACGTAGGCGGTCGTTCCCGCTTCGAAGAGGCTATGGAAGAGCATGCCCTCCTGCATCGGGGAGAGCGGATAGAGGTCCTGGATCTCGGGGCGGCCTTCCGGCGCCCGGCTGGAGGCCACCGCGGCCAGCAGGAGATCGAGCTCGCGCTGGCTGGCGCGCAGCAGGGGGAAGTCCGCCGGGGTCGCACCGCCGGCCTCCGGGGACAGGCAATGCTCGATCAGCCCCCGCAGGTGCTGCCGGAAACCTTCGGCCAGCGCCTGGATCGTCGCGGGACGGTAGACCCGGTCGCTGAAACGCACGGTCATCCGCAGACGCCCGGCGGAGACGATCCCGTTGAGGCTCAACAGGTGCCGCCGCCGCTCGGACGGGTCCATCGACGGCCCCGTGGTCTCGCTCGCCGGGGCGAAGATGGAGCTTCCGGCCAGCACCTGGTCGATCTGGCCGTGATAGTTGAAGATCACCTGCGCCTGGGGCAGCGTACCCAGAGCCGCGGCGGTCTCCGGATCTCCGCCCGCGTAGCGCAGCAGCCCATAGCCGAGGCCGCGCCCTGGAATTCCGCGCACCTGCTCCTTGATCGACTTCAACAGCTCGCCCGGGCTGCGCAGGCCCTGGGTGTCGAGCAGCGCCGGATAGATCGAGGTGAACCAGCCGACCGTACGGGATACGTCGAGGTCGGCGCCGAGCTCCTCGCGGCCGTGCCCTTCCAGGTCGACCAGGGAGAGCGGCTCGCCCGTCCAGTCTTCAGAAGCCAGGGCCAGAGCCGCCAGCAGCACCTCGTCGATCCGCGTCCGGTAAGCCTTCGGAACCTCCTGGAGCAGGGCCTGCGTCTCGTCCTCTTCGAGCTCGACAGCGACGGAAACCGTGGAGCCGGCGGTGTTGCCCGCCAGTCCGGCGGCTCCCTCGAGGTCATCGACCGGCAGGGGCCGGACCCTGCGGCGGTCTTCGGAAAGCCAGAAGCCCGGCTCGTCGCGGACGGCCGCGGAGCAGGCGTGGCTCTCCAGCCTCTCGGCCCACTGCCGGTACGAGGAGGTCTTGGCGGGCAGACGCGCCTCGCCTCCGGCGGCCAGTTGCTCACAGGCCCTCTGGAGGTCCTCCAGCAGCACGCGCCAGGAGACTCCGTCCACGGCGAGGTGGTGGACGACGATCAGCAGGCGGTCCGGCTCACCGTCGCCGAGATGGATGAGGGCGCAGCGGACGATCGGACCGGAGGTCAGGCTCAGGCTGGCCTGCACGCGGGTCGCCTCCCTTTCCAGCGCGTCCTTCCACGGGTCCTCCGGCAGGGCCGACAGATCGAGGAAGAGGACCGGCGCCTGCTGCGGCAGGTCCCCGATCTCCTGCCGCCATCCGGAGGGCTCCTGGACGAAGCGCAGACGCAGCCCGTCGTGGTGGGCCAGGAGGTGGAGGACGGCCTGTTCAAGGACCTTCAGCTCCAGAGGCTTCCTCACCTCCAGCAACACCGCCTGATTGAAATGGTCGACCCTGTGGAAGCCCTGGTCGAAGAACCAATGCTGGATCGGCGTCAGAGGCACCGGGCCGGTGACCAGCCCCTGCTCGGCGGCGGGCGTGCTCTCCGGATCGCCGGCCGCCGCGGCCAGGCCTGCGACCGTGGGGTGCAGGAAGATCTGGCGCGGTGTCAGCCGCAGCCCCGCCTGATTGGCGCGGGCGACGATCTGGATGCTCAGGATCGAGTCGCCGCCGAGCTCGAAGAAGTTGTCGTGAGCGCCGATCTGCGCGACCCCCAGCACTTGCGACCAGATCGCAGCCAGGGTCTGCTCGGCAGGCGTGCCTGGAGCCAGGAATCCGGACCGCAGCTCCGGCCGCTCTCCTTCGGGGACCGGCAGCGACCGCCGGTCGACCTTGCCATTGGGAGTCAGCGGCAAGGCGCTGAGCTGCACGAACAGGGCGGGCACCATGTAGGCGGGGAGCCGCTCGCCGAGCCGCTCCCGGAGGAGCGTGGGCTCCACCGCATCCCCGGCCACGTAGGCCACCAGGCGCCGGTCTCCCGGCCGGTCCTCGCGCACCAGGACGACAGCCTCGCGGACGCACGGCTGCGCCAGCAGAGCCGCCTCGATCTCCCCCAGCTCGATCCGGAATCCGCGGATCTTGACCTGGTGATCGATGCGGCCCAGAAAGTCCAGATCGCCTTCTCTCCGCTGCCGTACCAGATCTCCCGTGCGATACAGGCGTCCGCCAGGCTCTCTGCCGAACGGGTCGGGGACGAACCGCTCGGCGGTCAGCTCCGGCCGGCCCAGGTAGCCGCGCGCCAGGCCCGCGCCGGCCAGGTAGAGCTCGCCGGCCACTCCCAGCGGCGCCGGCTGCCCGTCCCGATCCAGGACATAGGCCGCGGAACCGCTCACCGGCCGGCCGATCCGCGGCTCTTCGGAGGTGCGCTGGGAGACCTCGGCAAACGTCGAATAGGTTGTGTCTTCCGAGGGGCCGTACAGGTTCATCACCCGCGCACCGGTGCCCAGCGCCGCGATGCGGTCCACCAGGGCCCGGCGCAGCGGCTCGCCCGCCAGATTGATCGCGCGCACCGACGGCGGCACCGCATTCATCCGCAGCAGCTCGCTCAAGGCGGAGGGCACCGTGTTGATCAGGGTGACCTCCCGGGCGGCGGGGAGGCCGGGGAGCTCCAGAGCGTCGGCGCCCAGCACCACCCGCCCGCCCCGCGTCAGCGGCACGAAGAGCTCGAAGACGGACAGGTCGAAGCAGATCGAGGTGGAGGCGAAGACGGCCGCGATCTCTTCGTCCGAGAAGACCTCGCGAGCCCAGGCGAGCAGGGCGGCGGCGCTCCGGTGCTCGATGGCCACGCCTTTGGGCCGTCCCGTCGAGCCCGAGGTGTAGATCAGGTACGCGAGATGGCCCGGCTCCACCGGCAGCTCCGCGTCCGTCGCCCACACCTCCGGCCCGTCCTCCCCTTCCTCGCCCAGAGCCATCACCCGCGTCGTCCCCCGGGGCAGCCGGTCGAGGACCGAGGCCCCGGCCAGCACCACCGGCGCGCCCGAGTCCTCCAGCATGAAGGCCAGACGCTCCTGCGGATAGGCGGGATCGAGCGGCACATAGGCGCCGCCTGCCTTGAGCACACCGAGCAGCCCCACGACCATCTCCAGGGAGCGCTCGGCGCAGAGGCCCACCCGCACCTCCGGGCCCACCCCCATGGCCCGCAGGCGCTGCGCCAGCCGGCCGGCACGCCGGTCGAGCTCGGCGTAGGTGAGCGATTCTTCACCGCAGACCACGGCCACGGCGCGCGGGCTCCGCGCCGCCTGCGCCGCGAACAGCGCGGGCAGAGTCGCGGGCCCCGCCGGGAGGACCCCCGTGTCGTTCCACTCCGTCAGCAGCTGATGGCGCTCAGCCGGGGCCAGTAGAGCGAGATCGGAAAGGAGGCTCTGCGGAGCCGCGGCAGCGCTTTCGAGCAGGGAGACCAGATGGCCGGCCAGGCGCGCGATCGTCGCCCGGTCGAACAGCTCAGTCCGATACTGGAGCTCGCCGCGGAGCACACCGGCCTCCTCTCCCAGGCTGAGCAGCAGGTCGAGCTTCGCCACGCCGGGCTCCGCGGCGAACGGCGACAGCTCCAGGCCGCCGATCTGCACGCCATCCCGCTCCACGTTCTGCAGGACCAGCATCACCTGGAACAGCGGCGTATGCTGCAGCGAGCGCTCCGGGGCGAGCTCGTCCACCAGACGCTCGAAGGGGAGATCCTGATGGGCGTAGGCCTGGAGCGCCGTCTCGCGCACCTGGCCGAGCAGCTCGTCGAAGCTCCGGGTCCCTTCCACCGCACCGCGCATCACCAGCGTGTTGACGAAGAACCCGATCATCCCTTCGGTCTCGATGTGGCGGCGCCCCGCGATGGGAGTTCCCACACTCACGTCCGACTGGCCGGAGGAGCGGGCCAGCAGGACCTGGAAGCCCGCCAGCAAGGTCATGAACGGCGTCACGGAACGCCGCTGGCTCAACTCGGTCAAGGAGCGCGACAACGCGGAGGGCACGGCGAACGCCAGCCGTTTCCCGCGTGGACTTGCCACCGCGGGCCGTGGGCGGTCGAGCGGCAGCTCCAGAACCGGCGGCGTGCCGGCGAGCTGGCCGCGCCAGTAGGCGAGCTGGCGCTCGAGCACCTCGCCCTGCAGCCACTCCCGCTGCCACTCTGCGAAGTCGGCGTACTGCACCGGCAGCTCCGGCAGAGGCGACGGTTCTCCCGCGGAGAATGCCTGGTAGAGAGCGGTCACCTCGCGCTCGAGGACCGCTACGGACCATCCGTCACTGGCAATGTGATGGGTGGTCAGCAGGAGGACGTGGTCCTCTGGGCCGAGAACGAGAAGCCGGGTGCGGATCGGGATCTCGCGCGCCAAGTCGAACGGTCGCTGCGCCTCGGCGCGGAACGCCGCGCGCGCCCGCTCCTCGCGGTCGGGGTCCGCCGAGAGATCGTGCACCGGCAAGCCGGGCCGCGCCTCCGGATCGATCCGCTGGACCGGCCGGCCGTCCGTGGAGGGGAACGTGGTGCGCAGGACCTCGTGGCGCCGCACGATCTCGTCGAGCGTGCGCTCAAGAGCCGGGACGTCCAGCGGCCCGCGCATGCGCAGAGCCTTGGGGCTGTTGTACGCCGGGCTCTCCGGCTCGAGCTGCCAGAGGAACCAGAGGCGCTGCTGCGCGAAGGACAGCGGGAGATCGCGGTCGCGCGGCACCGGCTGGATCGCCGGGAGCTCGAGCCCTGAGCCGGCCTGGAAGGCGGCGTGCACCCGCTCCGCCAACTCGGCGATGGTCGGCCCCTCGAACAGGGCGCGCAGGGGGAGCTCCACGCGGAAGGTCTCGCGGACGCGCGAGACGAGCTGGGTGGCCAGGAGCGAGTGGCCGCCGAGATCGAAGAAGCTCTCGTCGATGCCGACCTGCGG
>DATEIO010000953.1:0-2017 GCA_035278895.1 Thermoanaerobaculia bacterium | reverse complement strand
TCGTGATCGATCCCCAGGACGAGAACCGCGTCTGGCTGCCGGTCTTCGAGCTATGGCGCTCGGACGATGGCGGGCGGACCCTCGTCAAGCACAACATGCGGCACGTCCACAACGACCTCCACACGCTGTGGATCGACCCGGCCGACTCGCGCCACATGATCGTGGGCGGCGACGGCGGCGTGGACTCGACGTTCGACGGCGGCGCGACGTGGATGCAGCACGTGCTCCCCATCGGCCAGTTCTACGAGGTGGCCGCGGACGACCGCCGCCCTTACCGGGTCTATGGCGGCATGCAGGACACCGGGCACTGGATGGGCCCGAGCGCGACCCGGGACCCCGAGGGGATCACCAGCCGCGACTGGTGGAAGCTTCGCCACGTGGGAGACGGCATGGCGATCGCGGCGGACCCGCGGGACCCCGACCGGATCTACATGGTCCAGGAGTTCGGAAACACCTCGCGGCTCGACCTCCGCGACTGGACCCGCCTGGAGCTCCAGCCGCGCCCGGAAATGGCCACGGCGCAGGGCCTCCACCCCTTCCGCTGGGACTGGACGCCCGCGTTCGCTCTCTCGCTCACGGAACCCGACACCTTCTATCTGGGCGCGAACGTGCTCTTCAAGTGCCGGGTTCCCGAGGGCGCCCGGCGCGGCTGGGTGGACGCCTGCCGGGTGATCAGCCCGGATCTCACGGCGCAGCAGGAGCGCACCCTGACGGGCGAAAAGGACGGCTATCACAGCTACGGCGCCCTCTTCGCCTTCGCCCAGTCCCCTGCCGACCCGAAGGTGCTCTGGGCCGGGGCGGATGACGGGCCCATCCACCTCTCCAGGGATGACGGCGGGCATTGGACCCGGGTGGACGGCAATCTCCCGAAGGGAGCGCCCGCGGGCGGCGTGGTCTCGAAGCTCGAGCCCTCGCGCACGGCGGCCGGCACCGCCTACCTTGCCCTGGACCTCCACACGCGGGACGACGACCGCCCGTACCTCTACAAGACGACCGATTTCGGGGCCACCTGGACCGACATCACGGGCGACCTCCCGGCCTTCGGCTCGACCTTCGTCATCCGGGAAGATCCGAAGAATCCCCGCGTCCTCTACGTGGGCACGGAGACGGGCGTCTACGTCTCGATCGAAGGAGGCGGTCGCTGGGTCCGCTGGAAGGCAGAGCTTCCCACGGCCCCGGTCCGCGCCCTGGCGGTGCAGCCCCGCGAGCGGGACCTCGTGGTGGGCACCTTCGGCCGCGCGATCTGGGTCGGCGCCGCCGCTCCGCTCGCCCAGATGGAGGAGGCCCTCGGAAAGCCCGCCTTCCTCTTCGACATCCCCGAGGCCACCGCCTTCACTCTGCGCGAGACCTACGGAGACACCATCGAAGAGCTGAACGGGGACCAGTTCTTCCGCGCCCCGAATCCGCCCTACGGCACCGTCCTCACCTACTGGCTCCGCGAAACCCGGCCCGCTCCCCTCCGGATCGAGATCACGGACGGCTCCGGCAAGCTCCTCCGCACCCTGGAAGCCCCGGCCACGGCGGGTCTCCACCGGATCGCCTGGGATCTGGAGACCGACGCCGCGAAATCCGAAAAGCCCGAGGAAGGCGAGCCCGAGCTCACCCCCTCCGAGCAACAGGCGGCCCGGATCGTTCCTCCGGGGACCTACCGGGTGGCTCTGAAGCTGCCGGAGGGGGCGCTGACACGGGAGGTGCGGGTGGTGGGGGAGTGAAGGACACCAAGGACGCCAGGGACACCAAGGACCCAAAGGACGAATAAGAAAGCTATCGTCCTTGAGGTCCTTGGTGTCCTTATTGTCCTTAGTTCTCCGTAGCTCCCGCTTCTGCCTCCCGCAGGGCTCCGGCGACGAGCTCAGGCTGGGCGGCAGCCCTGGCGCCGTGGCGGAGCCAGCGCAGGGCCTCTTCCCGTTCGCCCCGGGAGAGCAGCAGACGGCCCAGGGAGAGATAGGAGCGGGTATTCGTGGGATCGATCTCCAGGCAGCGCCGGTAGGCGGCCACAGCGCCTTCCCAGTCGCCG
>DATEIO010000952.1:0-5963 GCA_035278895.1 Thermoanaerobaculia bacterium | reverse complement strand
CCGCAGGTGATCCACGACCTCCACGAGTCGGTCCCCCTGCTCTACATCTCGACCGGCCACGGCCCCTACAGCCACGCCGTGGACCCGGTGACGATCAGCGAGTGGACGACGATGGGCGTCAACGAAGCCGGCGCGCTCGCGAGCCAGGGGCTCCCGGGCGTGTGGACGTGGGGATTCTGGGACGGCTGGTGGCCCGGCTATCTCACCTCGGTGGCCAACAACCACCACTCGGTGGGGCGCTTCTACGAGACGTTCGGCAACTCCCACCCCGGCACCTTCGACCGCGAGATGGGCGAGCGCCGCTTCGCAGGCAAGCCGGTGACCGAGGTGCAGTGGTACCGGCCCTGGCCGCCGGCCAAGAAGCTCCGCTGGTCGCTGCGCAACAACACGAACTACATGGAAGCCGGAGTGCTCGAGGCCCTGGAGTACGCCGCGCGCAACCGGCGGGACCTCCTCGAAAGCTTCTGGATCAAGGGCAACCGCTCGCTCGAAAAGGGAAGGACCGAGGCGCCCTACGCCTGGATCTTCCCACTGGAGCAGCGCGACCCGGGCCGCCTCGCCTATCTCGTGGACCAGCTCCGGGCGCACCGGATCGAGGTCCACCGCCTGAGCGCAGACCTGACGCTCGGCGAGAAGACATGGCCCGCGGGGAGCTTCGTGGTCCGCATGGACCAGCCGTACCGGAGCGCCGCGGTCAACTTCCTCGAAGAGCAGAAGTTCCCCGCCGACGAGCCGAACACGCCCTACGACGACGTGGCGTGGACCTGGCCCCTCCTCTACGGCGTCTCAGGCTCGCCGATCGCGGACAAAAAGGTTTTGGAAGCCGCGATGGAGCCGGTGGCCGCGGGCGAGGCGCCCCGGGGCGAGGTCTCCGGCGCGGGCGAGATCTTCCTCCTGCGCGACACGGGGCAGACGGCGCTGCTGCGCGCCCGTGTGCTGTTTGGCGAAAACCAGGTGGACGCGGCCGAGAAGACGTTTTCGGCGGGCGGGACCGAGTACCCCCCGGGGAGCTGGATCGTCCAGGCGCCGCGGGAGGCCGTGGAGGACGTGGCCGAAAAGACCGGGCTGTCGTTTACGGCGGTAGCCTCGATGCCGGACGTCTCCCGCCACGTGGTGGACCTGCCGCGCCTCGCGCTCCTGCATTCCTGGATCGACACCCAGGACGCGGGGTGGGCCCGCTACACGCTCGACCGGGACGGGGTTCCCTACACGCTGATCAACGACGACGACGTGAAGCGCGGAAATCTGAAGGGGCGTTTCGACGTCATCCTCTTCCCCGACACGGGCGGCGGCAGCTTCGCCGACCTCGTGCACGGGATCGATCCCAAATACGGCCCGCTCGCCTACACGAAGACCGCGGAGTTCCCGAGCCACGGCATTCCCGACGCCTCGGACGACATCACCGGCGGCATGGGCTTCGCCGGGCTCCTGGAGATCCAGAAGTTCGTGCGCGGCGGCGGCGTGCTGGTTGCCCTGGGCAGCGCCGGGACGCTGCCGGTCGAGGGCGGAATGCTGCGCGAGGTCGCCCGCGTGCCGCCGGGCGGGTTCAACACCCCGGGCTCGGAGCTGCGGGCCAAGGTGCTCCGGCCGGAGCACCCGATCGCCTACGGCTACGAGACGCTGTCGAGCGTGTTCCGCGGCAACGGTCCGCTCTTCGACGTGGACAAGCGGAACCGCAACCTCGTGGTCCTCCAGTTCGGCACCAAACGGCCGGAAGGGGAGGAGGAGCCCGCGCCGCCGGCCGCCGAGAAGCCGGAGGTCGAGGTGGAGGAGGTCGACGTCGTCGAGGCCGATCCCACCATGACCCCGGAGCCTCCCCCGGCACCGAAGCCGGCCGAGGAGAAGAAGAAGCCCGAGGAGGAGGACAAACGGCTCGTGCTCTCCGGATTCGTGCGCGGCGAGGACGCGGTGAACGGCAAGCCGGCCGTGCTGGACGTTCCGGCGGGGGAGGGGCGGGTCGTGCTCTTCGCGTTCAACCCACTCCACCGCTACCTCACCCTCTCGGACTTCCGGCTCGTCTGGAACGTCTTCCTGAACTGGAACGACCTGCCGCGGTGAGCGAAGGAGCGAAGCCCCGGGGCGGCGCCGCGAGCGTCGCCACCGGCATCCTGGCGAGCCGGCTCCTGGGCTTCGTGCGCGAGGGGGCGTTCGCCCGCTATTTCGGCGTGGGCCCCCATGCGGACGCCCTGACCGCGGCCCTTCGCGTGCCCAACGTGCTCCAGAACCTCCTGGGTGAAGGGGCGCTCTCGGCCTCGTTCATCCCGATCTACAGCGGCCTCCTGGCGGAAGGGCGCGAGGAGGAGGCCGGCCGCTTCGCCGGGGCGATCTTCGGGCTCCTGCTCGCGGCGGCCTCGGGGTTCGCGCTTCTGGGTGTCGTCCTGGCGAAGCCGCTCGTCTACCTTCTGGCTCCGGGCTACGCGAAGGACGCCGCGGCCGTGGCGGCGGGGACCCTGGCGGTCGACCGCTTCGCTCTGACGGCGCACGCGGTCCGCATCCTGTTCCCCATGACGGGGTTCCTGGTCCTGTCGGTCTGGGCCTTGGCGATCCTGAACAGCCACCGCCGGTTTTTCCTCCCGTACTTCGCGCCGGTCTTCTGGAATGCGGCCATGATCGCGGCCCTGGTGGCGGCGGGGCGGCGGCTGGCTCCGGGCGCGACGCCCTCGGCGCCGGAGCAGGTGCATCTCCTCTACGCGGCCTGCTGGGGGGGATTCCTGGGCGGCCTCCTCCAGTTCCTGGTGCAGACGCCGCTGGTGTTCCGGGTGCTCCGCGGGTTCCGGCTGTCGTTCTCCACCCGGGTGCCGGGGGTGCGCCAGGCGCTCCGGGCCTGGGGGCCGGCCGTGGCGGGGCGGGGCGTGGTGCAGCTCGCGGGCTACGTGGACCTCTTCCTCGCGAGCCAGCTCGCCACGGGTGCGGCGTCGGCCGACCGCTTCGCCCAGATGTTCTACCTCCTGCCGATCAGCCTGTTCGGGATCTCGCTCGCGGCTTCGGAGCTGCCGGAGCTGTCGCGCCTGCGGGGGGAGGAGGCGCGGCCCGAGCTCCTCGCCCGGGTGCGGCGGGCGCTCGGCATGGTGGCGTTCCTCAACGTGCCCACGGTCGTGGGCTATCTCGCCTTCGGATTCCTGGTGACCGGCCTCTACCGCCGCGGCCACTTCCAGGTGGCGGACAACTGGCTCGTCTACCTCGTGCTCTGCGGGTACACGACCGGCATCCTCGCCACGACCTCGTCGCGGCTCCTCCAGAACACGTTCTACGCCCTGGGGGATACGCGCTCTCCCGCGCGCATCGCGGCGGTCCGGGTGCTCACCTCGGCGGTGATCGCCATTCCGCTGATGCTGTGGCTCGACCGCTACCCCCTGTCGCTCGTCGTGGGGCCGCTCCCCGGGCCCGCGCTCCACCTGGGCTCGGTGGGCCTGGCCCTCGCCTCGGGGTTCGGGGCCTGGATGGAGCTCGCCCAGCTCCGGAAGTCCCTGCGCCGGCGCCTGCCCGGCTTCGCGCTCCCCTGGCGGGAGGACGGCCGCATGCTCCTCCTCGCCGGCCTGGCCGCGGCGCCCGCCGGGCTCCTCTGGTGGCTGCTGCCGCCGCTGCCGGTCTTCGGGACCGCCCTTCTCGTGCTGGGGACCTACGGCGTGACCTACCTCGCCGCCTCCCGGCTCGCCGGGGTGGAGGAGGCGCGGGTGTGGCTGGGGGGACTGGCCCGCTGGCTTCAGCGCTCCAAAGCCAGGAGCACCACGTCGCGGTAGGCGCCGCGCTTCCAGAGCCTTCTGGGGATGCGGCCGACCTCCTTGTAGCCCGCTTTTTCGAGCATGCGGATCGACCCGGCGTTGTCCGCCATCACCTCGGAGAGGAGCATGCGCAGGCCCAGGACCTCGAAGGCGTGGCGGGTGCGCACCCGGGCGGCGTCCGCGCCGTAGCCCTTTCCCCAGAGGTCGAGCCGGCCGAGGATCGTGCCGGTCGTGGCGACCCCGTTCTTCCAGTCGATCCGGTGGAGGCCCGAAAAGCCGATGTGCTCGCCGCGGTCGAGCGTCTCGACGGCGAACAAGAGATCCTTGTCCGTCTCGCGCATGTTCCGGTCGAAGATCTCCTCCTCGGCGAGGCGGGTGAGCGGCCAGTCGCCCACGAGCGTCCAGGCCGTGATCTCGGGGTCGTTCAGCCAGGCGATGGCATTGTCCATGTGCTTCGCCTTGTCGAGCGGCACGAGCCGCACCTTTTCACCTTCCCATCCGTAGGCCATGGGGAAGATTGTACCTCGCATACAATCGCCGGCCATGACGGCCGAGCCCTCTCCTCCGACCGAGACCGCGGCGGCGCCTGCGCCCGGCCGGGGCGGGGCGATCGCGGTCGCCCTGGGGATTCTCGCCTCCCGGCTGATCGGCCTGCTGCGCGGCCGGGCCTTCGCCTACTACTTCGGCGTAGGGCCGCACGCGGACGTGCTCAGCATGGCCCTTCGCGCCCCCAACTTCCTGCAGAACCTCCTGGGCGAGGGGACGCTCTCGGCCGCCTTCATCCCCATCTACTCGCGTCTTTTGCACGAAGGAAAACGGGAGGAGGCGGGGCGCTTCGCCGGGGCCATCTTCGGCCTCCTTGCGGCCACGGCCGGAACGCTCGCGCTCCTTGGCGTGGCGCTCGCGGAGCCGATCACCTCGGTGCTCGCCCTGGGGTTCAAGGTGACCGAAGGGGACTCGGCCGTGGACCGCTTCGAGCTCACGGTCCGCGCCGTGCGCATCATCTTTCCCATGACGGCGTTCCTGGTGCTGTCGGCCTGGGCCCTGGGCGTGCTCAACAGCCACCGGCGGTTCTTCCTGCCGTACTTCGCGCCGGTCGTGTGGAACATGGCCATCATCAGCGCCCTGGTGTGGGCCGGCTTCGGACCGAAGAGCGCAGACCGCCTCCTCTTCGCGGCGTGCTGGGGCGCGCTCGCGGGCGGCATCCTTCAATTCGCGGTGCAGCTCCCGCTCGTGATGCGGCTCCTGCGGGGGTTCCGCCTCTCGCTGTCCCCGCGGGTGCCGGGCGTTTCGGAGGCGCTCGCGGCGTTCGGGCCGGTGCTCGCCGGCCGGGGCGTGGTGCAGCTCGCGGGCTATCTGGACGTGTTCCTGGCCGGCTTCCTGGGCGCCGGGGCCGTGGGCGCGCTCTCCTTCGCCCAGACGCTCTACATGCTCCCGATCAGCCTGTTCGGGATGTCGGTGGCCGCGGCCGAGCTGCCCGAGCTCGCCCGGCTGCGGGAGACCGGCGCCGCGGGAGAGCTCCTCGCCCGCGTCAAACGGTCGTTGCGCCAGATGGCGTTCCTGAACGTGCCCACGTTCGTGGGCTACCTCGCCTTCGGCTTCCTGCTCGTGGGCACCCTCTACCGCACGGGGAGCTTCGGGGCGGAGGACAACTGGCTCGTCTACCTCGTGCTCTGCGGCTACACGCTGGGGCTCCTCGCGAGCACGTCGTCGCGCCTGCTGCAGAACACCTTCTATGCCCTGGGAGACACCAGGTCCCCGGCCCGTATCGCCGCGGCCCGGGTGGCGGTCTCGGCCGGTCTCGGCTGGGCGCTGATGGAGATCCTGGACCGCTATCCCGTGGCCTCGCTGGTGGGGACGGACCCGTCGGGCAAGGCGCTCCGGCTGGGCGCGGTGGGGCTTGCTCTCGCTTCCGGGATCGGCGCGTGGCTGGAGCTTCTCCTCCTCCGCAAGGTCCTGGCCGGCCGGATCTCCGGCTCGTTCCTGCCGGGCCGGGAGATGGGGCGGATGACGGCCCTCGCCGTCGCGGCCGCCGTGCCCGCGGCCCTCCTCGGCTGGTTTCTCCCGCCGTTCCACGTCATCCTGCGCACGGGGGCCGTGGTGGGGGTCTACGCGGTGCTCTACCTGGGCCTCGCCCGGCTCGTCCTCCCCGAAGAGCTGGGGTTCTGGACCGGGCGGTTCGGCCGGCGGCTGCGGCGCTAGCCCGCAGGCCCCGAATCGGCTCGATTTTTGCTAGGCCGT
>DATEIO010000951.1:0-8074 GCA_035278895.1 Thermoanaerobaculia bacterium | reverse complement strand
GGGGCCGGGCGCCGGGGTTCACGGCGGCGAGGTGATCGCCCAGGGGACGCCCGAGCAGATCACGCGGTCCAAGACCTCGGTCACCGGCAAGTACCTGTCCGGCGAGTGCGAGGTGCCCGTGCCGCCCGAGCGGCGGGAGGGGCGGGGAGAGCTGGTGATCGAGGGGGCGCGGCAGAACAACCTGCGGAACCTGGACGTCGAGTTCCCCGTGGGGGTGTTCACGGTCGTCACCGGGGTTTCGGGGTCGGGCAAGAGCACTCTCGTCAACGACATCCTCTACAAGTCGCTCGCGCGGCATTTCTACCGGGCCACGGACAAGCCGGGGGAGCACCGCCGCATCCGGGGCCTGGAGCAGCTCGACAAGGTGATCGCGATCGACCAGAGCCCGATCGGGCGGACGCCGCGCTCGAACCCGGCGACCTACACGAACGTGTTCAACCCGATCCGCAACCTGATGGCGATGACGCCCGAGGCACGGATGCGCGGCTACGGGCCGGGGCGGTTCAGCTTCAACGTTCCGGGCGGGCGCTGCGAGGCGTGCAAGGGAGACGGGCAGATCAAGATCGAGATGCACTTCCTGCCCGACATCTACGTGACGTGCGAGATCTGCGGCGGCAAGCGCTATGACCGGGAGACCCTGGCGGTTCGCTACAAGGGCCTGAACATCGCCGAGATCCTGGATCTGCCGGTGGAGCAGGGGTACGAAGTCTTCAAGAACATCCCCTCGATCGAGCGGATCCTGGAGACCTTGTGCGAGGTCGGCCTGGGCTACATCCGCCTGGGCCAGCCGGCCACGACGCTCTCGGGCGGCGAGGCCCAGCGGGTGAAGCTCGCCCGGGAGCTCTGCAAGCGCTCGACGGGCCGCACCATGTACCTGCTGGACGAGCCCACGACGGGGCTCCACTTCGACGACGTGAGGAAGCTCCTCTCCCTCCTCCAGCGCCTGGTGGACCTGGGCAACACGGTGGTGGTGATCGAGCACAACCTGGACGTCATCAAGAGCGCCGACTGGGTGATCGACCTGGGTCCCGAAGGCGGCGCCGGTGGCGGTCAGCTCCTGGCGGAAGGCACGCCCGAGGAGGTGGCGGCGGTGGAGGAGAGCTACACGGGGCAGTATTTGAAGGCCGTGCTCCCCGCGCCGAAGAAGAAGGCCCGCCGGGCGGCGGGGGGGCGGCGGTAGGGGGCGAACGAGAACCGTTTTCTGTAGGGGCGGCCCTGTGTGGCCGCCCTGCTCACTTCAGCCCTCCCCCACACAGGGCGGCCACACAGGGCCGCACCCCCTCGTCTCGTTTCCTCCTCCCCAGACACCTCCATAGTTAGGGGCGCATATCTCCCGCGAGCAGGGGGTGTGCGCGCCTGACGACCAGGAAGGAGAGAGACGACATGAAGAAGAAGCTGTTCGCCGCGGCCGCTCTGCTGGGGATTGCCCTGGCTCCCTCGTTCATGCCGCAGGCCGAGGCCGTGGCCTACTGCAGCCCCACCTATTGCGCGGGCAAGCCTTTGAGCACGAAGTGCGGATGCCCTCCGGGAACCGACCGGGTCGGCCAGTCGAGCAACTGCGGTGCGTACAACGGCATCGCTCCCGTCGGCTGCTGGTACGCGCCTTAGAAAGGAGAAGAGAATGACGATCCAGAGAAAGCTGTTCCTCGCCGCCGCCCTGCTCGGCGTTTCCCTGATGTCTTCCCAGGCCTCCTCCTCCGCACTCCCCAAGTCTTGCGACACGGCCTGCCCGACCGCGGACGGTTTTTGCAGTTGTCCGAGCTGGACGGACAAGCCCGGCAAGCAGACCTTCTGCTTTGGCTGGAACTCCGTCAGCCGCGCCGGCTGCTGGTACGAGTAGAAAGGAGAACGACATGAAGAGACTGCTCATCGCGCTGGCCCTGCTCGGCATTGCCGTGGTGGTGCCCTCGGTCGAAGCGATCGTCTATCCCCCATGCGACACCTACTGCCCCGGGAAGGCGAGCTCCACGGTCTGCGGGTGCCCCGTCTGGACCGACCGGGACTATGCCAAGGTCACCTGCGGCTCGTGGAACCGGGTCGGCGGCTGCTGGTACGAATGATCTGTAGGGGCGGCCCTGTATGGGCCGCCCTGCTTTCCACAGCCCACCCACCCAGGGCGGCCACACAGGGCCGCCCCTACAGGATTTCCAGGAAACCTGATCCCCGGAAGAGCCGTACAATGAAAGCCATGGCGCGGCACGACGCACTCCTCGCCGAAAAGCGGCGGATCCTGCAACTCGAAACGCTCTACGACCTGGCCATCGCGCTCCACGCGCAACGGCCGGAGCAGGAGCTGGTCGAGGAGCTGCTGCTGCGCGTGTGCGCGGTGCTCGACCCGGCGGCGGCGGCGGCGGTGACCCGGGACGCGTACGGCGGGCCGCGGGGTGTCGCGACCGTGGGATGGATGGAGGACGCTCCGGCAGGGGATGCGCTCCTGGCCGCTCCGATCTGGCGCGAGCTGCTGGGCGAGGGGCATACGCTCTCCCGTTCGAAGGGCGAGCTGGCCGGCCGGCGCTACGCGGAGCTCCTGGCAGCGCCGCTCGCCTACCGCGGGACCTTCCTCGGCTACATCGCTCTCCTGGATAAGGAGGTGCGGGGCGGCGATTCGGACCAGGCCTTCACGGCGGACGACCGGCGGTTCCTCGACTCGGTGGCGGCGTTGGCCGGCGTGGCGCTCGACGCGGCCCGGCAGGTCGAGCGGCTGGAGACCCAGCGCGAGCGGCTGGAGGAGGAAAACAAGGCCCTGAAGGGGCAGCTCGCCCAGGAGGTGGCGGGGCGGCGGATCGTGGCCCACGCGCCTCCCATGCGGCGGGTGCTGGACGTGGTCGAGCGGGTGGCGCCGCGCGGCGTCAACGTGCTCGTGCGTGGCGAGAGCGGCACGGGCAAGGAGCTGGTCGCGAAGCTCCTCCACCACCTCTCCGGCCGCGAGGGCGCGCTCATCGCGGTCAACTGCGCGGCGCTCCCCGAGTCGCTCCTCGAGAGCGAGCTCTTCGGCATCGAGGGCGGCGTGGCGACCGGCGTGCAGGCCCGGCCGGGCAAGTTCGAGCTGGCGGACCGCGGGACGCTCTTCCTGGACGAGATCGGCGACATGCAGACCTCCCTCCAGGTGAAGCTCCTGCGGGCGCTCCAGGAGCGGGAGATCACCCGCGTCGGCGGCCGCCGGGCCCACCCCGTGGACGTGCGGCTTGTGGCTGCGACCCACCAGAACCTGGAGACCCTGGTTGCCGAGGGGCGGTTCCGCGAGGACCTCTACTACCGGCTGAAGGGTGTGGAGGTGGAGCTGCCGCCCTTGCGGGAGCGCCGGCAGGACGTCCCGCACCTGGTGCGGGCGTTCGTCGAGGAGTTCTGCCGCCGGGAGGGGATCCCGGTCCCCAACTTCCGTTCCGAGGCGCTGGCTCTCCTCCTGGCCTATGACTTCCCGGGCAACGTGCGCGAGCTTCAGAACCTGATCGAGGGCGCGGTCTCGCTCGCGGAGAAGGAGGTGGACGCCGGCCTCGTCCGCTCCCTCCTCGGGGCACCGTCGGTCCCCCAGTCCCCGGAAGCTCTCGACCTGGGAACGGTCGAGAAGCGCCACATCTCCCGCGTGCTCAAGCTCACCGGCGGCAACAAGAGCGAGGCGGCAAAGATCCTCGGTCTCGATCGTAAGACCTTGCAGCGCAAGGGCTTCTAGCGCTTCGCGACAAATTGTCCGACATGCGTCATTTTGTCTCAGTAGGCCTGGAAATGCGGCAGATTGGGCTTTTGTGGGCCGGGTGGGGCGAAGCGGGGCAGCAGGATGGGGCAAATTGTCGCGGTGCTCGGTGGGGCGATTTGTCCAGCGAATCGGGTCTCTCGTGGTAAACTCCTTGTAAAGAAGAAGTTATCGGCGGCGTGGGGCGTCCGTCCGGGGTTGGCAGCGGCCTTGCGATAGGGGGTTGGCGAGGATGAGGAGGAACGCCATGTTAGACTCGGTTCGGAAGCACGTCGCCATTCCCCATGTGTCGGGCAAGGTGCTGCTGTCCGTCGGTACGCTGACCAGCTTCGGCTGGCTTCTGTTCCATGACTCGATCCATCCCATCGTGATCTACGCGCTTCAGCTCTATCTCTCCTTCTAATCGGCCTACGGTCCACGGAAATGGCTGGAGAAGCCGTGCTGAGGGAAGTAACGCTGGCGCTCCCGATGATCCCCGAGATGGAGATCGAGGCGAGCAAGACCGCGACGGCGATCGCCGAGTCGATCCGGATGAGTCCGGATAGAATCGACGAGGTTCGGATGGCGGTGATCGAGGCGTGCATCAACGCCTTCGAGCACAGCCGCGCGTCCGACCAGGAGGTCTTCGTGACCTTTGAAGTCGTCGGGGAGCTCGGGGACAATGACCCGCAGAAGCTGCGCATCACCGTGCGCGACCATGGAGTCGGTTTCTCACCCGACGCGATTCCGGAGCCCGTCATCCAGGAGAAGCTCAAGTCCGTGACGAAGAGGGGCTGGGGCTTGAGTATCATCCGGGGTCTGATGGACGAGGTGGAGATTCGGTCCGGTGCGGATGGAACCACTGTCGTGATGAGCAAGATGCGATGAACGCGGGAGCGAGCCGATGACCGAGAGCCTCAACGTGACCGTGGATCGCCGTGACGGACTGGCGGTCATCTACACGGAGGGTTACATCAACAACCAGGGCGGCGAGGAGATCGCCAAGTCCGCCTACAAGCTCCTGGAAGAGGGGTACAAGGTCCTGCTGCTGAATCTCGCCGGGACCAAGATCGTCAATTCGATCGGCATCTCGATCCTGATCGAGATCATCGAGAAGATGATCGAGGTGGACGGCAAGCTGGGCTTCTGCTGCCTGACCCCCACGATCGAGAAGACCTTCCACATCATGGGCCTCGCCCAATACGCCCCCATCTTCAAGGACGAAGAACACGCGCTCAGCCAGCTCAAGGGGTAAAGGGGTAAGATAGATGGCGGTGGCGGAAGGGACGATTCCCCTCGGAGCTGCCCCGCAGACCTGGGGCGAGCTGCTCTCCTTGTCTCAGGACGAGGGGAGCGACGGCGTTCTCCTCGCCCGCCTGCTCGACCTCTGGCGCCGCGAGCACGGCGCCGAAGCTGCGGGCCTCTACCTCGACAAACACGGCGCGCTGGAGCTCGAAGCCGCGGCCGGCAAGGGGCTTCCGGACATCCTGGACGGGTCCTCCCAGCCCGACATGGGCCGCCTCCACCTGCCCGGCGGCTTCCTCCTCTACATGCCCGCGCACGCCGTGGCCCCCCGGGCGGCGAGCGATCCCCTGACCCTTCTCCTCGCCTCGTCCTTGAAGAGCTGCCGCCTCAAACAGGAGCTCAAGGAGCAGCAGTTCCAGGTGAACTACCGGGTGGTGGAGCTCGAGGCCCTCTACGACGTGGGGCTCGCGGTCGCCTCCACCCTGGATCTCGACCGGCTGTCGGAGGAGATCCTCCTGCGCGCGGTCTCGCTCCTGGACGCCCAGCGCGGCGCCCTCTACATCCTGGAGAACGGGCGCTATCAGCTGGATCGTACCTTCGGCGGCGAGGCCGGCCGCTGGTTCGCCGCGGACGACCCCGAGCTCAAGGCGTTCCTCGTGGGGACCGCGCCGCCGCCTCCGGGACTGCTGCCGGGCGTGACCTATCTCCTCGCCGTCCCCATCGAGGTCGAGAACGGCCCGCGGGGTCTCCTCGCGGTGGGGGACAAGGAGAGCCGGCGCGGCGTGGGACCGTTCCTGCCGGGAGACCGGCGCACGCTCTCGCTGTTCGCCAACCAGGCGGCCCTGGCGCTTGAAAACGCCCGCCTCCACCTGCAGGCCCTGGAGAAGGAGCGGCTGGAGCGGGAGATGCACCTTGCGGCCGAGATCCAGCGCCGCATCCTGCCCAAGGGCGCGCCGCAGGTACCGGGTTACCAGATGGCGGGGTGGAACCGGCCGGCGCGGCAGGTGGGGGGCGACTACTACGACCTCTTCCACGTCGCAGGCGGCCGGCTCGGGCTCGTGGTGGGGGACGTGTCGGGCAAGGGGATTCCGGCGGCGTTGATGGTCTCGACGCTCCACTCGGCGCTCCGGCTCCTGCTGGACCAGGCCGAGTTCGGGCCGGTGCTCCTGGAGCGCCTGAACCGGCACATCCTGGATTCGAGCATCCCCAACAAGTTCATCACCATGCTCCTGGCCGAGCTCAGCCCGGAGACCGGCAACCTCCACTACCTGAACGCGGGGCACAACCCGGGGATCCTGCTGCGGCCGGACGGCAGCGTGCTGGAGCTCGCCCCGGGCGGCATCCCGCTGGGCCTCCTGCCGGACAGCCGCTACCAGTCGCGCGCCGTGACGCTCGAGCCGGGCGACCTCCTCTGCCTCTACAGCGACGGCATCACCGAGGCCGAGTCACCGGACGAGGAGGAGTTCGGGGTCGAGCGCCTGGTGGATCTCCTGCGCGGGCACAAGGGCCGTCCCGTCCAGGAGCTTCTGGATTCGATTCCCGCCACCATCGGGAAGTTCTCCCAGGGGCTCCCCCAGGGGGACGACCAGACGATCGTGCTCGTGCGGCGGGAAGCGTAAAACCCTTTGTAGGGTGCGCTGCGCGCACGTGTCGTTTTCGACTTCGACCGGCCGAACACGTGCGCACAGCGCACCCTACTTCAGCAACCGGAATCTCTGCGGCAGCAGCTCCCCGAGCGTGGTCTCCTCCCGCTCCCCCTGGGCGTTGACGACCAGGATGGGGAGGTCGTCCACGAATTCGGTGAGGGTCTGGCGGCAGAGGCCGCAGGGGCGGGCCGGGGGGCTCATGTCGGCGACCACGGCGATCGCCTGGGGTTTGCGCAGGCCGGCGGAAGCCGCGGCGGAGATGGCGTTTCGCTCCGCGCAGATCGAGAGGGCGGGGATGCAGTTCTCGACGTTCCCCGCGGCGTGGATGGAGCCGTCTTCCATGAGCACGGCCGCGCCCACGGGAAAGCCGCTGTAGGGCGCGTAGGCGTTGGCGCGGGCCGCCCGGGCGGCCTCGATCAGGCGTTCCCAGTCCATGACGCTCGACTGTAGCACGCCCGCCTCTGTGATACCGTACGATCGCGCCGGAGAGACCTGACCGGCGTGATCCTCATCCACATCACGACGGGAGAATTTCCGATGCGCTACAAAGTGACCGTGGTGGGCGCCGGCAACGTGGGTGCCACCGCCGCTCAATTGATCGCCCAGGCCAGCCTCGCGGACGTGGTTCTGGTGGACGTGGCCGCCGAGCTCGCGACGGGCAAGGCTCTGGACATGATGGAGTCCGCGCCGGTCCTCGGCTTCAATTCTTTGATCACGGGAGGCGGCAGCTATGAGCCCACGGCGGGCTCGCACGTCTGCGTCGTCACCGCTGGCCTGGCGAGAAAGCCGGGCATGAGCCGGGACGACCTCCTGGCCAAGAACACCGAGATCGTGTCCGAGGTCGTCCGCCAGCTCGTCAAATATTCGCCGGACACCATCCTCATCATCGTCACCAACCCCCTGGACGCCATGTGCGAGGTGGCCCGCCGGGTGTCGGGCTTCCCGCGCGAGCGGGTGTTCGGCATGGCCGGGGTGCTGGACGCCGCCCGCATGCGCTGGTTCATCGCCGAGAAGCTCGGCGTCTCGGTCGAGGACGTGGACGCCTTCGTCCTGGGCGGCCACGGGGACACCATGGTCCCCCTGCCGCGCTACGCGACGGTCAACGGCGTCCCCCTGCCGCAGCTCCTGGACTCCGAGACGATCGAGCAGATCAACGACCGCACGAGAAACGGCGGCATCGAGATCGTCAACTACTACAAGACCGGCTCGGCCTATTACGCGCCGGGCGCGGCCAGCTACGAGATGGTGGCGGCGATCCTCCTGGACAAGAAGAAGATCCTTCCCTGCGCCGTGCTGCTCGAGGGCGAGTACGGGTATGAAGACCTCTTCATCGGCGTGCCGTGCGTGCTCGGCACCCGCGGCATGGAGAAGGTGGTCGAGCTCAAGCTGACGGTCGAGGAGAAGGCCATGCTCGACAAGTCGGCCCAGGCCGTGCGCGGCCTCGTGGAGGCCCTGCCCAAGGGTTGATCTCGCCGGAGGGATTGTAGGGGCGGCCCTGCGTGGCCGCCCTGCT
>DATEIO010000950.1:0-8186 GCA_035278895.1 Thermoanaerobaculia bacterium | reverse complement strand
GTTCGTCGCCTTCAAGCGCGCCTGGATCTCGCCGCCCAGGCAGCGCATGGCTGCGGCGGTGATCACGCCTTCGGGCGCGCCGCCGGTCCCCATGACGGCGTGGATGCCGGTGCCCCGCACGGCCGCGGAAATGCCGGCCGAAAGGTCGCCGTCCGGAATCAGGCGGATTCTCGCGCCCGCCTCGCGGATGTCGGCGATGAGCTGGGTGTGCCGGGGGCGGTCGAGGACCACGACCGTCAAGTCGCTCACCTTGCGCCCGAAAGCGGCGGCGATATTCCGGAGGTTCTCCGCCACCGGCGCGTCGATGTGGACCGAGCCGCGGGCCGTGGGGCCCACGACGAGCTTCTCCATGTAGACGTCGGGCGCGTAGAGGAGCCCGCCGCGCTCGGCCGCGGCGAGAACCGCGATCGAGTCCGGAGAGCCGGTGGCGCAGAGGTTCGTGCCTTCGAGGGGATCGACGGCGATGTCGACTCCAACCGCGCCGTCTTTGCCGCGCAGCGCTCCCACCTCTTCACCGACGAAGAGCATGGGCGCCTTGTCGCGCTCGCCCTCGCCGATCACCACCCGCCCGTCCATCTGGAGCGTGTCCATCTCCTTGCGCATGGCCTCCACGGCGACCTGGTCGGAGTAGCGGCGGTCGCCCAGGCCCATGGTGCGGGCGGCGGCGATGGCCGCCTGCTCGGTGACGCGGATGAAGTCCTGCTCGAGGAGGTGGTCCATAGGCATCAGCCCGCGCCTCCGGCCGCGGCGGCGACGGGCACCCGCTCCTGCTTGGGCTTCGGCTCGCTGCGCTCGGGCGCGTTGTAGGCCGGGATGCCCGTGATTGCCTCGCCGATGATCAGGCCGTGGATGTCGTGGGTCCCCTCGTAGGTGTAGACCGACTCGATGTTCAGCATGTGGCGGATGACCGGGTAGTCGTCCACGATGCCGTTGGCGCCCAGGATCTCTCTGGCGAGCTTGGCGCACTCGCGGGCGAGCCAGATGTTGTTTCGCTTGCCCATGGAGATGTGCCAGTGCTTCAGGCGGCCGTTGTCCTTGAGCCGGCCGAGCTGGAGGCAGAGGAGCTGGGCCTTCGAGATCTCGGTCGCCATCCAGGCGAGCTTCTCCTGAACAAGCTGGTGGCACGCGATCGGCTGGCCGTTGAACTGCACCCGCTGCTTGGCGTACTCGAGCGCCGTGTAATAGGTCTCCATGGCGCTCCCCACGCCGCCCCAGGCGATGCCGTAGCGCGCCTGGTTGAGGCACATCAAGGCGTTCTTCAAGCCCGTGGTCTCGGGGAGGATCGCGTCGCCCGGGATGCGGCAGTCGTGGAAGCCGAGCTCCGAGGTGGTCGAGGCGCGCAGCGAGAACTTGCCGTGCTGGTCCGAAGAGGTGAACCCGGGGGTTCCCTTCTCGACCACGAAGCCGCGGATGCCGTCCTCGGTCTTGGCCCAGACCACGGCCACGTCGGCGAGCGTGCCGTTGGTGATCCACTGCTTGGAGCCGTTCAAAACCCAGTCGCTTCCCACCTTCTTGGCGGTGGTGCGCATGCCGCCCGGGTTCGAGCCGAAGTCGGGCTCGGTCAGGCCGAAGCAGCCGATGGCCTCGCCCGTGGCGAGCCTGGGGATCCAGCGGTCTTTCTGCTCTTTGGAGCCGAAGGCATAGATCGGATACATCACGAGCGAGCTCTGGACGGAGACGAAGCTCCGCAGCCCCGAGTCGCCCCGCTCCAGCTCCTGCATGATGAGGCCGTAGGCCACGCCGCCAAGGCCGGGCAGGCCGTATTCGGAAAGGCTCGCGCCGAAGAGATTCAGGGCGCCCATTTCGGGCACCAGCTCCAACGGGGTGCGCGCCTCGCGGTGGCACTCCTCGATGATCGGCTTGACTTTGTCATCCACAAAAGCGCGCACGGTGTCGCGCACCAACCGCTCCTCTTCCGAGAGGAGCGCGTCCAGCTCCAGCAGATCGACGCCTGGGAAACGGCTCAAGGGGATTCCTCCTTCCGCGCGTGCTCGAAACTTTGCGGGCGGGTTTTGGGGGCGGCCGGCAGGCCGCGCGATCCGGAATCATATCACCCCTTGTGGAAATCGCCGGAACCCGGGATATCATCCCCCCCGCGATGGCGTTTCCCGGGGGCAGTGCCTATGCGATGGCGCGCGACGTGGCGGGGGGATATCTCCTCGTCACCGAGCGCACGTTCAAGAACTTCTCCCGGTCGGACCTGGATCAGCTCGCCTTCGAGATCGACCGCCACACGCGGGAGCTGCGGGGCGAGCAGCCGGACCTGGAAGACATCACGGCCATCCAGCTCCGCCAGCGGAAGATCCAGCGCCTGACCTCCGCCCTGTCCATGCTGCGCAGCTACCGCCTGCGGGCCAAGATCTGATGCCCTACGAGGATCTCCTCCGGTTCTTCATCCCGGCGCTCCTGGCCGCGGGCGGAGCCTGGACGCTCGACCGGATGTGCGCGGCCCGGGGCTTCCTGCCCCCCGGCTTCCGGCAGCCGTGGCGCCGCGCGCTCGCCTCGGCGCTCGTCACCGGCATCCTGTGGATCGGCGTGTTCTCCGCCCTGGGCAACATCGGCCTCTCGCTCGAGCCGGACCTCTCCACCCTCAGCACGCCGCAGCTCTTCCTGCTGCACGGCCTGCTCGTGGCGACGATCCTCCTCTGGTTCCTCCTGGGCTTCGCCGTCCAGCCGCAGCTCGCGCTCCCGGAGGAGCTCCCCCCGGACGTGGCAGCCCTCGTGCCTCCGCCGGCTCCGGTCCAAATCCCGCTCGGCCGGCAGTTCCTCGCCCAGTTCGGGTTCGTGGCCCCGAGCGTACCCCGGGAGATCGGGCTGGGCGTGCTGCTCGGCATCGGTGCCTGGGTGGTGGTGCTCGGGGCGATCTTCGCCTTCGCCGCGGCCGTCGTGGCGCTCGGCGGGGAGGACGTGCTGCCCAAGCAGCCGCCCGCGCTCATCCCCTGGATCGCGGCCTTACCCGTCGCCGTCCGCATCCTGATCAGCCTGTCGGCGGGGGTGGTGGAGGAGACCTTCTTCCGCGGGTTCCTGCAGCCGCGGATCGGCGTTCCGCTGTCCACGGCGTTCTTCGTGCTCGCCCATTTTTCCTATGGTCAGCCGTTCATGCTCGTGGGGATCACGCTCCTGTCGCTCATCTACGGCTATCTCGTCCGCTGGCGGCAGAACATCTGGCCGGCCATCGCGGCACATACCCTGTTCGATGCCGTGCAGCTCCTGGTCGTGGTCCCCTCCGCCCTGCGCCTGATCGGCGAGGAGGGGGGCAAGGCCACGGCCCTCCTCGGGCTCTGGCTTCCGGGGATCTGCTAGACTCCCGGCGAGGATCGCGCGATGCCGGAAGAGAACCGCTTCCATCTTTCCATCGGGAGCCGCTTCGAGAACATCGAGTTGGTTCAGGTGGTGCTCAAAAACGCTCTCGTCCGCCTCGGCGTGGACGAGGACAAACGGCATTGGATCGACATCGCGGTCCGCGAAGCGGTGGCGAATGCCATCAAGCACGGCAACGAGCAGAACCCCGAAAAGAAGGTCCAGGTGGACCTCGCGGTCGAGGGCGAAGACCTGGTGATCCGCGTGCAGGACGAGGGGACGGGGTTCGATCCCGACTACGTCCCCAATCCGCTTGATCCGGAGTACATCCTGCGCCCCAACGGCCGCGGCATCCTGTTCATGAAGAAATTCATGGACGACATCAACTACGGCTCCGCCCCCGGCGGCGGGACCCTGGTCACCTTGCGCAAGCGGCTGCCCGGGCCGCAGGCAGACCCCCAGTCATGAGGAGGGAACTCGAATGAATGTGAACGTGCGGCAGCGTGACGACGTCAACGTCCTGGACTTGAAGGGCAGAATCACCATCGGCTCCGGGGAGGTCGCCCTGCGCAACGCGGTGCAAGAGGCGCTGAACAGCGGGGCCAAGAAGGTCCTGATCAACATGAAGGAGGTCTCGACCATCGACTCGTCCGGCATCGGCGAGCTGGTCAGCGCCTACACCACGGCGACCAACCGCGGCGCCAAGCTCCGGCTGGCCAACCTGCCCGCCAAGGTCACCGACATCCTCACCATCACCCAGCTCATCACGGTGTTCGACGTCTATGACAGCGAGGACGCCGCCATTCAGTCCTTCTGACGCGGAAAGGCGCCGGGTTTGCGGATGTTGAGCCCGGCGCGCCCCGCGCCCTCTGCCGCGGCCCCTTCGTCGCTCGCCGGCCACCTGGCCGCCCTGGCCGGAAGGGTGAACCGCCGTCTCCCGGAGCTTCTCCCCCCGCCAGGGCAGCGCCCGGCCCCGGTCCACGAGGCCATGCACTATGCCCTGACCGGGGCGGGCAAGCGGGTGCGTCCCGTCCTCACCCTCGCCGTGGCCGAGCTCTGCGGCGAGCGGTTGGACCCCGTCCTCGACCTCGCGTGCGCCGTCGAGATGGTCCACGCCTGCTCGCTGGTGCTGGACGACCTCCCCTCCATGGACGACGCCCAACTCCGCCGGGGCCGGCCCACGGTCCACCGGGTCTATGGCGAAAACGTCGCCCTCCTCGCCTCCTTGGCGCTCCTGAACCGCGCCTACGCCCTGGTCGCCGAGAGCGCCAACCGCCTGTCGCTACGGCGCTACACCGCGGAGGACATGGTCCACCACCTCGCCGCCGCCATCGGCAGCGACGGGCTGATCGGAGGCCAGGCCCTGGACCTCCTCGCCAGACCCGAAGAGCTGAATCTGGACACCCTGGAGTACATCCACAGCCACAAGACCGGAGCCCTCTTCATGGCTGCCGGAGAGCTGGGCGCCATGGCCGCGGACGCCCGCCGCCGGGATCTCGAAATCATCGCCCGCTACGCCAAGAACCTCGGCCTCGCCTTCCAGATCGCGGACGACCTGCTGGACGTCCTCGCAACCCCCGAAGAGACGGGCAAGGACACGGGCAAGGATGAGACGAAGGTCACCTTCGTGAAGCTCCTGGGAGTCTCGGGCGCCCAAGCCCTGGAAGCCGAGCTCCTGGGCTTCGCCGTCGCCTCGCTCGATCCGCTCGGCCGCAAGGCGGACGCTCTGCGCGAGCTCGCGATGTTCGTTCAGAAGCGCTCCCGATAGCAGTCCGGAACCAAAATTCCCCTCGCCCCTTCTAAGAAAGACAAGGGGAGCGCTCCCGGACATCTACCGCAGCTCGGGGCGGCGGAGCTTTCGAGCTTTCCGTCCCGGAAAGGAGCCAGGTATGCCCGATCTGTCCAGTCTCCCCGTGCCCGGCCTCGCGGACATGAGCGCCGTCGGCCTCGCGGTCCTCGTCATCCTGTTCTTCCTCTCGGTCTGGTCGGTCGGCGTTTCGATCGAGCGCCTGATCGTCTTCGCCCGCGCGCGGCGGCAGTCTCTGGCCTTCGCAAGAGTGCTCGCCGAGCAGCGGCGGCCGGACTGGATCGAGGAGGCCGTCGAGACCGCCGGGAAGTATCCCCACAGCCACCTCGCCCGCGTCGTCGCATCGGGCCTCCAGACCTTCCGGCAGAAGAAGACGAAGAAGACGCTCTCGAAGTCCGAGGTCCGGGAGGCCGTCGAAAGGTCGCTCGAGCGCTCGACCGTGGCCGCCTTGCAAGACTTCCGGCGCGGCATCGGAGGCCTCGCCACGATCGCTACCACCGCCCCCTTCGTCGGCCTCTTCGGCACCGTGGTCGGCATCATCCACGCCTTCGAAGACATCGCGACCGCCCAGGGCGCCGGCGGCTTCGAGACCGTCTCCCAGGGCATCGCCGAAGCCCTCGTCGCCACCGCGCTCGGCCTCGTCGTCGCCATCCCCGCGGCCTGGATGTTCAACTACCTCTCGGGAAAGATCGATCGCTTGAACGCGGAGATGGAGAATTCGTCGTCCGAGTTGCTGGACTTCTTTCTGGATCTGGATGAGGGGGCGGAGGCGTAGAGGCAAATCGTTCCGCCCCCAGGGCGGTGTACGGATAGCCCAGGGCGGAAGCCCTGGGCGGGGGGAGGGCGCCGACGCGCTTGAGTAGCCCAGGGTTCCCTCCCTGGGCTATCCGAACGCCGCCCCATGGGGCGGGATGGGGCGGTGGTCCCCCGGACCAGTTACACTAGCCTCTGCATGAAGGAGCCCCGGCAGGATGATCACGATCTGGAAGGAGTGCGCTTGGAGCTCCGCCGTCTCGGCTATCTGGACCACGGGTTCGAGCGGTTTCTGCTCCAGGACGCCCTGCGCCCCCGCCAGCCGGTGGGGTCTCTGCTGCGGCTGACGGCCAAGGTGGGGTTCCTGGCGGGGCTGGTGCTGGCGCTCTCCCTGGCGCTGGCTCTGGCGGTGGCGAACGGCAATCTGACGGCTTCGCCTCTCGACCTGCTGGCTCTTTTCCTTCATCTCTTCCTTCCGATTTCGGTGGTGACCGGGCTCGTCTTCCTGGCTCTCTGCGGGGTGGTCCTCTTGGTGATCCGGCTCTATCACGTGCGGCGGATCGAGACGCTGTCGCTCGCCACGGCGGCGGTGGCGGGGGCGGCGGGGCTGGCTCTCGCGGTGCAGGTGGGCCGGGAGGTGCTCGCGGGGGGGAACCTCTGGCACGTGGCATTGCTCGCGGCGGCGACGCCGGTCGTGCTCTATGCGCTCCTGAAGCTCGTCTACCACGGGCTTCTGACACTCGCCATCAGCTTTACGGACGAGGCTCCCCTTGGGCGGATTTTCACCCGGCGGTGGCTGACGCTCGCGGTCCTCTCGGCGACCGTCCTCCTGACGCTGCCGGCCGTGGTGTCGGCCCGGCGGGAGCCGGCGGCGGCTCCGGCGACGCTTCCGACGGCACAGGGGGAGCGGGTGGTGCTCCTGGGAATCGACGGGATTCTGCCGGAGGAGGTGGACTATCTCCTGGCCGTTGGCGACCTGCCGGGCCTGGGGCGGCTCGCCCGCGAGGGGCGGGTGCTTCGCTACGGCCGTCAGGAGGAGCCGCCGGCTTCGTTCTGGACGGCGGTGGCGACCGGGGTACCGGGGCCGGACCATGGGGTGACCGCGCTCGACAGCTTCCTTCCGCTCGGAGTGAAGACCTCGCTCGCGCGGACGGGCCCGCTCCGGCTGTTCTTCAGTGGGATCGAGGTGCCGCTCGGGCTCGCCGAGTACCGGCCGGTGCTCGCGAACCGGCGGCGGGCGTTCACGGTCTGGGAGCTCGCCTCCCGGGGCGGCGCGCCGGCCCTCGCGGTGAACTGGTGGGCGACGTATCCCGCCGAGCCGATGCCGGGGCTGGTGGTGGCGCACGGGGCGTATCAGCTCCTGGCGGACGGGGCGGCAGGCGCCGTGGCGCCGGATTCGGCCCGGCCGGCCGTGGCGGCGCTCGCCCGCGGCGCCTCGGGCGTACCGGTCCCCGAGGGACCGCGCCTTCAGGCGGCTCTCCCCGGGGCGGAGGTGGAGTCTCTCTTCGAGCGGGCGCTCCGGCCGGACGCGTTCTACCGCGAGGCGTTTCTCCGGGGGCTCGCGAGCGGCCCGCAGGCCGCGGCCCTCTACCTGCCGGCCCTGGATATCGCGGCGGCCGGGTGGAAGGGCGGGGACGTGGCGTTCGCGGACCTGGTGCGCTCGGAGCTCGGGGCGGCGGACCGGCTCCTCGCGGGAGCCGCGGCGGAAGCCGGCACGGTCGTAGTGGTGCTGGACCCGGGCCGGCGGCGGCAGGGCGGGGAGGGGAGGATCCTCCTCTGGCGCCGGGCCGGAGGCTGCATCGCCGGTCAACCCGGCACCTTGCCCGAGGTCGCGCCGGAGGCGGTCGCTTCGGGGCTCCTGCGGGCGCTGGGCCTTCCGCAGAGCGAGGAGCTGCCGCCTCCGCCCGCGGTCTGCCGGTGGGCGCCTGCGCCGGTCACCGTCTCCGGCTACGGCCAGCCGCGCTCCCCGAAGCCTTCGGGCCAGGAGGGGGGCGAATACCTGAAAAACCTCCGCTCTCTCGGGTATCTTTGAGCGCGGAATGACTCTCTGCGTCAGGAATGTTGCTGTTTCCGGCTCCCGATCGGGGCTCGGGCGCACTTTGAAGAACAAGAGGAGATCCCCAATGAACACGCGGATCGCTCTGGCCCTGGCCGCGCTTCTGGCGGCGGCCGGCACGGGAGCTGCTGAGCAACCTATGCACGCATCGGCTGACAATACGATCGACAAGCGCATCGTCTATCCCCCCTCTCCCAAGGTCGACCAGGTCGACGACTACCACGGCGTCAAGGTGCCCGACCCCTACCGCTGGCTGGAGGACCCGGATTC
>DATEIO010000949.1:0-2492 GCA_035278895.1 Thermoanaerobaculia bacterium | reverse complement strand
TCGGTCTCGCCGGGCTGGGTCATCAGGTTCAGGAGCAGGATCACGCGCGCCCGCGCCTTGGCCAGGGCCTGCCGGATGCCCGGAATGAGCAGGTTCGGCAGGATCGAGGTGTAGAGCGAGCCGGGCCCCAGGAGGATCAGGTCCGCCTTTTCGATCGCCGCGACCGCCTGCGGAAAGGCCGGGGGCGACGGGGGATCGAGCTCGACGGACGCCAGCTCCTCGCCCGACAGGCCCACCTCCGACTCCCCCTCGTAGACGCGGCCGGAGACGCCGTACGCCCGCAAGCGCACGTCGTGGAGGGTCGCGGGGAAGATCTTGCCGCGCACGGAGAGGATCGACTCGGCGGTGAGGATCGCCTGGTGGAAGTCGCCCGTGATGCCGGTCAAGGCGGTCAGGAACAGGTTGCCGAAGGAGTGGCCGAGAAGGCCGTCGCCGTTCGGGAAGCGGTACTGGAAGAGGCGGGCGAGGAGGGCCTCGTCGTCCGCCAGGGCCACGATGCAGTTACGGATGTCGCCGGGGGGGAGGACGCCGAACTCGCGGCGGAGCCGGCCGGAGGAGCCGCCGTCGTCGGTGACGGTGACGACCCCCCGCAAGTCCCGGATGCCGCTTCCGACGTGGTGCTTCAACCCGCGCAGGAGGGCCGAGAGGCCCGTGCCCCCGCCGACCGCGGCGAGCGCACAGCCGGCCGCTCCGCCCGCTTCAGGAGAGCCCGAAGAGGGGGCGGTGCTCCTTGGCTTTGCGGATCTCGGCGAAGTCGGGGTCGTGGTAGGCATGGATGCGATTCTTGGGGTTGAGCTCGATAGCCTTGGTGAGCGCCCGCACCGCCTCGTCCGTCCGGTTGTCGGCTGCGTGGATCGCGGCCACCAGGTAGGCGAAGCGCTCGTCCTTCGTGTCGCGGCCTCCCTGGCGGCTGATCTCCAGGGCCGCCTCGTGGTTGCCCCGGTTCTTCTCGTACACGGCCGTCAGGAAGGGATCGGCCTCCGCGGCCTCGCCCGCGGTCTCCTTGCCCTTCTTCCCCTTGGCCTCCTTGCCCTCGGAGCCCACCTTCTCCAGGCACGCGGCCAGGAGTTGGCGGGCGCGGTCCTTCAGGTCCAGACGGTCGCTCTCCGCGACCACCTTCTCGAGCAGCTCGGCCGCCTTGGGCCAGTCCTTGTTCTGGAGGGCGGAAAGCCCTTCCGCGTAGGCGTCGATCACCGGATCGCTCGACGACTTCTGGGTCTGCTTGGCCTTCGCCATCTGGCTCCCTCGCTAGCGCTTCTTGAGCTCGATCAAGATCTGTTTGGCCACCGACTTCAAGGTGTCGAACACCCCCACGCCCGTCGTAGCCACCGCCTCGAAGGTCGGCTCCCGTTTGAAGTTCAGCATGCGGTACATGTCTTCGACCGGCACGACGTTGGCCAGGTCCCGCTTGTTGAACTGCAGGGCGTACGGGATCGAGGCCAGGTCGAAGCCATGCTCTTTCAAGTTCTGCTCCAGGTTGCGGATGGACTCGATGTTGGCCTCCATCCGTTCCTCCTGGCTGTCCGCCACGAAGACGACGCCGTCCACCCCTTTCAGGATCAGCTTGCGGCTGGCGTCGTAGAACACCTGGCCGGGCACCGTGTAGAGGTGGAAGCGGGTGGTGAAGCCCCGGATGCTGCCCAGGTCGAGCGGCAGGAAGTCGAAGAAGAGGGTGCGGTCGGCCTCGGTGGCCAGCGAGATCATCTTGCCCTTCGACTCGGGGGCGGTCTTGTTGTAGATGTACTGCAGATTGGTCGTCTTTCCACACAGGCCGGGGCCGTAGTAGACGATCTTGCAGTTGATCTCCTTGCTGGCGTAATTGATGAAGGTCATCTTCGAAGCCTCGTTCCATCACCCTGGGGAGATCCCCGGGTGTCTCGGCGCTCTGTGGCTCTTCGGGTCCGTCCCTACTCCCCGAACAGGGCGTCGATGTCGTCGTCGGTGATTTCGGAAAAGGGGCTCGCGTGGGTCGGTCCCTGAGTTCCTTTTTCCCCCTTCTGCACCATCACCTCGAAGATCTTCTCCAGGTCCACGTTGGCCCGTTTGACGCGCAGGCGCACGAGACCCAGGGAGGAGCGGTCATCGAAGATGACGACCAGGATGGCCCGCTTGGCGACGATCGAGATGTGGATGTGGTCCTGCTGGCCCTCGTGGAACAGCACGGAGAACTCGCGCTCGCCGATCAGCTTGGCCAGGCCGTCGGTCGCGGCCACGTTGCCGGCCGTCAGCGAGGCGAGCGAGGTGGTGTCGAACTGCTCGATCTCGCCCGCGGACGCGATCTGCTGACCGTTCTTGTCGATGAGGAAGACAGCCTTGGCATTGGCCTCTTGCCGCAGACGGCGCAAGGCCTCTTCAAGGTGCTTGAATTCCTCTTCGTAGAGCACGAAGTCGGCTGCACACATTGGTTACCCTTTCCGGACCGCGCGACGATACAACACTGCGGGCTCGGCCGTCAAAGCGTTGATTCCACGTCAGTTGTTCTCAACGGAAGA
>DATEIO010000948.1:0-7947 GCA_035278895.1 Thermoanaerobaculia bacterium | reverse complement strand
GACGTCCCCAGGTGAGCGTGCCCGTCTTGTCGAGCGCCACCGCCCGCAGGCGGGCCGGGGCTTCGATGAACAGCCCGCCCTTGACCAGCACCCCGTGGCGAGCCGCCGCCGTCAGCGCCGCGACGATGCTCACCGGAGTGGAGATGACCAGCGCGCAAGGGCAGGCGATGACGAGCAGCACGAGAGCCCGGTAGAGCCAGTCGCCCCAATCTCCGCCGAACGCCAGTGGCGGCACAACCAGGACCGCCATCGCGAGCACCAGAACCGCCGGAGTGTAGATCCGGGCGAACCGCTCGACCCACTGCTCGGAAGGAGCTTTCCGCGACTGCGCCTCCTCGACCATGCGGATGATGTGGGCCAGCGTCGTATCCTCGGCCCGCTTCGTGGACTCGACCTCCAGCGCGCCGTCCCCGTTGATCGTCCCGGCAAAGACCTCGTCACCCGTCCGCTTGGGCACCGGCGTGCTCTCGCCGGTGATCGGCGCCTGGTTGATCTCGCTGCTCCCTCCGGCCACCCGGCCGTCCAGCGGGAGGCGCTCCCCCGGCCGGACCACGAAGCGAGCCCCCACCTCCACCTGACCGGCGGGCACCTCTTCCTCGCGCCCGTCCGGCCGCAGAAGACGGGCCATCGCCGGCGAGAGGTCCAGCAGAGCGGCGACGGCCCGCCGGGCACGGCCGACGCTCCACGCCTCCAGGGCCAGTGAGACGGCGAAGAGGAACGCGACCGTCGCGCCTTCGAACCACTCGCCGATCGCGACCGACCCGAGCACCGCGATGGTCATCAAGAGGTTCATGTCCGGCCGGAGCCGCCGCAGGGCGAACCAGGCCTTGGGCGCCACGGTCCAGATCCCGGCCAGAATGGCGAGCAGGTAGAAGGCCCGGGCGGCCCAGGGCACGCCAACCTCCGAGACACCCAGCCCTTCCGAGCCCAAGGCCCGTGAAATCCCCCCCGCCAGCACGGCGTGCGCGACGAAGCCGGCGAGGACCCCGAGGCCACTCGCGGCGGCAAGGATCGTCCGCCCGCGGCGTTGCCAGACCCCTTCCTTTTCCACCTCCTCGGAGCCTTCCCGCCAGACCTGCGCGCCCATGCCGGTTCGCTCGACGGCCTGGACGACCTCCTGCTCGGACAGGCCCCGGGGAGGGGAGAGCACCGTCATCTTTGCCTTGAGCAGGTCGAAACCGAGGCGCTCCTCTCCTCCGGCCAGAGGCCCCAATTCGCGCTTCAGGATGGCGATCTCCTCGGCGCAATCCATGCCACGGATCTTGAACTGCATCTTCGTCGCCGGTTGCATGATGTCCCCCTCGATCACACGGTCCGAGCCCTTCGCTCGGCCAGCCTTTCCTGCCACCGGTGGACCAACTCGTAGAAAGTCGGCAGCGCCAACAGAGTAAACAGCGTCGAAGTCACCAGCCCGCCGATCATCACGACCGCCAGAGGCCGCTCGATCTCCGAGCCGTGGAGGTTCAGGACGAGGAGCGGTAACAGTCCGAGGATCGCCGTGCCCGCCGTCATCAGCTTGGGGCGGACGCGGCCGATCGAGGCCTCGCGAAGAGCGGTTTCGAAAGGTTTTCCTTCCGCGAGAAGGCTGCGGGTCTGGGAGACCAGCACGAGGCCGTTCTGCACCGCGATCCCGAAGAGGCCGATCAACCCCACGAGCGAGGAGACGTTCCAGGTCTCCCCCGCGAGCCAGAGGGCGAGGATGCCGCCCACGAAGGCGTCCGGCAGGGTGGCGAGAATCACCATGGTTTCAGCGAAGGAACCCAGGGCGAGGTAGAGGAGCACGAGGACGGCCAGAAGAGCCACGGCGATCGCGAGCCCCAGCGAGCGCATCGCCCGCGCCTGGTTCTCCACCCGGCCTCCGATGTCGAAGAAGTAGCCGGTGGGGAGATCCAGTCCCTCGGCCAGACGCTCGCGCACCTCGGCCGCCGTGCTCCCCAGGTCCCGGCCGGCCACGCTCGCCTCCACGGCGATCCGCCGGCTCCCGGCCTCGCGTTGAATGGAGGCGGGACCGAAGGTCCGCTCCACCCGGGCGAGCTGCCCCAGGGGGACGCGGGTCCCGTCCCGGCCGTCGATCAGCAGGGAACCGAGGGCCGAGAGGTCGCCGCGCCGGTCGTCCGCGAGCCGCACGACGAGGTCATAGCGGCGTTGCCCCACCCACACCTGCGAGACCTCCTCGCCCGCGAGGCCGATCCGCAGGGCGTCGATCACGTCCGCCGGGGCGAGCCCCACCCGCGCCACGGCCTCGCGGTCCACGGTGATGCGCACCTGCGGCAGGCCGGTCAGTGTCTCGGCCCGCAGGTCGCTGATCCCCTCGATCGGCTCCATCAGCTCCCGCGCCTGTTCGGCCAGGCTCGCCAGCCGGTCGAGGTCCGGGCCGTAGATCCGCACCTGGACGTCCGCGGGAGTGCCGCCCAGCCCCTCGTCGATCCGCATCCCGAGAGGCGTGGTGAAGAGGACGGCGACGCCCGGCACCTTCCCCAGCCGCTCGCGCATCGCCTCTTCCAGCTCTTCCACGGAACGGGATCGCTCCGGTTTCAGCACCACCAGCACGTCCGAGATCACGTGCGGCATCGGGTCCTCGGTGCGCTCGGCACGGCCGGTGCGCCGCACGACCTCCCGGACCTCGGGGAAGCGGCGCAGCTCGTCCTCCACGCGATGGTTCCGGCGGTCCACCTCGTCGAGCGAGGCCTCCGGCGGCAGGATCGTCTGCAGCAGGAGCGCCCCCTCGTCCAGGTTGGGCATGAAGTCGGAGCCGATGCGGAGGGCCAGGAGCAGCGCCGGAATCGTGATCGCGAGGGAGAGCACGCGCACGAGCCCCGCCCGGCGCATGGAGCGCTCCAAGAGCGGCGCGTAGACCGCCTTGATGCGGCGGATCAACGCCACGTCCTCCTCCTTGCCGGGAGGAGACGGCCGGAGCAGCCAGCCGGCGAGCACCGGCACCAGCGTGAGGGCGAGCACGAGCGAAGCGGCCATGGCCGCCACCACCGCCGCCGCGAGCGGCCGGTACATGCGCCCTTCGATGCCGCTCATGGCAAAGAGTGGGGTGAACACCGCGATCACGATGAGCGTGGCGAAAGCGATCGGCCGCCCGACCTCGACGGCGGCGGCGAGCACCACCTCCCGGCGCGGCCGGCCTCCTGAAGAGACGGTAAGGCGGTGATAAACGTTCTCGGTCAAGATGATCGCCGCGTCGACCAGAAGGCCCACGGCGATCGCGAGCCCGCCGAGCGTCAGGGTGTTGAGCCCGATGCCGGCCGGCTTCAGGATCAGCCCGGAGAGCGCGATCGAGAGCGGCAGCGTCACGGTGACGATGAGCGCGGCCCGCAGGTTTCCCAACAGGAGGAAGAGGACGGCCACCACGAGCACCGCTCCCAAGAGAACGGCCCGCCCCACGCCTCCCAGGGCGGACGAGACGAGATCCGCCTGATCGTAGAGGACGCGCACGCGCACCCCGGGCGGCATGCTTTTCGTCAGGTCTTCCACGGCGGCGCGCACGCCGCGGGCGACCGAGACCGTGTCGGCGCCGAACTGCTTGGAGATCCGGCAACTGACGATCTCCGAGCCCAGTCCGTGCGCCAGGCCGCGGCGCACCGCGGGAGCCTCGCGCACCTCGGCCACCTCGCCCAGGAGCACGGGCGTCGTGTCCCGCACGGCGACCACGGTCGCCCGCAGATCGCCTACGTTCTCCGCGCGGCCCACGGCGCGCACCGTCCACTCGACCGGCCCCTGGGCCACGAAACCGCCAGCCGCGTTCTCGTTGGACCGCTCGACGGCCGTCATCACCTCCCCCAGGCTCACCCCGAGGGCCGCCATGCGCTCCGGATCGAGCTGCACCTGGAACTGGCGCAGGTGCCCGCCCAGCACCTCCACGGCCGCAACCCCGGGCACGCCCAGAAGGCGGTTCCTCATCTCGTACTCCGCCAGGTCCCGCAGCTCCATCAGGCCCGCGGTCCCCGGCTCGGCCTCGATCACCAGCTCCATCACCTCGTTCAATCGGCCCGTCAGGCTGGAGACCAGAGGCGCATCCGTTCCTGGCGGAAGCTCCCGCGCCATCTGGTTGACCCGCTCGGTGACGAGCTGGCGCGAGAGGTAGTAGTCGGCATCGGGCTCGAACTCGACGCGGACGAGCGCCACGCCGGCCTGAGAGCCCGAGCGGATCCGGCGCACCTCGGGGAGGCCCGCGAGCGCCACCTCCAGGGGAATCGCCACCCCGGTCTCCAGCTCCTCGGCACCCATGGCCGGGTTCTGCACGTAGACGCTGAAGACCGGCGTTGCCAAGTCGGGAAAGACGTCGCGCTCGAGCTCGGTCAGCCAGACCGCGCCCGCCACGGTGGCGGCCAGGGCGAGAAGGACAGTGAGGGCGGGCTTCGCGAAGGAGCCTGTGATGATTCGTTCGATCATGGATTTCCCCTAGTGGTGGTGCTCCGCGCCGCCTTCTTTCTTCTCGGCCTCCGCGCGCAGCACGAAGGCGCCCTCGACCACGACGGGCTCTCCAGGCTTCAACCCGGAGAGGACCGCCACCTCGTCTCCGAGATCGCGCCCGCGCTCCACCGGCCGCACTTCGAACTTCCCTTCTTCCCCCTGGGGGAGGAAGACGACCCACTGGTTGTCCATGCGCTGGAGCGCCGTGGCCGGCACCGCCACGACCTTTTCGCCCTCGCCGCCGGTCCCGATCCAGGCCGTGGCGAACATCCCGGGCTTCAGGCGCCCGCCTTCGTTGGGCAGCACGATGCGGACGGGAACGGTCCGCGAATGGGCGTCTACCTCCCGGCCCACCCACTCGACCGTGCCTTGAAGCTTCTGCCCGGGCAACGCCGCGAGCGTGATCTCGGCCGGCGAGCCCACGCGCACCCGGGTCACATCCCGCTCCGGCGCCTGGACGACCAGCCAGAGGCGCGAAAGGTCACCGATGCGGAAGAGGGTCTGGGAGGGGTCGGCCGCCTGCCCCTGGACCGCCTTGCGCTCCAGCACGGTCCCGGAAATGGGAGAGAGCAGGGCGAAGCCCGAGAGCCCGCCTCCTCCGCCTCTCCCCACCCCGAGGGCGTCGACGGCCGCCTCGGCCGCCCGGAGCTCCGCCTCCGCCTCGGCCGCGTCGGCCTCGGCCCGCTGCAGCTCGCCCCGGGAGACGATCCGCTCCTCGGCCAGGCCGCGCTTTCTCTCCACGGTCTTCCGGGCGAGCTCCGCCCGGGCTGCCGCGACGGTCCGCGCGGCCCGCGCCTGCCCCAGCTCGACGCTCTGCAGCTCGGCCAGCGCCTGGCCGCGCCGCACGGCCTGCCCCGGGGTTACGGTCAGGCGGACAACCCGGCCGGCGATCGGTGCTCCGACTTCGGCGTAGGCCGTTTCGTTGACCTTGAGCTCGCCGAGCGCGGTCACCCCCTCCCCTCCCGGGCGCAGCTCGGCGGGGAAGGTGGTGAGCTTCAGGTCCCGGAGCACCTCCGCATCCACGGCGAGCACTCCCTCTTCTTCGGCGTGCTCCTCTCCGGCATGCTCCTCCCCAGCCTGTTCTTCTCCCGCGTGCTCTTCTCCGGCGTGCTCTTCTCCGGCGTGCTCTTCTCCGGCGTGTTCGCCGGCCTCTTCACCGTGGCCGGCCTCTTCCTTCGTCTCTCCGCTTCCGCACCCTGCAAGGGGGAGGAGCAGGGCCATCCAGATCATCCAGGCTCTCGGGTTCATGGCAGGGCTCCGGCGGCCGCCTCCAGCTCGAAGCGCGTCAGCGAGGCTTCGAGGAGGCGTTCCAGGTAGGCGAGGCGGGTTTCCAGGATCTCGCGGCGGATCAGGAGAAGCTCCCCCAGATCGATCTCGCCGGCTTCGAAGCTCTTCAAGGCAAGGGACTCGTTGTCTTCCAGGGCCGGGAGCGCGACCTGCTCCAGCTCCCGCACGGCCGCGAGGCGCCGCGTCAGAGCCGAGTACCGCCCCCGCACCTCCGCGTCGGCGGCTCCCCGGGCGGCGGCGAGGGCCTGGCGCAACGCCGCGGCCCGGGCCTCGCCCACGGCGATCGTCTCCTGGCCCCGGTTGTGGACCGGAAGGCTCACGACCACGCCCGCCGTCACGATCTCCGCCCCCTCCTCTCGGCCGACGCCGCCGCGCACTCCCAGGCCGGGCCGGGCGAGCGCCCGCCCTAGGAGCACCTCGGCCTCGGCTTCGCGCAGCTCGGCGGCCAGGGCTCGGAGGTCCGGCCGCTCCTCGAGCCGCGCGAGCAGAGCCTCCAGCTCCAGAGGCGGGCGCGGCGTGAGGTTCCCGTGGATCTCGAGGGGCTCTCCGGGAGCCAGGCCGAGCAGTGCCTTGAGCTCGGAGAGCTCCGCGCTCCCCTCGGCTCCCGCTCCGCTCTGCGCGGCGCGGGCGGAGGCGGCGGCGGCGCGGGCGCGGTTCAGCTCCAGAGCCGTCGCCTCGCCCGCCTCGTACCGCCGTTCGGTGGCGGCCAACAACGCGTCGGCGGCCTCACGGCTCCGCGTCAGCAGCGCGGCGCGGTCCCGAGCCATCAGAATGCGGACGAACGTCGCCCACACGTCCCGCACCAGCAGGCGACGGGCCTCGTCCAGCTCCGCCTCCGCCCGTTCGAGGGCGGCCTGGGTCCCCGCGAGCCGGGCAGCCCGCCGCCTTCCGGAGTAGAGATCCTGCGAGACGGCCGTCTCGAAATCGAGAAAGTCGTCCTCGGCCCGCCGGTAGCCGCCATTCACCTCCAGCACCGGGTTTTCCTGAAACCGGCGCCCGGCCTGGGTCTGCCGGGCTCGGGCCTCTTCCACCCTCCCCCGTGCCTGCACGACGCTCGCGCCCTGCTCCCGCGCCAGGGCCAGAGCCTCGTCGAGCGTCAACACCCTGCCCTGTCCGAGCGCCGGAAGAGCGCACAGAAATAGCGTGGCCCACGGCCACAGGAGTCGAATCCTCATCAGCCCACCTCACGAAGCGGAGTCCGCCCACACGCCTCCTCGGCGCGCGGGATGTTGATACGGAGGACGGCAGAGCTAGATCAGGAAGGTTTTCGGAACGTGGAAGACGTCGCGGGAATCACCGGAGAGGGCATGGGCTCCCGCCGCATCGCCGAACGCCGAGCCGAGGCCCGGATCACGGTCCATTTGGATCGCGCCGGAGAGGACCGTCCGGCCCTGGCCGCAGCAGAGGCAGAGAGAGCAGGCCGGAGGGCAGCAGCCCGGCTGCTCGCCTCCCAGGCACTCGTCGCACGACTCCGCGAATCCTGCCACGGGCAGGAGGAACGCCAGAACGAGCATCCAGGCGAGCGGGCGGGCGAGCGAACCAGCATTCATCAGCGCATGTATAGCATAGGTGCCTGACACCCGGAAGGCAGAGAGTCCAAGTCCATTTACGGACAAGACCTTAGAGGACATCCACAATCGGGCAGGAAGCCTCCTTTGTCACGCTGGCGGTCATCAATCCCCATCGGTCCGGCCCTTGGCCTGGACCCGGAAGACGAGGTCGTAGGTCCCCTCGCGGGAAGGCTTGAAGACCACCTGGAAAATGCCGGCCCGCAGCGGCTTGGGCGCCAGGAAGCTCTCCTCGCGGCCGTCCTCTCCCCGCAGGATGCCGGTGGCCGAGCCCTCGTTCAGGGCGGAGAAGTCCGGCAGCCAAGTGAAGTGGGCGTGAGACGGGGCCTCCTGGCCGGCGATCAGCGGATCGGTCTCGGCGAACAGCTCGTAGTGCTCGCTCCAGGCGGTCACCGCCCACCCTTGCTCCTCCTCGGCGTGGGCTTCGTGCGGCTGCCCGTCGCCGTGGTCGTGCGCTTCGGATGCGGAATCGCCCTCCTTGCAGGCCGGCAGCAGAAGGATCGGGACGAGAAACAGCGGGAGCAGCAGGGAACGGCTCATGGCAGATCTCCAGGAGAAGAGGGGGAATCGAGAGGACGTCCGGCCGCGGCTTCGAGCTCGCGCTCGGCGGCGGCGATGGCCTCCCGGATCTCCAGGGCAGTGGTCCGCGCCTCCAAGGCGGAGCGCAGGG
>DATEIO010000947.1:0-3518 GCA_035278895.1 Thermoanaerobaculia bacterium | reverse complement strand
CTCCACGGCCGCTCCAGGACCTGCGGGCCGGAAAGACCGTGGAGGAGATCCTGGCCGCCGACGCCGCCGGTCACGCCGCCTGGCGCCGGGACCGGCAGCCGGCGCTGCTGTATCCGTGATCGGAAGATTCCTCAAGCGGGCGGAACGGTCTCCAACCCATACCTCTCGCCCAGCAGGGCCAGGTGATGGCTCACGTGTCCGGCCATGATGAACGCCAAGGCGCGCACGGAGACCGGATGTCCGTTCGCCGTGCCGAGGCGGCGCCAGTCGTCCCCGGAAAGATTGTGGAAGACCGCGAGGTTGGCGGCGCGGACGAACGCGAGCTCCTCGGCGAGCGAGGCGAGATCCCGGAGGTGATAGCTCGAGGCGGCCACGTAATGGTTCTCGTCGAAGCCCGGGAGCGGCGTCTGGTCGCCGCGGCCGATGCGAAAGGCGCGATGCCCGAAGACGCGCTCGCCGTCGATCAGATGGCCGAAGACCTCCCGGACGCTCCACTTGCCGGGCGCGTAGCGGAACACCTCCTGCTCCGGGGAGACCCTGGACGCGAGCCGGCGAAGCTCGGAGCCCTGACGCTCGAGGATCTCCAAGACCCCCTCGGCCGTGACTTTCGCGATGTAGCCCGCGTAGAAGGGCGCATACTCGGATTCACCGGGCTTCTCGATCATCGGGGCTCTCCTCCTGGCGAGACATTTGCATTCCTCTATGGGTCCGCCAAGGGGCTGAACCCTGGGGCTTACTACAAAGGAGTACACCATGAATCTGCCCAAGTTTGCCCGCGTCTTAGGTCTCTCCGCGATCGTCGCTGCCGCCATTGCCACCACCACCCTGCCGGCGGATGCCGCCCGGCGCTGCAGCTGTGACTTCTGCCAGACGGTCGACCCCACGACGGCCTGTAACTTCAATGGCCAGACGACCTGCGGAGCGTTTCTCTCCGTGACGCTCTGCCCTGCGGGCTAGCGCCGGAGATGGCTTCCCCTGGGAGCCTCGGCGTCCTCGCCGGGGCTCCCAGGCGATCCGGCGGGAGAGGAGATAGGATGCGCGGGTCACCGTCGTCTCCTGTTCCGGAGGACTCCGCATGCGCCGATTCGCCCTCGCCGTCCTTTTGTCCTTGACCGCCCTGGCGGCTCCGCTCTCCGCCCAGACCCGCGTTCCCGCGGAGCTCAGGCCCGATCTTTCCCAGCCCATGGATGCCGGGGCCACGGCGAAGATCCGCCAATACACCACGGCGCCGGAGTTCAACTCTCCGCTCACGGACTACCTGCCGGCGTCCGCGACCGTGCCGAGCCCGAGCGCGGTCCTGGGCGACGTGGCCGGGGCGCCGGGGATCCTGCCGTATACGGCGGAGGTGCACCGCTACTTCCGGATGCTCGCGGAGGCGAGCCCCCGGGTGCGGGTGATTTCGATCGGGACGAGCGAGGAGGGGCGCGAGCGCATCGCCGTGGCGGTCAGCTCGGAGGCCAATCTCGAGCGCCAGAAGGAAAACGACGCGCGGCTCGCGCAACTGGCGGACCCGCGGCTCCTGAAGCTCGACGACGCGCGCGCCGAGGGCCTGATCGCTTCGAGCGTGCCGGTCTACTACATTACGGGCACGATCCATTCTCCCGAAACCGGCTCCCCCACCGCCCTGATGGAGCTCGCCTACCGGCTGGCGGTCGACGAGAGCCCCTACATCCGCGCGATCCGCGACAACGTGATCACCCTGATCACGCCGGTCGTCGAGGTCGACGGCCGCGACCGCATGGTGGACGTCTATCGCTGGCATCTCGCCCATCCCAAGGCGAACACGCCCCTCCTGTCGTACTGGGGCCACTACGTCGCGCACGACAACAACCGCGACGCGATGGGGCTGACGCTCTCGCTGTCCCGGCAGGTGCTCGACACCTATCTCGGCTGGCACGCCCAGGTGCTGCACGACCTGCACGAATCGGTGCCGTTCCTCTACGACAACACGGTGGGCGACGGCCCCTACAACGCCTGGGTCGATCCCCTGCTCACCAATGAATGGCAACTGTTCGGTTGGACGAACGTGGCGCAGATGGGCAAATTCGGGATGCCCGGCGTCTACACCCACGGCAACTTCGACACCTGGAGCCCTGGCTATCTGATGTTCATGGCGGCGATGCACAACGGCGTGTCGCGGCTCTATGAGACGTTCGGCAACCGGGGCGCCGATACCGAGATGCGCGAGCTCGATCCGGACGAAACGTCGCGCACCTGGTACCGCCAGGACCCTCCGTACCGGACCGTCTCCTGGTCGCAGCGCAACAACAACAATTATCAGCAGACGGGCCTCCTGGTCTCGCTGGCGTTCGTGGCGGACAACCGCGAGCTTTTGCTGCGGAACTTCTGGGAGAAGAGCAAGCGCTCGATCGCCAAGCCGGAGCGGGAGGGGCCGGCGGCGTACGTCCTGCCCGCTGACGCCCCGCGGCCGGGCTCTCAGGCCGAATTGCTCCGGATCCTGCAATGGCAGCACGTCGAGATCTCGCGCGCCGACCGGGCCTTCACGGTCTCCGCAGGAAACGCGAAGCGAACGTTCCCGGCCGGCAGCTACGTCGTGCGCATGGACCAGCCTTACAGCCGCATTGCCGACGCTCTGCTCGACCTCCAGTACTGGAGCCCGGACGATCCGCAGAAGCACCCCTACGACGATACCGGCTGGAGCTTCCCCCCGCTGTTCGATACCGAGGCCGTCCGGATCACGGACCGCCAGGTGTTGGCGGCGCCCATGAGCCGCGTTGAGGCGCCGATCCGGCTGCGCGGCGGTGTTTCCGGCAACGGCTCCGTGTTCCTCATCCCCCATCGCGGCGACGATGCGATGTTCACCCTCCGCTATGCGCTCGGGGACGCCAAGGTCGAAGCCGCGGCCGAGTCGTTCCGGGCCGGGGGACGCGACTATCCGCGCGGCACCTGGCTCGTGCAAGGAATCGCGCAGGACGCGCTCGATCGCGCCACCGCGGAGGCCGGCGTTGCGGTGGATGCGGCCGCTGCCGCGCCGAAAGTCGCGACGCGGCCGGTTGCGAAGCCGCGCATTGCGCTGCTCCACACCTGGCAGAACACCCAGACCGAAGGCTGGTGGCGCCAGCGCCTCGATTTGCTGAAGATCCCCTACAGCTACATCAGCACCCAGGACGTCGCGGCCGACCCCAACCTCGCGGCGAGCTACGACGTCATCCTCTTCCCGCCCGTGGGATTCGGAGACCCGTCGCGCATCGTCACCGGCTTGCCGATGTGGGGAGAGCCGATGCCCTGGAAAACGACGCCGGAGACTCCGAACCTTGGGAAGATCGACTCCACGGAGGATCAGCGGCCCGGCCTGGGGTTTTCAGGGCTCGATCACCTGCGCCGGTTCGTCGAGACGGGAGGGCTGCTCGTCGCCGTCGAGGATACGGCGCAACTGCTGATCTCGACCGGGATGGCTCCCGGCGTCCGCGTCGCAAACGCCAGGAATCTCCGGGTGGTCGGCAGCGTGCTCGACGCGCGTTTCCCCGATCCCACGTCACCGATCGTCGATGGCCTGG
>DATEIO010000946.1:0-11328 GCA_035278895.1 Thermoanaerobaculia bacterium | reverse complement strand
GTTCTCCGAAACCCCCCATTCCGACGCGATGTACCCTTCCTGCTCGAGTTTCAGGAGCGCGGGGTAGAGCGTGCCGTAGTTGAGCTCGAGCAGATCGCCGCTCGTCTGCTCGATCCGGCGGGCGATGCCGTACCCATGGAGCGGGCCCAGGGTCTCGAGCGTCTTCAAGACCATCAGGGCCAGGGTACCTTGCCAGATGTCCACCTTGGGATCTTTCATATGGGATACCAATAGCACGGTTCCCTATGGGATGGCAATAGGGCGCTCCCGACGTCCTCCATGGAGGTCACTTCTGCTCCGGGTTGAAACCTTAAAGAGTCACGTTTCCGGTCCGATCACCTTCTCCCGGGCGGGCATTCCGCTTGCACTTCACGGTTTTCAGAACGCCCAGATCCAACTTCACCTGGGAGGAGGAAAGGTCGTGAAGAGACAAGCTCTAGGGTGGATTCTGTTTGGAAGTTTGTGGATTTCCGGCTCTCTGACCGCGGAGCCGCTGACCGATCTCCGGACGCGATTGGCCGCGCTGCAGAGCAATGAGCCGGTTCGGATTCACGTGGACGTCGAGCTCAAGCACCGGGGATCGGCTCCCTTGCACTTGAGCAAGACCAAAATGCGGGGAACGGCCAAGATCGACTATGGCCCCCAAGGTGTCAGAAGTATCGAACAGCGGTGGCTGGAAACCAAGACACGGTTTTCCGTCTGGAAAAAGAGCAAGGTGGAAACCGAGACGAGGCCGCTCGATGAAATGGAAGCCGAGGACCTGGCCAATCCGGTGGAGATGATGGATTTCCTCCTGAACGGAGCCACGTTGCTGAGCGACGAGAGCGCAACCTGGCAGGGGCAGCCCGCCCGGCTGCTGGTGATCCGCCCCCATCCGTCTGCGGCCGCCCGGAACGAGGGGGCCTCGCCCCAGGATAGCGGCCCTTCGCTGGTCGATCTTGAAGCGAAGATCTGGCTCGACGAGAACGGTGATCCTGTCGCCCTGGAGCGCTCGATGGAGTTTCAGCTCGGGCCCGCTCTGGCCCTGACGGGACAGCAGACCCTCACCTTCCAGCAGGTCGAAGGACGCCTGCTGGCCGCCGAAGCGTGGCTGGCCTACAGCGGTACCGGGCTGGCCGTGCTCCATGGCCGGGACAACAAGAAGATGAAGGTGACGGAGGTGAAGCTGAGGTAGCCCGCCGCAGCGTCTCCTTCTTCGCCGCAACGTAACCCTCTCTGCCGCAACGGAAACCCCGTTGCGGCAGAGGAGGAGGCATCGCCACAACTTCGGCTTCTTCACCGCAACCTACGTCTCGCTGCCGTGACGCCCCGGGATTCACCGCAACGCAAGATGCTCTGCCGCGACGTTGCCCGTTCTGCTGCAACGTTCCTCGGTTCACCGCAACGTAGATTCACGTTAAGGCAAAGATCCGGATCTGCCGCAACGTCCCGGAATTCACCGCAATGCAAGGCGCTCTGCCGCAGCGTAGAGCACTCTCCGCAACGCAAGGGGATCTGCCGCAACCTGGACGGATCTGCCGCAACGTACCGCTCTCTGCCGCAACGCGAATGGCTCTGCCGCAGCGTCTCCGGATTCGCCGCAACCTAGGATTCTCCACCGCAACGTCCGGGGATCTGGCGGCGCACGTCGTGCTATCCTCCGTCGCCAAGTCATTTGCCGCAACCTGGACCGGAGCGGGGCGGATTGCCGCAACCTGCGGCAGGTCCGGTGCGTCTGCCGCAACGTGGAGATCGCCGGGAGAGCGCCGCCCGCTCCGCCCGGGGGAGACAGGGCGATGAGCTCGAAGCTGTCCGTCGAAGAGGTTCTGGCGCAACTGGAGCAGCGCGCGACGTTCCACCGCGAAAAAGAGGCCTTTCACGCTGAGCAGGAGATCCATCATCGCGACCAGCGGGAGATCCATGCAGCCGAGCTTCAGAAGGTGCTCCGGAGCCTGGAGTCCTTCCGCACGGTCTCCGCAGCCGCGGTGGATCTCGCACGCCCGCTCCCGACGCCTGCGGCTCCGCCCGTCGAGGAGACGCTTCCCGCCTCCGGCCGCCTGATGGTGAGCCGCCTCCTCCGGCAGGTCGCCGAGAGTCCGGATCTCGAAGAGCCCTTCGGCGCGACCGCCTTGGCCGCGGAAGCCAACCGGCGCTACGCAAAGCACCTGAAAGAGCCCATCGGCCCGCGCACGGCCTCGGACGTCCTGCGCCGGATCCACGCCGAAGGCGGGCTCGAAATCGCCCGCGAAGGCCGGGCCTTCCACGAAGCGCTGTACTCGCGAAGGAAGCGAGCCTAGCCTGGGGGAGGCGCGCTCAGAATGCGCTCTACCTGCGCCATGTGCTCGCGGTTGTGCGCGTGCAGCAGGACGGAATAAGCCTTCCAATCGAAGCGCGCGAGCCAGGACACGGGCCGGAGAGCTCCGTCCGGGCCGGCGCACTTGACGACCATCACGACGGGAGCCGTCGCGGTGAGCGGGAGATCGTCCGTGGCGGACGCGAGCAGAGCAAGGACGTCCTGGTGGACGGCGCGAAGCTCGCGGAGCAGAGCGGGCCAATCCCGGTCGAGAGGCCGCGGCGATTGCAGGCTGGCGGGAATGGGCTCGTCGACGGACTCGCCCGCGAGCAGCCGGCGGAGCTGATCGACGGCCAGACGGTCGCTCTCGACCAGATGATCGACCACCTCCTGCACCGACCATCCCGACGTGCTGCGCCGCTCGCGCGCCACCTCCGCCGGAACCGCTTCGACGAGCGCCGAAAGCTCGGAGTAGGTGCCGGCGACCCGCGTTCGAATCGAGTCGAGAGGAGCCTCGGTGCCGCGCTTTTGCGCGTAGGCCAAGGCTTTCAGTTGTTCGGGTAGAAGGGACATGAGTGCTATGAGCTCCTACAGCTCCGAGAGAGCCGCCGGTCGGATGGTGCCTGAAGCAGAGCGTTCCCCGGAAAGCCACCAGAAAAAGATTACGGCGAACGCGAGATCCACGGCAGCCAGCGCCACGCCGCGTCCTGGGAGCTCCCCCAGGAGCCAGCAGGCGAAAGCAATGGCAAAGAGACCGGCCTTGCCGAGGGCGGCGACGACCACCAATGGGCGGTCGATCTCAGGTTGCCGCGCGAGCCATGCGTAGGTCACGGCGAAAAGGTTGATGATGAAGGCGATGAACCAGGTGTAGAGATGGGGTGCAGGCGCGGGAAGCCCGAAGATCTGGCCGATCGAGGCCGGGAAAATGAAGCTCAGGGAGCCCACGACGTTCCAGAAGGCGGTTGCCCACAAGGCGGCGCGCATGACAGAGGTTCTGTTCATGGATTCCTTCCCTCTTTGTGAGACGGGCTCCCATCCTAGGCCACTCCAGGACCCTCGTCAACACGGGAGAGTTCTCGACGAGCATGAGCGGATGATGCTCATCGGTGCCGACCAGGACGCTTTCCTCGACGCTGTCTTGGATCCGCCCAAGCCGACGAAAAAGCTTCTGGCGGCGCTAAGGCGCCATCATGAAGTCTTGGCATCCAACCAGTCATGAGTGTTGTAAGCGGGACAGCGCTTCGTGGCTCTATGTGAAGCTCCTACTCAGTTGCTGAAAGCGACTGTCGGACCTCTTCCTGGAAATCCAGCGCTGTGGCCCCTCCACGCCCTGCGAGCCAACTGAGCAAGTATTGGAAATCGTCTCGAAGGGCATTATCCCCGCGGATGGGATCTGGAAAGTGCACCCAACCCGTGCGGAGGACGTTAACCAGTGTTTGCTCAAGCCGTTCCTCCTGCTCTTCGTCGTGGCCTCCAGACCTCAGGCTCGGAAGAGCACCTCTGAGCCAGCGCATACCTGGGCAAACAAAGTCCAAGGCGGAGGGGCGAAGTAGGAAATCTCCTAGTTTCTGGATATCCCGGGCTCCCCGCAAATGCCGCTCTGCCCACTGCTCAAAGAGGGGGATCAATCTTCTCAATGCGGTCCTGTACTGTGGAGATTTGATTTTTGCCGCTCCCCAGTAGAGGCCCAGAATATCATCGACATGGCCGCCAAGGTCTGGCGTGAAGAGAGCGAAGCGAATCATCTCCTCCCAGCATGAGACAAAGGTCTCGGGCTTACCAGCAGCCTCGAGTCCCTTGGAGAACCACGCATCCAAGAAGGTCCTGACACGGGAGAACGACCGGTAGGCCGGGTCGCTCCTGACGAAAACCGGCCTCCAGAACGACTCTCTCTCGGCGGCGGTCGATAGTTGTGGAATCAACCCCGCCAAGTGGGTAAAAAGCCATGTTTCATAGTCCGAGAGGAGTCCTCCGACCCAGCTTTCGTAGCCCCCTATTGACCTCGACTGCTCAAGTCCATGATGCAATCTCTCGGCGACTCTCAGGAGCTCTCGATGAAGATCGATCCATGCTTGGCGCTCATTCTCGTCACAAGCCTCGTTCAGTCGTGGCAGCCAGGCGAAGGCGGCTTTGAGAGCCGAGAGGTCAAAACCCGAGTCGGCGGACCAGACTGGCTGGAAGCGCTGGGGCGCGAATTCGTCTGTGCTCGTCTCACACTCCTTCCGATGGAGATGTTCACGCAGGCGAAGAGCAACGCGCGAGAGCGTTTCCCAATTCGGCCTCTCTGGTTGAATCTTCCGTTGGATAAACCATTGGGCTAGCCGGGATGCCCAGGAGTAAAGAAGGGCCCTCGCCGGTGCCACCGATGGGCGCCCCACGGATCGCAAGGCAGCCCCGAAGATCGCGAGGGTCTGCATTCGCTCCCAGTCTTCCCCCAGTCTCTTTCGCTCTCGAAACGCATAGCTGAGAGTCAAGGAGATGCGGCTCTCCCCTAAACCGACGATCTGTTCTGCAACAATCCGTCGTGCCAGGAGATCGTCGTCATCGATCGCGAGCAGGAGGACTCCCGCGATGGCGACAAAGGAGGGCCATTGCCAAAGAGTGGGAGAGTTGGAGCTGTCGTCAAGGAGATCGGGAGTGGGAGGGATCTCCAGGATTCTCAGGAGCCGTTCCCGGCACCAAGTCAGCCGTGACGGCTCGGCCACAATCCAGTTTATACTCAGATCCAGCAGCACGGCGATTCCTGCGGCCACGGCGTCCGTCCACCGGCTGAACCCTTGTCTCTCCTGGGCGAGTCGGTCCAACTCGGCCACTGCCTGCCAGACCTGTTCGGCCTCTTCTGGCTGGAGTTGGGTCTGCTCTCTAAGAGCCCCTCGGCACCACTCCGTGAAGCACTCGGCCTCCAGGTCGGGTTGTACAGCGGAGCGTTCCTGCTCGCCTTTTTCTCGCAGGGGCTCCGGCCATTCGAAGCTCGTAATGTCAGGAGACGAGTAATTGGCTGGATCAAAGAGCGCGATCAGACGCTCCAGGTCGTCGGAGAACTCCAAGGTTCCCGAGCTGAGCTGGCTCCTCCAGCGTTCCCGGAATGATTCGAATGCGCTTGCAACATCCGGATCTTTAAGGAGAAGGTCTCGTGCAATGTCGAGCAGTGGAATACGCCTATGGGGTAATCCGTGCCAACTCCGGACCATCTCGAAGGCGCGCTCCCCGAAACCTACGAACCTCATGAGGTCGGAGCGGTAGCGTTCCTTGTACTCGACCATGATATGGTCCCAACGATAAAGCGGCCAAGCTGAGAGCAACGGCAAAAGATAGCCCGTAAAGAGTTCGGGCTTCCTTTTGCCTAGTGCAACGAGAACTCCCGGAAACGCGACGGACCGGGACTCCGCAAAGATTCTGGCCAGGATTGTACCGATATCTCGGCCCTCGTCGACGAGCTCGTACAACAACTTCTCCAGGGCCATGAGGGCGGAGGTCACGATCTCCAAGCCTGATAGATCTTCCCGGTACCAAGAGAAGACCTCGACATCCCCTGCCCACATTGACATCTCGCCCCAGGGCACTAGGCAGCAAGTTTTATTTTCCTGAAGGGCCCAGTTCGCAGTTGCCTGGTTCACTAGACGCAGAATTGCATCCAGTCCATTCTCGGGATCGAGCTTCAGAAATTGGAGAAACGGCCCTTGGAAAAACATGGCAGGGGAGCCTCCCTGCCGACCAAAATGACCCACTGTGCCGTAAGAGCGATGGTAGAAATCGGGCCCAGGATCCCGAAGGCAGCAGGCGAGGAGGACCTCTCGTGCAATCTCGGGGCGGCAATCAATGAGGCCGGAGAGAGCCTGAGGGCCGAGCACTGCTTCGCGGAACGACTCGTTTACGCGCATTCGCGGACCATCTGGGAAGAGAGGCCATCTCTGAGCATCCATCAGAGCGAGGCCGCGTGAGCCTGCAGGCAACCGCCTGGTCTTTCTCGGCTGCTTCTGCAGGTCGGAGGTCTCCTTCCCTCTGCCGGAGAGCTTGAGGGCGAGGTCGGAGATTTTTTCTGGAAGCTCCGGAGCCGCCAAGAGTGCCGCTTCGTAAATTGCCTGATCCTGCTTCAGCTCCCCTTGGCTACGGTACCTTTGCCCTTCGGTCTCATCGCCCTGGGTCTCGCAAGAAATACGATAGGCAACGCGTGCGGCCTCCATCCTCCAGGGCCAATCCCGCGGCACGGTTCGGAGCCAGAGCCCGCAGACCTTGGCTCCAAGCTCCGGGGCTACGGTTGCCACGCCGTCTCGATGGCGGTCCAGGGCTGTAAGGACCGGCTTCCAGAGAGGCCAGTAAGGGATTCGCACCAGAGCCCGGATCTCCGCGGCCATTCGTTCATCGCCCGCAACCTCGTCTGCTTCGGGAGTAGGAACCGTCGCGGAGTAGAGGAAGCGTTGGAGAAGCCGTTTGAGGAGGGCGCCGTCGTTGGCGATCAACTGAGGCCACAAGCTCTCCACAGCCTCGTCCGCATTGCCGGCATAAAAGAGGCTTTCAAGCAGAAGGCCCCGAACGTCATCTGCCGCCGGCTCCTGGGGTAAGGCGTCGTAGAGAGCGCACCATCTATCGGTCGGCGTGTCTTCCGACGCGAGCAGGCGCTCGCCGTAGAGGCGGATTGCGGGGAGCCAGCGCGGAGAGCGAGCAAACGCGGCAAGTTCCTCGGTAAACGAGCTTCTCCGGGCCCGCTCGACCAGGACGCGGAGGCGCGCCCAGTCTCCTGCCAATTCGTGCTGGAAGAACACCTGTTCGTCACGAACCTTGAGCAGCTCAATCTTTTCCAGACCCCGCAGGGCCTTCAGCTCCTCGGGACCGAGCTCTGAGGAGCCTACGCCCGAGCGGAGGTTTTCTGCCTCACGAAGAGCAAGCTTTTTGAGCAGCTCGCCTCGCAACCGGCTGTCATCGCCGGTGCCGCCCCAATGCTCCCAAAGGCCATCGATCACGTCGGGAGCTCTCATCCAACTCGGAGCTTCTGGCCCCTCTCTTGAGGCAGACTCGGTTGCCAGCCAGTCCAGCACCTTCAGATTCCGCAGAAGCTCCTTCAGGTCCGGGCGTAGGAAGAGCAGGCGAAGACCGGTTAGTGCCTCCCGCGCTTCCCACAACTCCTGATCCTCAAGAGGCGGAACCTGTAAAGACTCGAAGTCCGAGGGCAGCCCAGCACGGGTTTTGAGATTGGGCAGGAGCTGGCGCGGGTGATCAGGCCGGGTCGTCAGGATCACCGACCAATGGGGGAGCGTTACGCAGATCTCGAGTAGCCCAGCCGCGACACCAAGAGCCTGAGGTGACCAGGTTTCCAGCGCATCGAGCACCAGAAGACCTTGACTCGGAGTATCCCGCAGCAGATTTGCGAGAGAGCTTCGGAGTTGGAGACGCTGTTCGAGGGCGAAGAGACCCGGGACGTCTGCGATCGTGCTGTCCAGCCAAAGGACCGGTCCTTTTTGCCAGCGCCGGCAGGCAATCTTCACCAGCGCCGACTTGCCGGCTCCAGAAGCCCCGACGAGTAGGAGATGCCGGCCAGGCATCAGATGTTTACCTATTTTTTCCAGCCACTCAAACCGGAGTAGTGTCAGGCTCGATCCGAGGGATTCCTTGACTTTCTCTAGCCCATCTTTGGAGGCCCGCGCGAGCCGTTCCCAATCCTGGCGATAATCGGGAAGGGCTACAAGCTGAAACCTGTCACGCAGCTCCCCGAGGAGGCTGCGAAGATCCATAGAACCTCCCGCCCGCCGCTCATCCGCGATACCAACAAGCCGCTCCCAGAGGTCGATCGCCTGGTCGAAGCTGCCGCTTGCCAACGCCTTGCGGCAGACCTCTACCGCTCTGGCGAAATCTTTAGAAGGCTCGGAGCGGAAATCGAAGTGCAGGACGCGGATGCGGCGCAAGAGCCGCACCGTCTCAATAGACGTACAGCGTCCCGAGCCCTCTAAATCATTGGGGCAGTGGAGGGAAGCGAAAAGATCTCTGGCAATCTTGCTGACGCTCTTGGAAGAGAAGCGCCGTGCAAGCTCGTGCGGGTCGCCGACCGTGGCTTGGCTTAGGAGGTTGTCCCACGCTTTCTGGACTTCGTCGGGCAATATCCCGACCGCAAGCCCGAAGTAGTCTCTCTCCCGGTCGAAAGTTCCAGTGCCGGTCTGGGGGTAGAGCCATCGCGACCAGACGGCTCGTACGAAGTCGTCCGGGAATCCCTTACGGGTCAATTGTTGGTTCTTCTTGATGGAAAAGGCGAGGAATCCTGTGGTGGCTCCATCCCCAAGAGTGAGCCGCACATCATCCAAGGGAGGCGCTTCGATTTGCCAGTCGACAACCAACACCCGGTCGGAGATAGACGGAAGAAACCGCCGCTCGCCAGCCAGAAGGTCGGCGAGGAAGGACGCTGCGACCATGTTTTCAAAGCGAAATCCCCCGCCTCCTCTGAGCTGAACGGGGATGCTCTCTGAATCGAACGGCAGCTTCATGAGAAGGCAGAGTAAGAAGCCTATCCTGGGCTGTCAAGGACTTCCGCCAACGGGCTTCGGAAGCTGAGCCTCGGAGAAGCAGGCCGCCGAGGCTGATTTCTTCAGCCTCTGGCAACGGCTCGCGGGAGTCGTTGCCGCAAAGTATCGCAACTCCGGCTTCTTCAACGCTCCCGGCGGTCTACTCGTTCCACCACATCTTGACCACCAGCTTGAGCGTGCGGGACGCGAGCGTCTCGTCCGCGGCGGCGGCGCGGCCGGTCGAGAGGTCCAGCTCCCGGTCGAGCACGGTGTCTTCGTCCAGGAGGTTCAAGGCTTCCAGGCGCAGGAGGAAGGTGGCGTCGTTCACCGACATTTCTTTTTCGAGCGCAGCGTCCACGGTGACGACGTCATCCGTCCGGAAAGCGCCGGCGTCGCCGGTGAGCTGTACGCGGGTGAGGCCGGCGCGTTCGCGTGCGACCTGGCGGTAGTAGGGGAGGGGATCGCCCCGGCGGCCATGGACCGCGGCGAGGATGCGGAATTCCCGGGGAAGAAAGAACAGAGCGTCGGCATCGAACGACCAGCGCGGCGCTACGAAGCGAGGTGTTTCGCGGGGACGGCCGGAGGGGATCTCCGCCACGGGATCACCCGCGTCATCGCCGCCGCCCAGGGTGTTCGTGGGATCGTCGAAGCGGCGGAACTCGGAGCCGAGCCGGCGGTCGCCGTCGCTCCAGGTGACGTGCCCTTCGCTCCACCAGAAAGAAGAAAGGCTTTTCTTCCAGGTGAGGGAGAGCCCGAGATCCTCCTGCCGCCGGTCGCCGTTCGTGAGGAGCGTGCCGCCGGTCGCGACGAGCCCGGGGCGGAGATCCCAGAACGGCACGTCGTAGGGCGTGCCGTCCGGCAGGGTGCCGGTCAACCGTCCCGTGGGGACCCAGTCGCCGGCCGTGGCCGCGAAGACCTCGCCCGTGGCGCCGTCGCGGACCAGGAGGCGCTCTTCCAGAAGGTCGCTCGTCCGCCGCCAGGTGGCCCGCAGACCGAGACGGAGACCTCTCAGCACGTCGCCTTCTACGGCGAGCACGGCATCGTCGATCGTCTCCGGCCGCAGCCGGGAATCGACCCGGTCGGGATCGAAGCCCGGCCGCAGGGGATCGATTCCCTCGCCCGGCAGGGGCTGGAGAGGCTCGCCCGGATCGAAGGAGAGATCGCCGTCCCGGTCCTCGAACAGCGCGCGAAGCAGGGCCGGTGCATCGGCGTCCACGTGCCACGCGGCGCGGGCCCCGAGCCGGGAGGCGAAGCGGCCGAGAGACGCCCAGACGACCGTCTCGCAGCAGGGCCGCCAGTTCATCCCGAGGCGGGGCCCGATCGTCCAGGGGCTGGGTCCGCCGTCGATCCCGAGATTGTGGCGGTCGGCCTGCAGCCCGGCGAAAGCCGTCCATTCCGCGTAGCTCAAGGTGTCCTGGGCCCACAGCCCGAGCGTCTCCGTGCGGGCGTTCGCCGTGCCCGCCCTCCAGGTCTCGAGGAGAGGCTCGGCGGCGCCGAGGCCGAGGAGGCGGCCGTCCACCACCAGGGGGCCCGGAGGGATCAGCTCCTGATCTTCATTCTGGCGGCCCCATCCCGCGCCGAGAGCGAGGTCGTGAGAGACCCGGCCGGTCACCCTATAGATCGCGTTGCGCAGGCTGGCCTGCTGCCTCCGCTGCTCCTCCTCGATGCCGAACCAGCTTCCGCGGACCACGCCGTCCGCGCCGATCTGCGCTCCCGCGCCGGAGGAGCGGGGATCGGCGTCGCGGCGCCCATCCTCCGTGCTCAAGCGCAGGGTGGAATAGAAATCGTTGTTGTGGATGACCGTGCTTTCGGCCGCCCAGCCCGTTTTCCGCTCGTCCTCCTCCCAGGTCGTCTCCGGCGCGCGGCCGGGCGCGGCTCCGAGGCCGGAGCCGTCCGAATCGCCGCGGCGGCCGCCCACGATCAGAGAGGCCGAGAGCCCGAGCTGGAAGTTCAGCTTGATCTTCCCGGTCCAGCCGTCCTGCTCCTCCTTCTGGCCGCCGAGGACGAGGCGGTTCACTTCGTGAGCGTACGCGCCGCCCCAGATCCAGGCGCGGTCTTTGGCCAGCGGTCCACCAGCCTCGGCCTCGGCCGACCGCAGGGAATCGAAACCGTCGGCCGCGCGGTCCGTCTCCTCGCCCCCGCTGCTCCCGAGAAAGGCCCGGGCCTTCCACTCGCCCGTTCCGTGGCGCGCGAGATACTCGAGCTGTGGATCCGGCATCTCCAGGTCGGCTTCGCCCGTCGGGGCCGGCATCCTGCGGAGAAAGGGCTCGAAACCGACTGGCAGGAATCGCTCGGCCGCCCGGTCGCTGAAGAGGATCTGGTCGAGCTCGGAAAAGCTTTGCCCCACCGCCGCCCCGGCCTCGACGACCGGCTTCGGAGCGCTGCAGCCGCAACCGCTGGAGCCGTCCACGTTGATGCGATCCGTGAGCACGCCCGGCGTGGATTGAAGGACCGCCCAGGGATCTTCCGCCTCCTCCAGGAGAGGAGTTTCCTCGGTCTCCTGAGCCCGGCCCAGGCCGTTCCAGAAGATCGAAAGGAAGAGAGCAAGCCCAGCCAGCCGCCGGC
>DATEIO010000945.1:0-3605 GCA_035278895.1 Thermoanaerobaculia bacterium | reverse complement strand
GCGTCGAAGAACGCGAGAGTCCGGCGATTGAATTGATGGAAAGCGTCGGCGACCGCCGGTGCGACGTCCGGCCGCATGCCGGCCAGCGTCATGGCATAGCCGACCGATTGAAAATCGAGATGATCGAGCGCCGGGTTCTCGAAGACGAGGTGGGTGCGCTCCGCGTACCGCATGCGGCCCCACAGATCGGACGTCTCCTGGGGGACCCAGGCGCGCCGCACGAGGTGGAGGACCGGCACGCGCACCGCGTCGGGATCATAGAACGGCAGCGACCGCCACTCCCGGCTGACGGGGTCGTCGAAGAGCATCACCGAGTCGAGGCTCACCACGGCCTTGACGTTCCAGTTCTTCATCGCGAGGGACAGCGCCCAGCGGCCGCCGGCGCTGAATCCGAGGGCCCCCAGGCTCTGCACGTCCGCCGAAGGCATCTCGGCCATCGCGTTCACCACGAAATCGAGGTCCCGGATCTTGGTTTCGAGATCGGCGCGGTCCCGGCCGTCCTGGGGAAGGCCCGCGTGGCCGCCGAGCCGCGGCGCCTGCGCCACGACGTAGCCATGGCTTGCCAGGAGCTCGGGCGTGACGTTTCCCACGGCGGCCGAGCCGAGGCTGTAGAGGATGAGCGGGAACTTGCCGCCGGCCGGCCGGGCGTCGCGCACGGCGCGCGAGGGGAGAGCCTCCAGGCGCCGCCGCTCTTCGGGCGTCGCCTGATCGAGGAGAGGAAAGCGGTAGAAGTCCCGCCGGCCGGCTTCGGCGTCGGCCGCGGTGACCGGCCCGAGATGACCCTCGGCGCCGAGCAGGGTGATGTAGTCGCCGAGCGTGAGCGGCGCCCCCGCGCCGGGCTCGGCGGGATACCAGACGCTGATCCTGATCGGCCGCGAGCGCTCCCCTTCGACGGGGGTTCCGGTCATGTCGACCGGCAGGCGGTAGAGGCGCGAATGGTCGTAGCGCTCGATCTGGCGGAAGCCGACGGCGTACGGCCCGGGCTCGAGCTGGCCCCAGAGAGGCGAGCCGTTGCCGGCCGTCGCCGGGATGGCCCCGAGGCCCAGGACGGCGACGGCGAAGAGAAGAAGCGGAATCCGGTGGACGTGCATGACGGGCTCCTTTCGCTGCAGACGGAGCCAGTCTGCACGCCGGGAGCGGAGCGGCGAACGGTTCCGGGGTGAACGCCGCGCGGACGGGGTGAGCGCCGCCGGTCCGCCTGGAATGCTACGATTCGGGTGGCACTCTTCTGGGGGAGAAACATCCAGGTGTTTGACTGGCGACAACTCCTTGCCTGGTCCGAGCTCCGCTTCGCGGCGCGCCGCCTTCGGCGCGCCCCAGGCTTCGCTGGAGCCGTGGTCCTGGTGCTCGCGTTCGGCGTCGGCACGACGACGGCCATGTTCAGCCTCGTGAACGGCATCCTGCTCGAGCCGCTGCCGTATCCGGAGTCGGATCGGCTCGTGCGGCTGACGCATACCGTCAGCGACGCCGGCCCGGCGGCGGTGGACCTGTCCGACGCCATCGTCATGCTCTACCAGAGCGAGGCGTCCGCCTTCGACGGCGTGGCCGCGTGGCGATTCGATGACGGCGACCTCGGCCCCTCGGAGGCGGACCAGACTGCCGTTCGCGTCCGTGGTGCGCGCGTCACGGCGAACTTCTTCGACGTCCTGGGAGCTCGCCCGGCCATCGGAAGGGCTTTCGCCCCGGGCGAAGACCGGCCCGACACAAATCGGGTCGTCGTGCTGTCGCACCGCCTCTGGCAGGAACGCCTTCACGGCGACCCCGGCGCGATCGGTCGACAGGTCGCCGTGAACCATGTCCCGCGCACGATCGTCGGGATCATGCCACCGGACTTTGCGTATCCCACGCGCCAGGTCGAGCTCTGGATCCCGCTCGCGCTCGACCCGGCTCATACTCGGCCTGCCACGCTCAATCTCGTCGGCCTCGGACGACTCGAGCGCGGCGTGTCGGCCGAGGCCGCGCGGGCCGACCTCGCGCGTGTGCTGACCCACGCCGGCGACTATGTCCAGGGCGACGCGTCGCCGGCAACAGGGCAGGAAGCGCAAATTGCGCCCCGCGTCCAGTCGCTGCGGGATTCGATCGTCGGCCCCATCTCGCACCTGCTCTGGTTCGTCTTCGGCAGCGTGCTGCTCGTGCTCCTGGGCGCGTGTACGAACGTGGCCGGGCTCCTTCTCGTGCGCGCCGAGCGCGGGCAGATGGAGCTGGCCGTGCGTGCGGCACTCGGCTCCGGTTTCATGGGGATGCTGGCGCTGACGCTGAGCGAATCCGTGCTGCTGAGCGTTCTGGGTGGTGGCGCCGGCGTGCTGCTGGCCGTGGCAGCCCTGAGAGTGGTGCTGAGCACGGGCACGGCGCTATCACTCCCGCGACTGGAAGGCGTCGGAGTCGACGCGCCGGTCCTGCTGTTCGCGCTGGGGATCACCGTGTTCTGCGCGCTGTTCGTGAGCGTGCTTCCCCTCCTCCGCATGCGCCGGTCCATCGCGCAGGGACTGCGAAGGGCGGGCGCCGGACCCGGGGGTGGTCGTTCACCTCGACGGATGCGCGACGCCGTCGTGGTCTCACAGATCGCGCTGGCCGTCGTGCTCGTCGCGGCGGCGGGGCTGATGATACGCAGCTTCCTTCGCTTGCAGGAGGTGCGGCCCGGCTTCGACGCCGCTCACGTCGTCACCTCCCGTATGCTGCTCCCCTATGCCAGCTACGGCGGGGCCGCCTCGCGCCTGAGCTTCTTCGAGGCCCTGGTCCGCCAGGCGGAGGCGATCCCGGGCACGCGCGATGTGGCACTGACCGACTGGGTACCGCTCAGCGGCGACCGTCACGACATGGCCGTCGAGGTCGAGGGCGATCCGTCGCAGGCGAACGCTGGCGGCGCCGAGCACCCCGTCGCGCACGTGGATGGCCATTATTTCCAGACACTGCGCATCCCGCTCCTCCGCGGCCAAACGTTCGGTCCTCAGGATGCCGCCCGTCCCCTGGGCGAGGCGATCGTGAGCCACGCCTTCGCCGAGCGGTACTGGCCCGGCGCGAGTCCGCTCGGCAAGCGCGTTCGTCTGCTCGGTGGCCGCTGGCACACCATCGCCGGGGAGGTGGGCGACGTCCACTACGACCGGCTCGAGGAGCCGGCGAGCGCGATCGTGTACTTTCCCCTCGTCGTCGCACATCAGGGCGCCGAGGCGGCGCTGCCGCCCGCGCTCTCGCTGGTCGTGCGCACCGATGCGCGAGAGGGCGAGACCTTGTCGGCCATCCGCGGGATCGTGCGTGCGCTCGACCCCGCCATCCCGACCTACGACGAAGGCTCGCTGAATGGGCTCGTGCGCGACGCATCGGCGCGCGCACGCACGCTCGTCGTGCTGCTCGCGATTGCGGGCATCATGACGTCACTCCTCGGAGCCATCGGCTTGTACGGCCTCATGGCGTACAGCGTCAGCACCCGCCGCCGCGAGCTCGGGATCCGGATGGCGCTCGGTGCCCGGCCGGCCGACGTGAGCCGCATGGTTTCGCTGGACGGCTTGCGCCTCGCCGGGGCCGGCATCGCGATCGGCACGGCGTGCGCGCTCGCCACGTCGCGGTTGCTCCGCGGGCTGCTTTATGGCGTAAGCCCGACCGATCTC